>JASLOE010000009.1 GCA_030745655.1 Nitrososphaerales archaeon | reverse complement strand
CACACGAAAAGAATAGTTAAAAGAGGATCCTGAATAAGGATCTCTCCCATATTTTTTAATCTTGTTAACTTTGAATATTAATATTTTCAGATATCTTTATTTTATTTCTTCAAACAACGGTGTGTTTGATTTTACTAAGTCACAATTAATTAATATGATAATTAAAGCCTTAATCCAAAAGTAGTTGCGAAATCGTGGAATTTATTATATTCTAATAGAAAATGTTGTCCTTTCATGCTCAATTTATATTTAGATGTTTTCCCATTAACATTTTCTTCAAGGAGACCTGAATTGACCAAATCACTTAGAATCTTCATCAACCTTGGATGAGATAAATTTGCTTTGCGAATTATTGTTGTTACTCCAATCCCTCTATTATCGAAATCAGATTCCTTGGTAGCGGAAAGAACATCTGCAATTATCTTAACTTGTGTTCTATAAATCAAATGTATTTACCTCGCAAAGATGCAAATTTTAATACTGGAACAAATAATGTAATAAATCCAAAAACTCTTACAACCAAAGATATAGCTAGAATAGTTGTTTCTGTTGGGTATAGGAAGCTAATCCACCTGATAAATTCTGCTGAAGCAATTAATACTAGCCCAAAAGCTATAGTTAATGTTTCAATCTTCCTCACTTTTAGATATGAAATAAGTGTCTCAATAATTCCATACAGTAAAAAGTATATTGCAATAGCTTTTAACGCAACAACTGGAACTGCTGCAGCAAGTGCAAAAACAGGAACTGCGGATGTTTTTCCAAAATCTCTTACATTCATCATATATGAGAAGGCCAAAAAGAAATATCCTGCAGCCTCAAGAGAAGAAGCACCAATTATAACTACAGATACCCACAAAGCGGTAGGTGACTGCAAATTCAAGTTTGTCAACCCAATTATTCCTGAAAGCATAAAACCTCCGCCCAATAGTAAAAATGCTATAGTTAGACGCAACATAGTTGGGCTTTCTACTTTTTTATATCCATAATATGATACTAAAGCTACAGAAAAAACTACAAAAGCTCCTAAAAGCTGTAGCAAATCCTCAATTAATAAGAGGGAAATATCTGCGACCAAAGTTATCTACATTTGTGTTTATTACAATATGTGTATAAAAGGTTTTAGACTAAACATATGTTTACTTAATCCCAAAGAAAATTTGATTTAAATTTAATGATCGCAATTCTTAATCTCAAGACAATATTCAAAGAAAATACGTTTTGATGGTTTATTTATCCATAATTCTGCCAGTTAAAGAATTTGGTTTTAAACCAGGCATTTTTTTTGAAAGATATTTCTTAAATTCTTTTGAATTTAAAGTGCTGAAGAAGAGTTTTACAGCCTTTTTTTCTGCCCGATTAGATGAAATAAGAAAATCATACATTTCATCATCTAAATGGATAAAATCCAAATTATAGAAATGGGCAACTGTCTTTATACCTATTCCAACGTCTGCCTTACCTTGTGCAATTGATGCTGCTATGGCTTGATGAGATTTAGCTTCCACATTATAACCGTCAATTTTTTTCTTTATATCATTAAAAGATAAATTCATAGATTTAGCTAACACTTTTAATTTAAAATCTATTAATATGCGAGTCCCTGAGCCAGGATTCCTATTAAGGAAAACTATATCGTCTCGAAGTAAATCACTTAAACTTGTTATGCCCTTTGTGTTACCTTTTGTGACAATGAATCCTTGTTCTCGACTATACCCACGAATTAGAGAAACTTGATCAAACAATTTTTGACTCCTAAGCTGTTCAATATTATATTCATTAGTATTCTCATCAAGAATATGAACACCAGATATGTCTGCTTCCCCTCTTAATATGGAATTTAAACCACCCATTGATCCAATGTTTACTACCTTGGACACTAGATTCGGCATCTTTGTTCGCATATGCTGAAGAATTAAATCAATTCCTGTACAATGACTTCCAATTATTAGTAAGTCGGCTAGTTGAACATTTGGACTGAAGAGCTTTACCTGTACTTCATCTCCTTCTTCGAGAAACTCTTGATTCTTAGGAATATCCACATAACCATCAGCCAAAGCCATAGTGCTAATTGCACCAGAACCGTAAGCAACTGGATATACTGAAAAACCACTTAAAGATGAGATAAGATGAACTGGCATTAATTCACGTTTGCCCTTAATTGAAAAAACCTTCCTAGCAACATTTGCAGAAATATTGGGTTCTTCATTGTTCACTGGAAGACCTGCCATTTTTCTTATTATAGGTGCTACAATCAATTTGAAGATCATTAGTGCAGATGTAGGATAACCAGGAAGCCCTATGAGAGGTTTTTTATTAATAACTGCAATCAAAGTTGGCTTTCCTGGCTTTAACGTTAATCCATGTACAATTATACCGGGATAACCAAATTCTTCAATAACAGTATTGAGAATATCCCCTGCTCCTGCTGATGTACTCCCTGAAGTTAAAACAATATCAGCTTCTTGTAAGGCGCTTATTACTGCATCTTTAATTATTCTCTTGTTATCTCCAACAATAACTGGATTAAGAGGTGAACCACCATTCTCTAATACTGATGCAGATACGCTATTTGAATTAATGTCAAAAATTTGAGCATATTCTAAGACATTTCCAGGTTTAACTAACTCATTTCCAATAGAAATTATAGCGACTTTGGGTTTGCGATAAATTGGCACTTTATTTAAACCGATTGCTGCAAGAACTCCAATTTCTCTAGAAGATATTATCTGCCCTTTTCGAAGGACAATTTCGCCTGCTCTTTTATCGCTTCCAGCTGGAGTTATATTCTCACCAGGTGAAACAGCTCTATAAACTCTAAGTTCTTTGTTGATTATCTGAGTATATTCCACCATGACTACAGAATTTGCTCCACCAGGTATGGGAGCGCCGGTACCTACCTCAATTGCTTTACCAGTGTTTATCGTTCCAGAAGGTGGTGCACCTGGTTGAGACACCCCAGTTATTTCTAATTTAATTGGTTGGTCTTCTTTTGCACCAAATGTGTCTGAGGCTACTATCGCATAACCATCCATTGATGCTTTATCGAAATTAGGTACATCTAGACTTGAAACAATATCATCAGCTATTATCATCCCTGAAGAATCTAAAATTGCTCTTTTTTCAATTTCTTTGGGTTTAATTTTGCAATGCTTACCAAGTTTGATTAGGGCATCTTCAGATGACATCAAGGTCTTGAATATCTTTCTTTCAACCATTCTTTCTTGCCTTTAAAGGTCTCAATAAGATTACTTCTACTTCGTCCCCTTCATCTATTCCTTCTTTGTCTTCAGGTATAATTAGTAATGCATTTGCACCTGTAAGACTCGAAATAACACCTGCACCAGAAGCCATAATTGGTTCAGCTATCCATTTATCTTGATCAATAAATAATCTTACTCTGACGAATGTTCTTAATCCTCCTATATTTGCTACTCTTCTAGACAATTTCGCCTTAACAGAATAATCAATATTTTCCTCAGTTTCTAAAAGATAGGATATTAATGGTCTGAGAAATACACGAAATGCTACTGCATTTGAGACAGGATATCCTGGAAGAGAAATTATTGGTTTTCCATCTATCACAACGAGACCAGTTGGATATCCAGGTCGTAAAGAGACACCATGTATTAAATCATTTTTTCCAGAAAGAGAATCAAGAACAGATGGGACAATATCCTTTTCACCAACTGATGTTCCAGCGGATATCGTCACAATATCTGCTTTAGCAATGGCCTTTTTTAACCGTTTTTCGATATCAACATAATTATCTTTCACTATTCCAAGATCATAAGGTTCTCCTCCCATTTTTATGATTGACGCCATCGTCATGTGCCTATTTATATCATATATCTTTGCATCTTTTTGAATCTCTCCTGGATCTATTAATTCATCTCCTGTTGAGATTGCAGCTACTCTAGGTTTTTTCATAACTGTTACTTTTTTGTAACCTAATGCAGCAAGAATTCCAATGTCCTGTGGTGTTGTTCGAATCCCTTTTTTCACTACTACTTGTCTTTTATTTACATCTTCTCCAATCTTTGAAACATTTTGCCATGGTACTACAGGTTTAACTATATGCAAATTATTTTTCTCTACCTTTGTATATTCAATCATAACGACAGCATCAGTTCCTTTCGGTATATTGGATCCTGTTGCAACGCCTATTGCTTTTCTAGGGCCCCCTATTATCGATGGAATTTCGCCTATCCTAACTTTTCCTACTACTTCAAGAATAACAGGATTATTCTCCGATGAACCAAACGTATCTTCAGCAATTACTGCATATCCATCCATAGCTGCTCTATTCGAATTAGGAATATTCACATTTGAAACAATATCTGATGCAATTATTCTGTCCAAAGATTCTTTTAATAAAATTGTTTCTTTCCTAACCTTACTATGCTTCATAGACTTGAATACTTTTTTTAATGCCTCATCTATTCCTGTATAATATTTGAAACCACCTAAATTATCACTTGGGAACGAACAACACCCCGTAAATAACAGACGTTTCCTATCGTAAATATCTTTTATCCTTATAATATTGGAGTATAATCATCATATTTACTGATTGGAGCATTTATTGATTTAAGCTGATTTCAAGAAAATTGATGAAACAGAATAATCAATTATAACCATTATAGAGTTAAAATTTCAATTAGATTGATTAATTATTAAAATATTGGATAGTTGTAATTTTTTTTATTTAAGGATTTTTACTCATTATCTCGATTTTCAAATAATGCTGCTTCACTATCAATCATCTCTTCAAGCTTTTGAAAATATAATCTAGTAGTGAATGGCATACTAGATAAATTTCGATTAATTGCTTCAACAACATATTTCGCAGATCTTCGGGATGATTTTAATTCAAATTTCATTGGTAATAGTGGATCTTGGATTACCTTAATACTATCCCTAAGCTTCTCGGGGCAAGCTTCTTTGGCTTCAGATTCTATTATTTTGTACCAATTAAATAAAATATCAGGGTCAAATCCTGTCTTAGTATCCTGAATCATTTCAGATAATCTATCTAAAGCTTTTATCGTAATATCATCTTTCAAAACGACATCTGATTCTGATAATAAATGTACACCTAAAAAAACCCTTGTGTTATGACTAATAACATTCTAAGTGATTAAAATTTTAAAAGTAAAAATATTAAAAAGCATAAAATACTTAAATAGCCTTATTGGAGAATTATATTTACATATGCTTAGAGTATCGCTGAGAAAACTTATTCATAAAACCTACACTCTGTTCTTAACAAAAAAAAACAATTTTACGTTGTGTGGTAAGGTAAAAAATTGACAGAAATATGTAGTAGCTGTGGTTTACCACTTGACCTCTGCGTATGTGAAGAGTTAGAAAAAGAAGAGACACGAATAGTTATTCGACTCGAAATGAGAAGATTTCGAAAACCAACTACAATGATCGAAGGACTAAATCCAAAAAGAACTGATCTGGAAAAAATAGCACAACAACTAAAAAACAAATTTGCATGTGGCGGAACCGCAAAGGATGGATATATTCTTCTTCAAGGGGACCATAGGAGTATAATTAAAGATCAATTAGTTCAACTTGGATTTATTGAATCTTCTATAGAGGTTCAATAAGATAGTATCATCTTCTCTTTATAGAGATGATTTAGGTGGATGGAATCAAAATAAGACGTGTAATATCTAAAAAAAAAAAACTTTGTCCTCATTGTCTTAAAGAAGTAAAACCAACATCTAATTTAGGAGGATGGTTGTTACCACAAGAATACTCCTGTAACTCATGTGGATATTTTGGTTCGGTTGCACTCGAAGATAAGAATTAAATCATTAAAATTATATTAATTGAAGAATAAAAATGGAGAAAAGTGCAATGGCAGGTACACAAAATATAAGCGTTAGAAAAAGAATTCTTCAAGCATATTCCTATTTTTTTGCCATTACCTGCATAATCGTTATTGCATTCATGTTTTTTTCTTTTGTTTTAGGAGGATATGCAGTATTTAGTACTGAACTCGGTGCCGCGGAAATCGCAGATCCTATTACTTTTTTTTCTCTATTCATATTTGGATTACCCGTCCCAATATTTACTTCAATTACATTAGGTGAGATTTTTTCTGTATTATGGTCCATATATCTTATTTTATTTGTAATATTGTTAAATGGACCTAAATTATCCGTATTAGGTGTAATACGACACATTAAGAAAAGAAATCAATTTTCTTTAAATGAAAATGCAATAATAACAGTTATCGTCTACTTCTCAATAATGTTAGTATCTTTTTACATCATAGAATTTGTTCAGAATCAAGTTGGAATACCGATGGGAACAACACCCCAAGATACTCCCATCAGAGCATTCACAATGGTGTCAATTGCTCCAATTGTTGAGGAAGTAGGATTCAGAATAACTCTGATAGGTGGAGTAGTTCTTTTCATACTAATGGGACGAAACAATAATTTGAGCTCTTTGAAAGCACTTTGGCATCCCTCAAAGTATCTAGAACAGAAGATTAATCTGCATTTAAATGAATATCGTTGGCCTATTATATTGATTATTTTATTCTCTGGCTTTTTCTTTGGTGCATCTCATTTGGCATATGGGTCATCTTGGGCAATTGGAAAGCTACCATCTGCAACAATTGCTGGAATATTATTGGGATGGGTATATTTTAAGAATGGTTTTCCAACTACTGTAATGCTTCACTGGTCATTTAATTTTCTTCCTAGTTCCTATGTTTACTTTACTTGCGCAGATAACATTTCTATTGGAGCTTGTAATCAGGTAGCAGAAAGCAGTTTTCTGGTAAATGCATTTGAAGCATTAATCTTAATTACTGGTATTCTTTCAATTGGAATGATTATATTGAATAAATATGCAAAATGATACTTTTCAGTAAATTTTTGCGGTATCATCTTAACAAGAAGTAAATCTTTATTTTAAATTTTGATTAGTAATTCTAAAGATATGTTCAAAAAAAGAAAACCTGGAAAAATATTTGATAATAGACTATCACAATTCTTTAAGGTAATAATTAAAGACAAAGAATAGGATGCAACAAAGAATTTAGATGCTAAATGTTAAGTATTGCTTTTAGACCTTTGTATCTATTTCGAATTGTAACTTCTGTTACACCAGCTGCTTCTGCGACATCCTTCTGAGTTTTGTTTTCACCTTGCATTACACAGGCAACATATAGTGCAGCAGCTGCTAATCCCATAGGATCCTTTCCAGCTGAAGTCATTGTTTCCGAAGCTCGTTTTAATATCTCAAGTGCCTTCCTTTTGGTAACCTCTGAGAGTCCTGACTTACTTGCTATTCTAGAAATACATTTAGTTGCGTCAACTACTGGCATCCGGAGGTCCATCTCTTTAAGCAAAAGACGATAACAACGTGCAATGTCTTTCTTCTTAACATTGCTAACAGCTGCAACATCCTTTAATGTTCTAGGTGTTTCAGTATCTCGGCAAGAAGCATAAATAGATGCAGCTATCAGCGCAGAAATAGATCTACCTCTAACTAATCCTCTCTCAAGTGCTTTTCTGTAAATATATGCAGCCTTCTCAATTACTGCATCACCAACATTTAATTTATCGGTAAGTCTGTCAAGTTCACTAAAAGCCTGCCTCAAATTTCTATCTACTGGTTCGTGAACTTGGCTTCGACCATCCCAAGTTCTCAGTCTCTCAATAGTTGACCGTATTGAAGTAGGTAAAGATTTTCCTGAGGCATCTCTATTCTCAATACCAATTACAGTTGCAAGTCCCATATCGTGCATAGCTAGAGATGCAGGAATACCTGTTCTACTTCTATCATCTTTTTCTTCCTTTGAAAATGCCCTCCATTCAGGACCTGATTCTTCAATTTTTTCTTTCACTACGTATCCACATTGACTGCAGGATAACTCTCCTCCAACTGAATCAATAACCATTGGACCCTTTCCACATCTAGGGCAATTACCTACAGACTTCTTCAAACGTTTAAGACGTGAATATTCATCTTTGTTATTTTGCATCAATTTCACCATAAAAACTTATATTACGCGGATTTTTTTATATTTCTATAAAACGTATTTAACTGTTTTGGTCTTTTTCAATAACTTTATAAATTATTATAGAATGGTATAAATCATTCAAAAAATGACTGACTGATTTGATTTCACTATGGTTTTTCATTCAGATATTTCTTCTTTTCGATTATCATGCATAACTATGTTTCTTTGCATACTATTGCTGTTTAATCTTATAGCCGTCTTATTTATTCCAATAGTCAATGCAGCAGATTGTAGAACAACTTCAACTGGATTAATACCGATAACAGAAATGAATGATGAATTATATCGTGGGAAAGAAGGTGGATTATATCCTAATGGAAATACACCACCAGTTGAATTTCAGAATACTGGAATTGAGACCGCTACAGATATCCAACCTTTAGATACATATGGAAAACCATCCATCACAAATGGAACTATAGTTCTTCTTTCTATAGGAATGTCAATCACATCAATGGAATTTCTAACTTTTAGACAACTTTCACTATCTGATCCTCTAAAAAATCCTAATTTAGTATTAGTAAATGGTGCAATTGAGGGAGTAGGTGCAACTTCAGTTGCAAATAAAAATTCAACTTATTGGAATGCAGTAGAAAATCGTCTAAAAATAAATGGAGTATCAGTAAATCAAGTGCAAATAGTTTGGTTAAAAGAAGTAAGTAGGTCATCAAAAGGATTTCCAGAAGATGCAGAAACTCTTACAGAATTGCTAAAAACAATTGTACAGGTTCTTAAAGAAAAATACCCCAACATTAGCATCGTTTATATCTCAAGTAGGAGTTATGGGGGTTATACCACTAACGCAGCATTAGAACCATATTCATATCAAACAGGTTTCTCAGTAAAATGGCTCATCGAATCTCAGATTAATGGAGATTTAGATATCAATTATGATCCTATGAAAGGGCCAGTAAAAGCACCACTGCTTAGATGGGGCCCCTATTTATGGGCTGATGGTACAACAATTCGTAAAGATAACAACCTATCTTGGCAATGCTTTGATTATAGTGATGATGGTGTTCATCCTTCTTCATCTGGTCTAGAGAAATCAGGTAATCTTTTACTGAATTTTTTTCAGACAGACCCAACTGCCAGAATATGGTATCTTTCAGAAGATGCTAAGAATGAAATAATAGATATCTTAATTTTTCCTGCACCTTTTCCATTTCTAGAAATATTTGTTGCAGCCATAGCTGTAGTGATTGGCATAATTGTAATTAGGTCTGTATGGCAAAGAAAAAAAACAAAGGATATCGAAGAGGAAGATTGGTGAAAAGATATTATTGATAACTTTACAGAGTAATATAATTGTTAAGAATCACTAAACCAATTGATATCAAGAAATAATAAAAAATAATCATTATTCAGTTTATTCTTAATTTAATAGTGTTTTTAAATAAAAACTTAAACGCATTAATACTTTTAATATAATTGAAAGTTTGTGGTTATTTCTCAGAGTTCAGCAAAAGAAAACGTTGAGCAACTTAAGAAAGAATTTCCTGAAGACCCGATTGGGATTACTGGATGCCGTTCCTCTGGTGAACCACATCCCACATGTGAATATAATTATTTAATTGTACATCAAGGTGCAACAAGGATGGAAAGACGTATTTCAAAAAATAATTTTATAGAACTCCTTTTTTTAGATAAAAATACAGTTCAGAATGCATCGGATAATAAGATCATGTTAGCTTTGGTTGATATGAATGTTATATCAGATCCCCGTTGGGATCTTATACCAATTGTACATAAAATAAAGGCGAACAGATCAAAACATCTGCAACAATATGCAAAAAATGTTCTATTCAAATCATTATCATATTTAGGTCGGTCAAAAGATTCAATTGATAGGGCCAATACTCTTGAAGCAGGTTTTTGGTTATTGTGTTCAGCTAATAATTTTGCAAGGGCAACCATAGCCCTAAGAAACAAAGTTCCACATGACACTCATCTCTTAAATGAATTTCGAAGTGAAATAATAAAAAAACCTGGCATGTTTGATATCTGGTCTGGTGCTTCAGGTGTTAACTTAGCAACAAAAGTTTCAGTTGCTCGAAGATTAGAGGCATTCAGAGAAATATTACAAGTTGGATGCATCTTTTCGCATTCACCCATATTTAATGACCATATAAATGCATACAAGTTTACTGAAGCAACTAGTAATTATCTAGTTAAATCTCATGCAATTTTAGATGCGCATTGTTATCTTGGATTGGAAATAACAAAAGCCATTGAAGAATTATATGAATTTAAATGTCTAATCAGTGATAAACCACCATTGTTTCATGAAATGTTTAGTCAACTTACTGTTAACTCCAAACCTCTAAAAAAAATATCTAGACAAACAATCTTACTTATGGGAATTAATTCAGAAAAACAAAAAATAAAAAAGTATAATGCGAGTCTTAAGCATTTAATTCAGAAATTTGTTAAGGCTATCTAAAGTGAATGAATGTTCTCCAAAAAATGGTTAGTATAAACCACATATCTGGAATAAAATTATAAAAAAACCGTAAATATTTTAGAAAGCATCATTATTTAGTCAATGATGTTGTCACTATTTTGTAAAAAAAAGATTGGTTAGACAACTAATACCAAAATAAGTATATTGAAATAAATGATTTGATATGCAGGCGGATTCAAAACTAAGTGAAGAAAAAAGGCATACAGATAACCTAGGTTCCACTTACAACCCTCTAAACTTAAAACGTCGGATTCTGCGAGAAAAATTCATAGAAATCAGAGATGAATTATTCCCAGAAAACTGGAGCGTAGACATAGACAACTGGTCACGAAAAAGATATTGTCCAATCTGCAAATCATCCCTACCGGTGGCATATAATGCTTTTCAGATTCACTCAAACGATTTTCATGATGATTGGGCAGATATTGTAAAGCCTTGGATTAAGTGGAAAGGACTTAGAACAACAAAAAAGTTACTGCATAAATAAATTAATAATAATGATTTGACTTACTATTTTATGAAATAATCTAAATATTATTTTTAATGAAAAAACATTCATTTCAATGTTGAAATGGATGACCGGAAATCTTTTTTTAAAAAACAGATTAAACTAATGACATTGAAATAGATAAAAACAATTAACACTTTAATCTTATGAGGATATCAAAATTTGATACATAAACCAAAAAAAGTTGCTGTTTTTTATGGTGAAGCTTCTACAACTTACTCATTCCCATCAGGGCATCCAATGTCAGGTTTGAGGGGAAAATCGTTTTGGCGGTTAATTAAAGAGAAGAAATTGAATTTATCTAAAGATATTGAAATCATTAAACCAGTGATGGCAACTGAGGAAGATATTCGTCTTTTTCATAGTCAAAAATATATAAATTTTGTTAAGAATCTTTCAAAAAAAGGTACTGGAATGTTAGACCAAGGAGATACCCCAGCATTTAAAGGTGTATTCGAAGCTTCAAAATATGTAGTTGGATCTACCTTACATGGATTAAACATGGTAATGAGCAAAAAGATTGATCATGCCTTCAATCCAATAGGTGGGCTTCATCACGCTAGACGAGAAGCAGCAGCTGGTTTCTGTGTCTTTAATGATCCTGCCATAGCAATTATTGAAGCAAAAACAAGGTATGATCTGAAAAGAATATTGTACATAGATATTGATGCTCACCACGGAGATGGTGTTTTTTATTCATTCTATGACGATCCTCAGGTTTTCATTGCTGACATTCATGAAGATGGCAGATTTCTATATCCCGGGACAGGACCTGCAGAAGAAGTTGGTAATGGAAAAGCAGAAGGTACAAAATTATCTATTCCAGTGCCACCAAAAACTAATGACTATGGCTTCAAAAAAGTCTTTCACAAGATAGAAAAATTCATATTAAAAATAGAGCCACAAATAATATTTTTTCAATGTGGCGGAGATGGATTGAAAAATGATTCAATATCCCATTTGGAATATTCGCCTCAAGCATATCGATTTGCAGCTGAAAAACTACATCAATTAGCACATAAATTATGTGGTGGACGAATTGTAACAATGGGTGGAGGAGGATATTCACCAGAAAACACATCTAAAGCATGGGTCAACGTTGTTGAAACTTTCTTATTCAATTGATTAATAATTTTCAGGTAACTTTCTGTTCACATAAATTGAAAAATATTTAATTAGTTTCTTAACTAAGAAGTCTCATATTATTCACTTAATATAAATTATATGAAATTTGGAAAATTGTAATTCAAGTGAACAACGAAAG
This sequence comes from Nitrososphaerales archaeon, assembly GCA_030745655.1. GTDB lineage: Archaea > Thermoproteota > Nitrososphaeria > Nitrososphaerales > JACPRH01 > JASMAB01. The sequence goes on along the minus strand of JASLOE010000009.1, from coordinate 19,473 downwards.
ATAATAGAAGGTTAAAATAATTGAGCACAACAAAAAAACAAAAGCAAGAAGAAATAACTTGTGGATGGTGTAGCCAAAAATTAGGTACAGGATATTTCTTCAAATGCAAAAGTTGCTCAGCAACATATTGTTATATTCATAAAGATAGACATGTTTGTACAGTTAAAGCTACATCTCAGAAGCAACGCAAAAGTAGCGGAAAAGTAACTGCAACATAAGAAAAGGACTTCATTACATTTTCTTTTGAAAATTATCAATGCCAACACGATATATTTTTAAGGCCAATGTTCAGTGAAATTGGGAATAGTTAATGGGTTATAAGGCGAAAGTCATTATGTGTAATCCTAGATTGATTATCAAGTCCAGAATGACGAATATTAACCAACCAGGGTAATCAAAAATGGTATTAAGGATGCTTTCTATCGAAGATATGAATATCACAGGTAAAACTGTATTTGTAAGAGTAGATATGAATACACCAATAGATCCAAAAACAGGAAAACTTATGGAATTTAACAGAATAAAAGAAGCTTCTGTCACTATACGGGACCTCAAGAAATCAAAAGTAGTAGTTGCATCACATCAAGGACGTGTAGGAAGAAATGACTTCATTAGCTTGGAGCAACATGCAGAAGCACTTGCTAACTTTTTAGGTTATGAAGTAAAATTTGTAGATGACATATTTGGTCCAACAGCTCGAAAAAAAATCGATTCGCTATCTATAGGAGAAGTACTATTATTAGATAACTTAAGACTTTCCGCTGAAGAAAATAAAGAATTCATACCGAAAGATGCAGCAAAAACTATGCTAGTACAACGTTTATACAAACTTTTCGATGCTTGTGTTCTTGACTCATTTCCTACAGCACACAGATCTTGTCCATCAATTGTAGGGTTTTCTGAACTTCTTCCATCCTGTGGTGGTAGAATTGTGGAAAAAGAGCTGAAAGCTCTCAATAAACTTCTTAATGTTGCCAAGGGAATATGTGCAACTGTTCTTGGAGGTGCAAAGATATCTGATCGTTTAGAAGCGATAGATACTCTAATTGCAAATAATCGAGCAGATAAGGTTTTATTAACAGGTACGGTGGGAAATGTTTTCCTTAAAGCATCTGGTCAATTAGACGCTAAATTAGGAATCGATGATGAAGTGAAATATGTGAAACAAGCAAAGAAACTTCTTACTAATCACCCAGATGTATTTGAAATGCCTAAAGATGTGGCAATTATGTCAAATGATTCTAGAGTAGAAGTCTTAATTAAGGAATTGAAGCCAAACGATAAAATATTGGATATAGGAAGCATGACAATCGATAATTATTCACGAATAATTAAAAGTTCAGGTACAATATTTATGAGTGGCCCACCAGGAATGTTTGAAGATAATAGATTTAGTAAAGGAACAGAAGAACTTTTACGGGCAATGGCATCATCATTTGGAACAACTATAGTAAGCGGAGGACATTTATCTGCAGCTTTAGAACGAATTGGTAGAAAAGAATTGATTGACCATGTTAGCACAGCTGGTGGGGCACTAGTACTCTTTCTTGCAGGAAAAAAATTACCTTTACTTGAAGTATTAGATAAATCAGCAAGGAAGAAAATAAAATGATCAAAGTAGGCGTGGTAGGATATGGTGTCATTGGAAGAAGAGTCGCGGATGCCATTTCAGCACAACCAGATATGGATCTAATAGGTGTAGTGAAAAAAAAACCTGATTATAAAGCAAGACTAGCGATTGCAAAAGGATTCTCATTATTTTCTGTAGATAATGAGGGCACGAAAACATTTGCTGAATCTAAGATTCAAGTATCAGGTGAACTTAAGGATCTATTGGACAAAATTGATATTGTAGTAGATGCATCTCCTAGTAATGTTGGAGCTACAAATAGAAAAGTTTATGAAAATTATGGTGTAAGAGTGATTTATCAAGGTGGAGAATCTCCAGAAATTGCTGAGAACTCGTTTGTTGCTCAATGTAATTATGAAAAAGCAAAAGGAAAGAAGTCAATTAGAGTAGTTTCATGTAACACTACTGGTCTTTGCAGGATTCTAAGCTCGTTAGATTTGAATTTTGGAATAGAACGAGTTAGGGCAATGATCATTAGAAGAGCAACTGATCCAGATGATACAGGAAAAGGAATTATAGATGCTGTTTCTGTTGATCCGATTAAAATACCTTCACATCATGGTCCAGATGTAAATACAGTCCTGCCTAATCTAAGAATAATAACTACTGCAGTTAAAATACCGACAACCCATCTACATTTACATACTTTGATCATTTCATTGAAAAATAACAAAACTACTGAAGAGCAAATAATCGATAGTTTGAGCGATATGACACGAATAATATTGATTTCTGGCAAAGATGGATTTAAATCAACGGGTCAATTATTTGACTATGCACGAGAACTCGGGAGATGTAGGAGTGATCTTTTTGAACTTGCTGTTTGGAAAGATTCAATAAGAATTATCGATAGTGAACTATATGTTTACATGGGTGTAGCTCAAGAAGCTATTACGGTTCCTGAAAACATAGATGCCATAAGAGCTATCTCTGGCGGATATACTAGAGAAGAATCTATAGGGATGACAAATAAAACACTAAATATCTTACATTAATAATTAAAACGGTATATATACTACTACAGTCTTAAATCATTCCGATGAATCATCTGAAAACGATAATATCCGAATTAGTTCAAGAATACAATAATATTACTGACGATGATTTAAAAAAGGAGCTGAAAAAGATAAAGATAAACATCAATGACCAAGAATTAAATAATGTTTTATTTCATCTTGAGATCCAAGGATTGATTTCAGTAACGAAGATTGGAAAAAATAAACGTAGAATCGAGATAGGTACTCGAACAGCAAAACAACCTCAGACAATATGGTGATTATAAAATAGCACCTAACTAATTTCTAATATAGAATTATGATTCCGTTAAGATGAGATTTAAATAATTTTTGTTAATAAAATATGTGGATGGTAGCAAAATTAAACTAAACCTATTTATAAAAAATTCGATTGGTCTTATTTAATAGATGTCATGTGAGTTTTTTCAATGTTACACCATGGGGTAAACACAAAATAAACGCCAGTGATAAAAATAAACAATTGTTGATAAAAATATGATACGGCGATATTCATTCAGATTTGAAAGATGTTGAATAGATGATATTTGATAATGACAAATATGTAATATATCGAGCTAGATATCTAGTTAGATATTGTCTTAGGATTTGTTTTTGATCTCTTGAATGATGATTTTGATCAATATTGATTAAAATATCGTTCACTATGATGTTTAGATATTGAAAGTCAGAAAAATGATTTATCATGGAATGATGACATGCCAATAAAAATTAAATTGAACATGTAGATGATGATGAATGAGGTGAGAATAGTAAGATTAAACTTAATATACTTACTTTATATTATCGTTGTTAAAAATACAGTTATTATTAAAATATGGATATGAAATACCTCTAATAACATTAACGATAACGAATTTTTTTTCAATTGCGCTATATTGGGATTGTATCTTCAATTGTAGATCGTGAAAGGATAAATTATCATTACTATGTTTAACCATTAAATAATGATAAAAAAAACTACGATACTGCAATTGAAGAATAATAAAAGAAACAGTATTAATTAAAATTTCACCATAATAAATGTGTTGATTTGCAAATTAATTATGTGGGCATTATTGAAATTTTTTATTAATGATAATTAAATATAACTGGCAACATATGCATATTTGTTTACTCTGTGATGATGATGTTCCACCATTATAAGGGCTAAATGATAGTTTCCCATACATAAGGGATTATTCTATTTCGTTAATTCGTTGATACGAATATATCAATAACATCTTCTTTAATTAAATTCATTAATAATTAGATCTCTGTGTGTTTCTTTTAAAATTCACCATTACTTTGAACGAATTTATTTCATCATTTACCCCATGGGGTCAAAGGTAAAAACATCATGGGCGGACGCGTGTATAAAGAACACAATCATACATTCAGAAAATAATAAATATGCAGATATATTATTCTAATGAAAATGCTTGAACCAAAGGATATTGAAAAAGTAAGAAGACAACTTGGTCTAACTCAATATCAATTATCTTCTATTTCACAAGTTAGTCAATCTCTAATAGCGAAGATTGAATCAGGAAAAATTAATCCATCATATCTAAAGATAAAAGCATTATCGGATGCGTTAGAAAATATCAGGCGAAAAAATTCAAAAAAAGCTAAAGATATTATGGCAAAACATATAATCGGCATGTCAAGTGATGACCGTGTTAAAGATGCAGCTCGACTCATGCGTACGCATTGCATATCTCAACTTCCAATATTTGAAGATGAAAAGTCAGTAGGGTCACTATCTGAAAGAACAATTTTAAGATTACTTGAAGATGCAAGTAATCCACAAAATATATTTGAAAAAAAAGTTAAAATTGTGATGGAGGATTCTTTCCCAGTAGTCAGTGAAGATACTCCAATTGAACTTCTATATTCTGTTTTTGATTTTTTTCAAGCTGCACTTGTATCAAAGAGAGAAAAAGTTGTAGGGATTATTACAAAAGCAGATCTTTTGAACATCGATTAAGATTCAATTATTTAATACCAATAATTTTGGCCAATTCATGTCTAGAATATTCACCTAACTCGCCAGCAACTTGTTCTGGTTTAATTTGATTGAAATAAACACCCATCCCTTTTTCAAGACCCCCCAATCTACTTTTCTGAGGATATACTTCTATGTGCCAATGAAGTTGACGGGTAGTCTTCTTTTCAGAAGATAAATGGAATACAAGATTAAATGGTGGCGTATCAAGAGCTCTTGACATTCCTCCTAATGTGCATCTGAGAATCAAAGCTAGATCTGAAATTTCCTTTTGTGTGGATTTAAGAAAACTCGTTTTATGAGTCTTTGGTATTATCCAAAACTCGTAGCTTTGAGACGATGCCCACGGCGCTATTGCTGCAAAATTTTCTGTTGCTAGAATCTGCCTAGGTCCTCCAACTTCAACATTAATTACAGCACACATGGGACATATCCCTAGTTCATTCATTGATTTCTGAGCAGCTAAAGCTTCTTGCTCAATTATAGGCGGTAAACATGGTAACGTTATTATTTCAAGATGGGGATGATCATATTTTGCACTAGCCTCTTTACCTATGTTCATTACAACTGCTACATAGGAAACTTTTTTCTGACCATATAATCCTCTAACTTTATCTTGCATTGAAGTTAAGACATTTATCAATTGTTCGATTGACATGTTTGTGAAATCTTCATAATGATTAGGTGATGTGATCATAATATAGTGGTGACCATGTGAAGGTTCACTGTATAATGGTCGATCACTATATGCGCGTTCAGGTGTTGGTGTTACCGCAGGTTTATTGCTTGGAATGACTCTAATTATCCATCCTTTAACTGGGTCATCTTCTTCGTCACTCATTTTTATTAGTGCACCTTCTTTTTGAATTAGAACCATGTCTGCAGGTTTAGTTTTTTTTTCATTTCCTGGGCATAGAGAACATTTTGGTTCTATCGATTTTTTTTTCGCAATATGTTTATCTTCTTTTCTAAGTTTTGGTGGTTCGTTTTTTTCTGAAGATGTTAAAACTATTCTATTTGTAAAATAATCCTTCCGTAGTTCACCCAACTGAATATCTTTCCCCTTTAGCATGGTCAGTAGGTTTACCTATTTATAACTTGAAAAATAATTGTGTTTATATGCAGTTTTTTTGTAGTGGATAAACATCTATTATCCACATGTTCATTGCCTGCTTTTTTTTCACGTTTACCCCATGGGATAAACACTGAATATTGTGTGAACTATTTGATTAGAACTGATGCCCCTATAATCAAATTCCGTTTCTGTAACCCTATACGATATGATTCGTGCGACAGATCCATCTTTCTTGTCGATTTTAATAACGCCTAGTGAATCAGATAATGATCTTGTCTCAGAATATAATAGATTAATTTTTACTGATTCAATCTTCGCTATTAGAGATTAACTAACTTGTTTCATCATCCAGATGAGGCAATTTTTTTTCAGGTATGATGGAATAAAATTATTGACAATGATTGTTCACTTGGCAGTAAATCATTTTTGTTCAACTTGAATAAATTAAAAAAAACCTTTACTAAGTAATTGATTAACAAATGAGTAGATTAATGGGCATAATAGGAATATGGGTCGCTGGTTTCTCGTTAGGTTTCATAGGATATCTTGCTTATCCTGGAATTAGTCAAATGACGGTTTCAATAATACCATCATTGATGTCTCTTGACAGCCAAATCGTAGGTGCAATGGTGGCAGGAATGGCAAGTTCATTCATAACTGTTTTAGCTGTTACAATATGGGCTTATACTTCAAGACCTACGAATTCACTTTAAACTCAAAGATATTTCTCAGATTTGAAAGATATCTTCAGTAATTTGAATCAGATAGTCTCCATATAGTCACAAACATTGCGTGAAAGTGCTTTAATATGTTTATCAATATCTTTTCGCAATCTAAGTAAAAGATAAAAATATCTTTAATCCTAATCAGAGAACATATCATGGAGTTTAATTCTGATTTAATTAATAAAAAAGATGTCTTAGAAGCAAAGATAAAAAATCTTGAATTAACTAAATCACATTTACAGCATGATATTGCTAAAATTCAAGAAACACTTGCAACAGTAGGGTTAGAGAAGAAGGCTAAAAATTTAGAGGACGAAATCAATAACTTGAAAATGGTGAAAAAAAGATTAGAAAGAAAAGTGAAGAGCAGTGATTTACAACAAGAAAAAACTAATTCAAGCGTATCAAATAACTCGGATGTTCAGAAAAATGCTCAAAGACAACAATCCCCAGTGAGATACGGAACTTGGTCTAAATTACCTGTATCGTGAAAGTTTTGTGTGAAGCTCTTTTTTCTCATTTATTAATGCTGAAACCTCTCTTTCAAGTGCATCTACTTTTGCTTGTAAGCTAACAACATCTACTTCTTCTTTGAGTTTCGTATTCTCGTCTATGAGAGCAGTAATTCGTTTATTTAGTTGTGCATATTTATTGGCATCCACTATAGCTAGTTGTCTATTACCCACTACCGATGGAAATGTTGTTCCACATCTAAAACATTGGAATATACCAACCCCACGTTCATTGAAAACCCCAAAACGATTTGGTTCATCTAAAATTTTCCATGTTCTTGAAGGTTTCTTGTTATCTGTTTTACATTCTGGACACTGTACCAATTTCTATCTCAATATGATTAAAGATAGTTACCGAAAAAGATTACGGGAAGAAATATTAAGAAAATTCAAACTAAACAATATGATATCGCTTAATCATAATGGTTGAATCACTAATTTCAGAGATACTTGAATTATTAGATTATATACTGAAGAATGAAAATGGAATGTAAACGCAATGAAGATATAATTATGGGTCCATTAAATTGATTTATATTTTTAATGATGAATAAATTGTTTTTTCAGCATCATCATATCTTTTTAATAGCACTATTAATTATCGATTACATCTAAATTGTATGCAATATTTTTAACAGGTACAGCAGGAGCAGGAAAATCACTTCTAACTTCTATTTTGAAGACTTGGTATTCAGATAAAGGAGCAACAACAATAGCTGTAAACTTAGACCCTGGTGCTTTCAGTTTACCGTACACTCCAGATGTAGATGTAAAAGATCATATTGATCTCCCATCAATTATGGATTCATATCAGCTGGGACCAAATGGTGCACTGATATTTGCATCGGATATGATATCAACAAGGCTACCTGAGATTCAAGAACAAGTGGATACACTTAATCCAGATTATGCTATATTTGATACACCTGGACAAGTAGAGCTATTTGCCTATAGACAAAGTGGTCCATATTTCATAGAAAAATTTGTATGTGATGCAAAATGCAGTATATTTCTTTTTGATTCAACATTAGTATCAAATGCAATTAACTATGTTTCAATAGCACTTTTAGCAGCTTCTCTGAAGATGAGATTGAATGTACCGCAAATTGCAGCTTTATCAAAACGTGATATTGTTGGTGATCATTGGAAAAAATTGTTAGAATGGTCATCAGATTCATTAAAATTAGAAGAAGCATTATTTGAAGAAAAAAGGTGTACAGAATATGTACTTAGCAGTAATATACTGCGAAATCTTGTTAAGAGCGATTTTTATTATGAATTGATTCCATTTTCTTCTATAACTCAAGATGGGATCTTAGATCTCTCCGCAATGTTATCCCGCATCCTTAGTGGAGGAGAAGAAGCAAGTAATTAGTTTCTGATTTTTAATTAAAAAAAATTAGTAAACTTTACTTATTTTCAGGTTCGCCTTTTTGAGTAATTTCCCTAATTACCCCTGCTGCTACTGTAGATCCCATATCTCTCATTGCAAATCTCCCAAGTTCTGGAAATTCTTTGAATGTCTCTATACAAAGAGGTCTTAATGGTTGAATTCTAACTAAAGCAGCATCACCTGTTTTTACAGATTTGGGTTTTTCTTCCATTGGTTGACCAGTTCTTGGATCTAATTTGGAGATTATTTCGATGATTGTTCCAGCTGCTTGTGCAGTATGCGCATGAAGCACAGGTGTATATCCTGCAGCTAGAGCTGTTGGATGATAAACAACTATAATCTGAGCTATAAACTCTTTAGCTATCGTAGGTGGATTATCAGGTTTACCAATAACATCTCCACGTCGAATATCAGTTTTGGATATTCCCCTTAGATTGAAACCGATATTATCTCCAGCTTTAGCTTCTTGCATTGGTGTATGATGTGTTTCAATAGTTTTCAGTTCAGCTTTGACACCACTTGGCATTATTACAAGTGAATCGCCTACTTTCATATTCCCTGTTTCAACTCTGCCCACTGGAACAGTTCCTACACCTGTAATTGAAAAGACATCTTGAACAGGCAATCTTAGAGGTTTATCTAATCCTTTTGGTGGATCAATAAACTTATCAAGAGCCTCATAAAGTGTTGGTCCTGTATACCAATTCATATTTTCAGATTTTTTAACTAAATTGTCGCCTTTCCACCCCGAAGTTGGAATAAATGAAATTTTTGATGTATCATATCCAACTGCTTTAAGAAGAGTTTCAACCTCTGCTTTTACAATATCATACCGATCTTTACTCCAATTTACAATCCCATCATCCATTTTATTGATACATACAATAACCTGATTAACCCCTAGTGTTTTTGCTAAAAATGCATGCTCACGAGCTTGGCCACCTGCACCAACTGCAGTTTCGGATTCTCCTTTCTTTGCTGAAACCATTAAAACTGCTCCATCTGACTCTGAAGCTCCAGTAATCATGTTCTTAACGAAATCACGATGTCCCGGTGCATCAATTAGAGTATAGAAATATTTGTCAGTCTCAAATTTCTGGAAAGCTAGATCGATTGTAACACCTCTTTCACGTTCATCTTTCAAATTATCTAAAACCCAAGCATATTTCCAAGAATCACCCTTTCCTGTCTTTTCAGATTCCTTTGCGTACTCATCTACTTTTCTTTGGTCTACTACTCCTAGATCAAATAGAAAATGACCCATACCGGTTGATTTTCCGTGGTCTACATGACCTAATACTACTACGTTTAAATGAGGCTTGTCTGCCAATTATTTCATCTCTCCTTCACATCGAAAAGCAGGTAAATCATTATTTAAGCAATTCGCTTTAAAAAAATTTTTTAGTACAGAATTACCAATTTCTAGCATCTCCTTCCAACAGTCCACTGCCCATATGAATTCTATCGATATGTTTTGATAAATTTGTTTTTGTTTTGAATTTAGATCCACAATATTGACAGAGAAATTCCTTTTTCAGATCTTTTTCACTCATAATAATATTCCTCTGTCATAACCACCATATTTGGCATTTTATAATTTTCCGATATTAGCGAGATGCAATTGCAATTCGTTCTTGCTCATTCTTCTTTTTTACTGCATAGCTATTATTGTCATTATTTGATGCCAGAATAATTTCATCGGCTAATGTTTCTTCTATACTTCGTGGTGCAGAAAAAGCAGCTTCACGTACTCCTTCTGATATGAATCTTAGGGATAAATCAACTCTTCTTATTGGAGCAATATCTACAGATACGTGGTAAACTACACCTCCATATGCTATTCTTGTTGTATCCTCATTAGGTGCAGTATTCTCGATTGCTCTCACAAGAATCTGGATTGGATTTTCATTAGTTCTAAGGTGTATTATATTGAAAGCTGTCTCGACAATATTTAATCCTCTACTTTTCTTACCCCCCATTCTTCCTGTATTCTTGGCACCCCTACGACCAAAATGCATTATGTTATTGACAAGTCTCTCTACAATATTCACTGTAGCTTTCTGAAACTTTTGATGTTCGTGTCTACCCATAGAATTAGGAATTACCATAGGTATTAAAGAAATGGTGTTTTTTAATCCATGATCAATAATCTCAACGTTTTGTGAATCCCACTTTCTAAATAGCAGTATTTCTGATTCTTCATTATTAGGCGTCATCTTCTCGGCTTCTCCTTTCGTCCATATACAAGTTCTTTAAGTGAAACGTCATTTACTTTATAGACTCTCCATCTGACACCGGGAAGATCCCCCTTAGCCCCTCCTTGTGGACCTCCGATACCTTCAACAAATACTTCATCATGTTCATCAACATAGTTAAGAGCACCATCCCAAGGTAGAAACGTTGTGATTTGTTTACCATTTTTTACTAATTGAATTCTTACACATTTTCTAATAGCGGAATCTGGCTGTTTTGCTTCTATACCAACTTTCTCAAGAACAATTCCTCGAGCTTGAGATGAGCCTTCTAATGGATCCGACTTTTTATCAAGCATTAGAGTTCGACGTTTATAATAAATATCTGACCATCGCTGTTTTTGCCTTTTTTTCTTAAGCTGCCTTGCTGCAAATTCCCCAACTGGTGATTTTGATCTTCCCAAATCGTTCACATACTCTCCTTAAATTAACTTTAAAAGCTTGATGGTAGGATATAAATCATGTTTTAGTCACTATATGTATATTTGATATTTGAAAGTATCTTCGTGCCAAGAATCTTGCTTTCTCAGCATTTTTTCCATTTCGCCCTACAATTACACCTTTTCGATTATGGTCAACCATTACTACCGCTATTGTACTACCATCAGCTTTCTTACTCAACCGAATATCAGTAATAAATTTGGAATTCAATGCATTGATAATAAAATTTTTTGGGTCTTCAGAATATTCAACTAACTCTACTTCTTTTCCCACCATTTTTTGAGTCTTCAGAATAGACGCACCATTTTTTCCGATAGCAAGTCCCATTTCACCTTTATTAATAATGAATATTACTCTATCTAATTTATCATCAATTACACAATCTCTAGCTGTAGCACCAGTTATATTCTGAAATAAAGAGATAAGCCCTAATTCATCTGAAGTTAGTTTGATTATTTCAGGCATTCAATTTTCTCCGCATTTTATAATTCGTGTCTATTTGATCCAAATACTTCAATTTAAATTTAACAATTTATCAATGCAGAAATGTTTGCATCACCAGTAGATTTCACTGAAATTGAGGATACTTTGAATGGTTTACCACAAATATGTCCGAGCGTCATCGATGAACCTGAATAAGCTATTGTTGGAACTGATGATTTCTTGCATGATTTTTCTATTTTAGAGATAGTCAATTCACTAAGATTATCGGAATATACCAATAATTTGACATTTTTTAATGATTTCATTGATTCCTTTAACCCTATTTCGTATTTTCCATTTTTCACAATAGCTTTCATGGTTTTTCGAAACATTTTTTCATCAATATTAGTCAAAGATCATCCTTCCATGAAAATATCGATCATTCCTGTACCAAGTGGAATAGGAAGACCCACTATAACATTTTCTGTCACACCCTTTAGACGTTCTAACTCACCTTTTATAGCAGCAGAAGCGATTGTTGGCACAGTTATTTCGAATGCAGCTCTTGCAAGTACACTAATTTTTTTTCCAGCGATACCATGTCTACCTATTGATTGAACAATTCCTTTTGATGTCATGAGATCTGCGAGTAATAATATATGTCGAATATCCACTTCAAGACCTTGTTCTTCTAAGGTGTTAATAATCTCGTTTACCATTGACTTCCGAGCTGCTTCTATACCTAATGTTGTTGCAATCTCAGTTATACTGTTAGTATTTGTTCTTTTTAAGTCCACACCATTTACTTTTAAGGTCTTGGCTAGGTTGGATCCTGTAGTTTGAATAAACCATTCGTCATTTTCTTTTGTTACAGTGATTCTTGTTACTCCTGGGATACCTTTTACACGAATATTCAATAATTTATTCTTCAGAGCGAATAGAGTTGCGAGGTCTGCGTCCTCCAACGTCACAATAACTGTATTGGTTTCAGCATCCACGTCTACAATTCGTTTCCCTGTTTTTAAAGCAGAACTTACTTTCTCAATATCAGTTTTCCTTTCAGCTAATTTCTCAGCACTAAGAGTAATTCTGACTCCCTGTTCATATTCTATTTCGGTATAATCTACAAGATTTGAGACCTTGGTAAATAGGATTTCTCTGGCTACTTCAAGTGCCTTTTCTTTAGAAATTCGATGTGTATTGTCCAGATATACATTCATTGATGGTGTTGCAGGTTGTTTTCGTGCATCCACTAACTCTATTAATCTGGGTAAACCCAATGTAACGTCTTGTTCTTTAACACCTGCAAAGTGGAATGTTCTTAAGGTCATTTGAGTACCTGGTTCACCTATTGATTGAGCAGCCACTATTCCACTTGCCTCACCTGGTTCAACGGTTGCTTTTACGATAAGGTCACGTGTTTTATTAATTATTTTTAATATTGCCTTCTTGGATAATGTAGTTGACTTGAAAGTGTCGCTTAATATTTGTAACATTTTTGGATTGAATTTATTGTCATACTTCTTTAAAATGGAGTCCACATCAACTTTTTCATTTACAGCACCTTCAAGAAGAGATTCAGTATCTGCAATGCGCTGTACATTTACAGCTTTTCCATGGTCACTTTTTGCAGGGTCAATACCATCTTCACCATAAAGGAACTGGATTAAATGTCCAACAGGGTCTCTAACGGTTTTATCATATTCGACTTTTATATGTTCTAGAGCATTAATTAGACGCCTCTGCATATATCCACTCTGTTGAGTTCTAACAGCAGTATCAACAAGTCCTTCACGACCTCCCATTGCATGAAAGAAAAATTCTGTAGGATTTAATCCTACACGATAATTAGATTTTACGAATCCTCTGGAATCAGGTGAATTATCGTCTCGTTTAAAATGCGTTAAAGCTCTATTTTGATATCCTGTTTTGATTCTTTTACCTCTCACAGATTGTTGGCCAAGTGCAGCAGTCATTTGACCTACATTCAAGCTTGACCCTCTTGCACCTGTTCTAGCCATAATCATTCCTGCATTTTTCATATCAAAGTTGCGATCTGCTATTCTCCCAGCTTTATCTCTAGCTGTTGCAAGATCATTCATTATTGAGAATTCTAATACTTCATCTGCTGAGAGACCCCTTGCTAGAGGAAGAGTTCCTTTTTCATAAAGGTCTATGTGATTTGCAACACTCTGATATGCATTTTTCATCTCTGAAGAAATATCATTTTGCGCTTTAGGGGTAAGTTCTAGTTCATTGTACCCATAAGAAAAACCATACCTTGTGATAAAAGCTCGAAGCATAGACAGTGTGGAATTAAGAAATTCACGTGATCTACCTGCACCATAATCTTTGGCTATCCGATGAAGAATACTATCAGGTTCTTCAGCTCCTATAGCTGCTCTATCAATTATACCTTCTTTTATTTCTCCATTTTTAATCAGTACATCTTTATCTTTTGGATTTTTTGAGCCTTGGTTCCATTTAGATGACATTACATAATTGAAATCATCAGGAAGTACTAGCGAGAATAGTTGATGACCTGTGTAAAGAGGTTTAGGTGTTGTCACTTTAGGTTTTGGGAGAGCACCACTATATCCTGCAGCTAAGGCTAGATCAGTAAACATATTCTTCGGTAATAAAGTATCTTCCTTTGTTAATAGATAAGCAGCTGTGATGAAATCTCTAATTGCCCCAATAATTGGACCTCCATAACGAGGAGAAAGTATCTGATCCTCAACCTTCATTAAGGTTATTGCTTCTGATCTTGCTTCTTCACTTTGTGGTATGTGAATATTCATTTCATCTCCATCAAAGTCTGCATTATATGGAGGACACACAGCAGGATGCAGTCTAAATGTTTTATCCGGAAGAACCTTTACAAAATGACCCATAATAGACATACGGTGAAGTGAAGGTTGTCTGTTAAATATCGCTATGTCCCCATCTTTAAGATGTCTTTCAACAATAAAACCAGTAGACAATGAATCTGCAATTAGTGTTCTATCGGTTACGTAATCAAGCCTAATCTTTACTCCATCTTGTCTTGTAATATAATTAGCACCAGGATGTTCATCCGGTCCTTTGATTATTGCTTTTTTGAGCATGTCTATATTCCAAGAAGATACCTTTTCAGAGATAGTTAGTTTCTTTGCGATATTCAATGGAACTCCAACTTGAGCAATATCAAGATTTGGGTCAGGTGAGATTACGGTTCTACCTGAGAAGTCTACTCGTTTCCCGGATAAACTTCCTCTAAACCTTCCTTCTTTTCCTTTAAGTCTTTGACTAAGTGTCTTTAATGGTCTACCAGATCTATGATGGGCTTGGGGTATACCTGACACTTCATTATCGAAGAAGGTCGTAACATGATATTGAAGCAAATCCACAAGGTCTTGAACTATGAGAGGTGGAGTTCCTGAATCCTTACTTTCTTTTACTCTCTGATTAACACGTAAAATATCAACTACTTTATGTGTAAGGTCATCTTCGGACCTAATACCAGATTCCAGCGTTATTGAAGGCCTGACAGACACAGGTGGGACAGGCAAAACTTGAAGTATAAACCACTCTGGTCTTGTAGATTTTGGATCATATCGCAATAGCTTCAAATCTTCATCTTGCAGACGTTCCAGCCTCTCCCGTATTGCAACTGGAAGCAAACGTGTTGCACCTCCATCTTCTGTTATTTCATGAAAAATAGTAGGTTTTGTGAAATCAATATCGAACTGAATCTTATCACAATGTGGACATTCTTTTATTTTCTTGGACTTGAGGATTATTTCTTTTGCTACTTCATCCTGTAAGGTAGGTGCAAAGGTTTTTTGATCTTCAAGCTTTAACCTATATTCATCAAGCTCATCATCAGTCAGGCGTAACCTACCACAAGCTCTACAAGTAGATATTAGAAGCTTGTGAATATTATTAACAAATGCAATATGTAATACTGATTCGGCTAATTCAACATGGCCAAAGTGCCCAGGACATCTGGTTGCCGTATTTCCACAAGTACCACATTTCTGACCTGGTTCAAGTGTTCCGAGGCGGCTATCCATTAATCCTCCTTGAACAGCCATACCGTCCTCATCATAGGTTTCTGGGGCTGTTATCTCAACGACTGAGTATTTCCTCACTTCACTAGGAGAAAAAACTGCAAATAATATTCCACCTACAGATTTAATGGATTCTTCAAAAGACAATTTTTATCACTTCCTTCCATTAGACCTTTGCCTTAATCTTTAATCTAGGAGTTATGTTCAGACTCATCATTTCTTGGAGAAGAAGTTTAAACGCATATGCTACAACCACAGTGGATATCTTTGATGGATCTCCACAAATCCTACATACATATCTATGCTGTTTAGTATCATAATAAGCTATCAATCCACACTCTTCACACACATAAAGCTCAGCCTTATCAGCCTCATCCAATAACCTATCTTTGAGAACCATCGAGGCACCATAAGATATGAGACAATCACGCTCCATTTCTCCGAATCGAAGACCACCACCTCTAGCTCTACCTTCAGTTGGTTGTTTGGTCAACATTTGAACCTGTCCACGTGCTCTAGCATGAATCTTATCTGTAACCATATGATGTAATTTTTGATAATATACCACACCTATGTAAACATCCACCATGTACTTTCGTCCTGTAATTCCATCATACATCACTTCCCTTCCAGTTTCTCTGAAACCATGTGATTTGAGCTCTTTCTTGAGATCATCTGGATTTTCTCCAACAAAGGCTGTACCATCAGTTTGTCGTCCTCGCATCGAAGCAGTTTTGCCTGCTAGTGATTCTATGAATTGACCAACAGTCATCCGTGAAGGGAAAGCATGTGGATTAATGATTACATCTGGAACAATTCCGTCTTCAGTATAAGGCATATCCTCTTGATTAACAGTAAGTCCAATGACTCCTTTTTGACCATGCCGTGAAGCAAATTTATCACCTATTTCAGGTATTCGCATATCTCTTATTCTAATCGTATATGAATGACCACCTTCTAAACTCTCAGTAACGAATACCGAGTCCACTACTCCTGATTCAGTTGGCCTTACTGCAGATGATGTATCTCTACGGTAAGGACCTTTAACTTCAAACTCCCTATATTCCTCCATAAATCTAGGTGGACTTGTTCGTCCAATAACAACATCACCACCACCAACCACGGATTCATGCGATATAACACCGTCAGGTTCGAGTAGTCGATAATATTTTTCTCCCCGGTACCCACGAATATTGTCTTCAGCAGAAGGTATCTCAAAATTATCTTTCATACCTCCTGGATATTGTTTTGCTTCCGCCTTATAGCTTCTATAAAAGAAGGACCTAGCTAATCCTCTTTGTATTGATGATTTATTCATAACAATAGCGTCCTCAATGTTGTAGCCCTCATAGGAAAGTACTGCCACAACACAATTTTGACCATTGGGGCGCTCATTTAACCTAAGTAAGTCTGTGAGTTGTGTCGTAACAAGTGGAGATTGTGGATATACCAAAAGATGTTCACGGACAGAGGTAGTGACAGGATAAGTGGGAGTCGAAAACCCTAGAGACTGTTTGGCCATAGCGGATTCATAGGTGTTTCGTGGAGATTGATTATGTTCAGGATAAGGTATTACGGAACCTGCTACACCAAGCATTGAAGGAGTGAAAATCTCAAGATGAGTATGTTCATTATTCAAATCTGAATATTCCATAGATATATACGCATTCTCTTCCTCATTTGCATCTATTAGCTCTATTAATCCATCCATGAGTAAATCACGCCAATTGTTTTCTCCTTGGATTATTTTTTCAATTTTTTCAACTGATAGCAAAGGTTTGCCGTTCTTGACAACAATTAATGGTCGAATAACTCTTCCAGCCGATGTAGAAACATACACTCTATGTGAGGCTTTTTTGGCAGGTGGCGGAAAATAAGCTATACCAACATGTGGATGTATTCCTGATTTGCGTCGAATATCTCTAAATTCTGAAACTAACTGTTTTCCATCGCTATGGAAACCCATAAACCAACCGTTAAGAAATATTTTACAGTCATCAGCCTTCATATCTTCCCTTTTCTCTCTCGTACTAATAACACCCAACTCTGTGAGTCGTTCAATTACATCATCTATAGGTGAGTTTACTGAGATCATTGCAGATAAGGCAATATTTTTCACAAGTCCACAATTAGCACCTTCTGGGGTTTCTGTGGGACATATTCTCCCAAAGTGAGTTGCATGAAGGTCTCTTGCTTCGAAATTGGGTTGAGTTCTGCTTAAAGGAGATTGAATTCTTCTCAGGTGGCTGGTTGTTGAGAGAAAATTGGTTCGGTCTAGTAGTTGGGTTACACCTACCTTTCCTCTTCCCCAATTACCAGTTGCTATAGAATTTGTTAGTTTATCTTTGATTATTCCTGGTCGTATCGCAGCTCCAACTACATTTATTCCTCTGCGTTGTCCTGTCCTTTCTAATTGGTATTTAAGATCTCTAACTAAATTTCTAAAGGATGTTCTAAAGAGATCAGCGAGCATTTGTCCGGCAAACTTTATCATTTTATTTCCATAATGATCTTTATCATCAGGTGTAACCAAACCTAACTTTAATTCAAGTAATTTACATACAGCCTCACCAATGAACATTGCCTTGTCAAATCTATTTTCCTCTTTTCTACCTAAATGAGGTAAGAGACCCCAGTCTAGAACAGATAGAGCCTTACGAACTCTAAATTCGTCTGGCATTCCATGAGCAACTCTGTTTCCAATATATACTAAAGCATCATCAGTTGTTGGAGTTTCACTTGATTTTTCAAACGAGACTTCAAGAAGATCCTGTATTTCAGGTCTGAGAGAAATTGTATCCGCAATCTCTTTATCCGTTTGCAGTCCCAAAGTACGTAAAACTGTAACAAATGGTAGATCCACTGGTGAGCTAGGAAGCTTAACGTTTACTGCCCCGTCTTGCTTAAGTGTTATTTCGAGTTTAGACCGGTATCCAACTATAGATGAGTATATCCTCGATTTGAATGTAGTAGTAGTACCTGTTTTCTCAATATCCACCAATACTTTGTTTGGTGATAAATCCTCTAAACCAACTATGACTCTTTCTGAACCATGTACTATGAAATATCCACCTGGATCATGACGATCTTCACCTCTTTCGATTAGCTGTTCTTCATTGTAACCATTTAACGCACATAGTTTTGATTTCACCATAACAGGAAGTTCACCAATATGTTGTCGTTGCATATCGGTAGCACTACCTTTTTCTTCCATCACCATTTCGAGGTATAATGGTGCACTATAAGTTAAAGCACGTAATCTTGCTTCTAATGGAAGGATATTACTTACAGATCCGTCTATTTCCACTACACGAGGTTTACCAATAGTTAATTTACCGAATTTGACTCTATAGGGATTTCCTAAAGCTTCGATTTCAAGTCCATTGATCTCATCAATTATGCTCTGAAGTCCTGTTTCAATAAGTTCATTATACGAATTAAGATGCTGGCGTGCAACTTCTTCAGTTTCTAACATATTTTTGATTATGGGCCAAGCATCGTATTTTTTAACTTGTACTGCCAATTTTTATCCCATCACCACATATCTGTAATATTCAGATATCCCTGCAGTCGGGCTTTCTCTTGTAATTTTAACCATATCACCAGGTTTGGCACCTATTTGTCTAATAACTGGGTCAGAGAACAAGATTTGTGGAAATTGGTCCTGTAAGGCATTGTATCGTTTAATTAATTCTGCTTTCTCTTTTTCCGCCATTATTTCGTGTTTAGGTACGTAAATATGTTCTAGAGGATTAAGAATAATCTTTTCTTCTTCTTTTTTTGCTTTTGCTTTAGCTGCCTTAGCTGCCTTAACTTCCTTAGCTTTAGCTGCCTTAGCTGCCTTAACTTCCTTAGCTTTAGCTGCCTTAGCTGCCTTAACTTCCTTAGCTTTAGCTGCCTTAGCTGCCTTAGCTGCCTTAGCTGCCTTAACTTCCTTAGCTTTAGCTGC
>JASLOE010000008.1 GCA_030745655.1 Nitrososphaerales archaeon | reverse complement strand
TTCCATTCTATCATAAACATCTCTATACCTAAGCGAATGAATTGTATCACCTGGGAATGATACTATGAATGTTGAATCAAATATCCAGCTAAGAGGAGGAGGCATATTGACCCCACCTTCACCATTATAAAATACGTCCCCAGGAACTTCAGCACTTCGTCCACTTCCGATTGGGTATGCTGCCCATGTATTCTCCAATAAGCCTCCTTCACCGTAGTATATTTCTCTCTGCGCGAAGAAGTCTGATGAATCCACAATCACACCATCTTGACCCTCTAAGAGAAGGAATCCATTTGGAACGTGAGTGTAAAACATGTGTTCGTTGAACCAGATATTACCCTCTTCAATAGTTTCTGGGAGTACAGGTTTCATTGAAGCGCTCCAATAAAGCGTGTTGTTAAATCGAAGGATATCTGAGTCTTCAAAATCGACATATGGGATAAGCCCTATTTCTGGTTTTAGTTTGGCAAAAGCTGCTTGCCAATCCCAGAGTCGAATTTTACTGAGAAGACTACTCTGATTCGCTACATATCGACCTATTTGATTTTGAGCAACTGGAGAGATACTAAAATTATAACGGACTTCATTTATTTCGTCAATTTGGCCAAGATATCGATTTATGGATATCTCTTGAGCTGTATACGGACCCAACCATTCAACTTTCCTAGCATCAGCTATACTATCCTGGACAGCTACAGCTGAACCTGCTATTATTGCAATAATCAAGATAGTAACAACCCGAAGAAGAATACCACGTCCAGTTCTGAGTGTAACACGCCTTCTTCTTGAACTATCTAAGAAAGAGAATACTGCAAATAATAGTCCAACGCTAAATACTCCACCAATAACGAATTTGGTGTTGTAGTCAATATATGATGGAAAGAATAGGTTTACACCGGTCCATAAAAGGGCTAAGGATATTAGAGCTTCAATCGTTGCTACTGGAATATTTACAGGTTGCCCAGGTTCTGTTGATTGAAGGAATATAGAAGTTCCTACTTTAACTACTTGGGTTAAACCAATTAAAATCATTAATCTAACACCTAATACGGTCAAGATAGGGGTTAGAAGAAGAGTTAGTGCTGGTACTAGTGGTATAACAGTTTGTTCAGCGTAAGTCATTGAAAGAGATGGTGTTACAAAAGGAAGTGCAAATAGATTAGGAATACTCAAGATGTTTGAGTCCCAACCATTAAACATTGCATGAATGCTCATGCCAAATATTATGTTTGAGAAGATAATCATTCCAACAAGAACTTTTGTTACTTGCCAAAGAAGGAACTTCCCTTTTGTGAGTTTGAAGTATGTAAATTCCAAATATTCTGGAGGAATGGTTAATATTTCTGTCCTGGAACTTTTTAAGACTCGCAAAACTAATCGAGTAAGCCACCAAGTAATTGAACGCCGATTCTTAAAATCTACTCTGAATAATGCTAGAGATGCTAAGATCAATCCTCCAAGAATCTCAAAGTAAAAAGGTCGTACGAATAATTCTCCAAATTCTATAAGATTCAACCAGAACCATATTAGTTGAGCACCGGCAGCCCAAACAAGAAATAAGCTAATTACAATACCTATTAACCAGATAAACTTACGAGGTATCTCTTGTGGTTCGGGCGGTATCTCAGCTTCTTCAAAACCCATAATAATCTAGCTTCTATTCAATGACAGAAATAAGTACAGCATATAAATCTAAAATAGAATTATCCGGTAGATAGTCAGGTATATAGCCAACTAAATACGCAATATTTGATGTTGACCATTCGAGACCCTTATGGCAGACCAGTAACTCAGGCACGCATATCACTCAATAGCTCGACGGAATGTAATTTCAGTTGCGAATTTTGTCATAGGGAAGGTATCAAAGAAGCTAGTAACAATATTATTAGGGCAGAAGAAGTAGAAAGAATTACACGTATTTTGACTAGTTTCGGTATATCCATAATTAAGCTAACAGGTGGAGAACCTCTCCTTAGAAAAGATATTGTAGAAATAGTTGGGCGTATCAATAAGTTAGATGTGAAAGAGATTTCTATCAGCACAAATGGAACTCATCTTTTTAGGCTGGCTTCTAAACTTAAGGATAATGGATTAAAAAGAGTAAATGTTAGTCTTCACACTCTCAATAGTGAACGGTTCAAAATTTTAACTGGATCTAACCGATTAGATGAGACAATTGAAGCAATTAAGAAATCTATTGAGGTAGGATTACTTCCAGTTAAGATGAATACGACTGTTATGAGAGGTATAAATGATGAAGAGATAGATAATCTAATAGAATTTTCCAGAAGTATAGGTGGTTCAAAAACCAATGTACTGCAACTTATTGAACTTGTACCCAATGAATCATTATTTTACAGGAAGTATAACATCTCTTTGGATTCAATTGAAAATGGCCTAAAAAATAGAGCTATTGCATCTACTGAACGTGTTTCCCACAGAAGACCGAAATATGAACTTGAAAACGGAGTTACTGTAGAGATTGTACGACCTATGCATAATACCAAATTCTGTATGGGATGTAATAGAATGAGAATAACTTATGATGGAAAATTTAAGCCTTGTTTACTTCGGAATCATAATCATATAGATTTTCTATCATCGATGAGATTAGGAGCTGATGATGCCAAGATTAGAGAGATCTTCAAGAAGGCAGTATCGATTAGAGAACCTTTCTTCAAAATTGAGAATACAAAATTAACTGATACAAGATTCAAATCGACTAAATAGATTAGAGATAAGCATGTTAATTTATTGAAATGTTTTAAGAAATAATAAACCTAAGACTTAAATCGGAATTTTTGATTGATAGTTCGGATAAGAAATGAATCTATTGAAATTGCGGCTCTCAATAATTGGAACAGTTGCATTCATTATTGGTTTATCTACATTAGCATTTACAATCCTATTAACCCTAACTGGAACATTCAACCTATATTCAATCATCATTTTTGTCGTCTTAATTAATCTCCTTCAATGGATTTTTTCACCTCGATTGATAGATTCATTATATAAAGCAAAAGAAGTCACACCTAATGAGCAACCAAAACTTCACCGAATGGTTGATAGTATATGTCGTAAATCTTCTCTTAAGAAACCTAAAATAATGTTGGCTAACATTCCACTACCAAATGCATTTGCTTATGGGTCCCCCCGTTACGGCAATAGAATAGCTGTCACTACAGGTTTACTGAATAGTCTTGAATCCGAGGAAGTTGAGGCTGTTTTAGCACATGAAGTAGGACATCTGAAGAATAAAGATGTTCAGGTTATGATGTTTGCTTCAGTTCTTCCTGCAATCTTTTATTATATTGGTTTTACATTCATGCTTTCGAGTTTCTATAGTGGTGGACGAAGAGATAATGGTGGAACCATCATTATTGGAATAGCTGCAATGGTACTTTATTGGATTTTAAGCATCTTCGTGCTAAATCTGAGTAGAACTCGTGAATATTATGCTGATCGTCATGCAGTAAACACTGTAGATGATGGTGCACGTAAGCTATCAGAGGCATTAGCTAAGATAGCTACCTCTGAAACCAAAACAATGCGTAAAGGACGGAGTAGTGGTTCTAGTTCCTTCAAAAGTTTGTTCATAAATGATCCGGATACTGCAAAAAGTGATGCTTCCACTCTCTCAAAGTATAGTGGACATCTTAACGATAGAGATTTAGTAAACAAGATACTTACTAAACCTATAACTGGTTTTGATCGGTTCTTGGAGTTATTTTCAACTCATCCCAATATGGTGAAACGACTAAAAGCTCTTCAAAGAATTGGATGAAATATCACTAATACAGGGATACTGACCTATGCTTGATAATGTGGCGCAAAAGGCCAAGAAGAGAGCGGCCACACTTTCAATAACGTCTGCAATCTTGCTTACTTTCATAAAAATCACATTAGCATTAACTACAAATAGCCTCGCAATTTTTGCATTAGCAATCGACTCTATCCTTGACATAGCTGGTTCAGGAACTGCCTACATCTCAGTGAGAATATCAGGAAAACCTCCAGATTTAGGGCACCGATATGGACATGGTAAAATTGAGAACTTTGGAGGCCTTTTGATAACAGGTATCATAATAGTAACGGTAGGTGTTCTTGTTTACGAATCAATAAATAGAATATTATACACTAGTACAATCATCTCATTTAGCTTTATAGGAATAATTGGGATTATACTCAGTATTGCCATTGAAATAGTAGTATCTTGGCAATTGAAACGAACCGCTATTCAATATAATAGCCAAGTGTTAGAAGCCAATTCTCTTCAATTCAGGATAGATATATGGACGCAAAGCGTAGTTATAATCGGATTAATCCTAGTAGACTTAGGGTATAACACCGCTGACTCTTTAATCGCGATTCTGGTGGCAGTATATATTGCATATCTCGGTATTAAAATTGGTTCAAAATCTATTGGTGTTCTATTAGATAGGGTACCAATTGATCTTGTAAAAAGAATAGAAATTGCCATAGAAGGAGTAGAAGGGGTAACAAAATATGAGAATCTGAGAGTCAGAACTTCAGGACCACAAACTTTTGTGGATATGCGAATTCATGTTCCAAGAATTTTTTCTTTAGAAAAGGCACACAATATTGCCTCTGAAGTTGAAGAGAAAGTCAAGAATGTCATTCCAGATGTAGATGTCCTAGTTCATGTTGAGGCTGATGAAGAAAATGAAAAAATAAAAGATAAGATTCGATTAATTGCTACTGAAATACCCGGAATAAAAGGAATTCATGATTTATGGATTAGAAAAGGTGAAAACTTGAATGAAATTGATGTTCATATCGAAATGAACTCAGAAATTGCCTTAAGTAAAGCACATTTTACTGCTTCCCAGCTTGAGAATAGATTAAAAGAAGAATTTATGAAAGATTCAACAATAACCATCCACATAGATGCAGAAGTTGATAAGATAATTTATCAGAAGTCTGGAGAGACCCAAATACCTGGATTAACAAGAAGAATAGAGAATATATTAGCAAATATTGATGAAGTGAAGAGTCTTGGACAAATTAATATAAAACGCTTCAATAAAGAAATTCATCTGTCAATATCCTGTACCCTGAAGAAAGATATGAAAGTAAAAGATGCACATAATGTGTCAGAACAGATAGAAACACAAATAATTGCTTCAGAGAATGATGTCACTAAAGTATTCGTACATACAGAACCTCCTACAGACAATTAATAATTTAGACTAAAAATATTAATAAATTCGCAATATTTATTTCAATAATTCTCAGAGTTACGCTTAAATAGCTTCTCCGATAAAATGGGTATTCGGTAGAGATTATTTATGGCATATACTAAAGGTCAAACGTGGGGAGCTTTGAAGAAAAATTGGAAAGCATATAAAATTGCTAAAGTTCAGAATGATAATGCAAAAATGAAAGAATATGCAACAAGAATACAGACTCTTCAAAAAGAACTTGGATTAAAGCAAGCACAATTTGATGTTCTCTAGATTATTCACCTAATTGTTTGTTGAAAGATTTAATCTTAATGATTTTTTCGTTCCAAATGGATATAGAACGATGAGTATATTAATGCGTAAAATTGATTTTTTGGGTTACTGAAATGAAGAATTTATTCTTAGAAAAATTTGTCTCAGATGTTGCAAGTCTAACAAAACCAAATGATATTTTTTGGTGTAACGGATCTGAGGAAGAAAATGAAAAACTCATTAGCCAAATGATCAAAAAAGGCATATTAATCAAATTAAATCAAGAAAAGAATCCTAATAGTTACCTCCATAGAAGTGACCCAAATGATGTTGCACGAACTGAACATCTCACTTTTATTTGCAGCAAAAAAGAGGATGATGCGGGTCCAACAAATAATTGGTCTGAACCTAATCAGTTTAAAGCAAAACTCAATAATCTCTTTGATGGTGTCATGAAAACAAGGACGATGTATGTTGTGCCTTACTTAATGGGACCCGAAGGGTCACCTTATTCACAAGTAGGGATTCAGATAACAGATAGTCCCTATGTAGTAGCTAATTTACGTATAATGACTCGAATGGGAAATAGAGCATTGAATCACTTAGGTGAATCGAATAATTTTGTTAAAGGGGTACATTCAACTGGTGACCTAAGCCCAGATCGACGATATATAGGTCATTTTCCAGAGGAGCGTCTCATTATGAGTATTGGCTCAGGATATGGTGGAAATGCACTCCTTAGTAAGAAATGTCATGCGCTCAGGATAGCAAGTGCAATTGCAAGTAAAGAAGATTGGTTAGCTGAACATATGCTTATTCTTGGACTCGAAAGCCCAGATGGTGAATTAACTTATATTTCGGGTGCTTTTCCAAGCGCTAGCGGAAAAACAAATCTTGCATTAATGAAGCCACCAGAATCATACAAAGACTGGAAGACATCCACAATTGGTGATGATATTGCATGGTTCCACAAGGGTGAAGATAATCGATTATGGGCAATAAACCCCGAAGCAGGATTCTTTGGAGTAGCACCTGGAACCAATGTGAAAAGTAATCCAAATGCGATTGCATCACTGAAAAAGAACTCCATTTTTACTAATGTTGCAGTAACTACTGAAGGAATTCCTTGGTGGGAAGGTTTAACTGATGATCCTCCAAACAATTTAACAGATTGGCATGGCAAACCTTGGAAGCCAGGAAACGGTAAAGCAGCTCATCCAAATTCTCGGTTTACAACCTCGATAAATCAAACACCATCAGTTTCCCCTAATCTGAATGACTCGGAAGGTGTTCCTGTGTCAGCTATGTTGTTTGGAGGAAGAAGGGCTAAGTTGACTCCTCTTGTTTATGAATCCTTCAATTGGGTTCATGGAGTATTTATCGGCGCTACAGTGGGGGCCGAAACTACCGCTGCAGCTGTTGGAAAAGTGGGGGTAATACGTCGAGATCCAATGGCTATGAGACCATTTTGTGGATATCATATTGCAGATTATTTCAGTCACTGGATTAAAATAGGTAGTTCAATGTCTAATCCGCCTAGAATATTCCATGTAAATTGGTTCCGTCTAGATGATAATGGTGAATTCATTTGGCCTGGATTTGGGGATAATATTCGTGTTCTCAAGTGGATTGTGGACAGAGTCAAGGGTAGAGGAAAAGCAATAAAGACTCCAATTGGGTATATACCCACACCTGACGCGCTAGATACCAAAGATCTCGATATATCTTCTAATGATTTAGATGAAATTCTCAAAGTTGATAATACAGCTTGGCTGGAGGAGATGGAAGTAATAAGGGAGTTTTTCACTTCCTTAGGAAAGAAATTACCTAATGAACTCTGGGATGAGTTATCTAATCTTGAATCAAGGTTGAAATCTTGAGTTATATCATAGATAACATATATGTAACCTGCCGAATAACATACATCTAAATGACGCACGAACATATTCAGTTACCATTTTCTTCAGGTTCTCTTGACAAAGAAACCTTTTCTTCGGATACTGAGGTAGCGTCAGTTTTTTGTCTGGCAGAAAATAGGAGAAAGAAGAAGGGTTTCTTAAGTAGTGAGGAACAATTGGTTTTTCTTCTGAAAGTAAATTATCCAATATATGTTATGAAGAGTTGTATACAGATTCAAAAGGTATTCCGACAACGTAGTATTTTTCTTGATGGATTAGGATCGATTTCTGAAAACGTTCTTGATAGAACTATTATTGATTTGGAGCAATTTAAAAAAGAGCTCTCCACTATTTCAAAAGTTGGTCCTTTGAGAGCATTCCTAACGAGACATGCTATGACATTTAGTAATTTCAAGGGAAGTAGAAGTGTCCGAATTAACAACATTATCTCAAAACAGATGCTTTTGTCTGAGATGATTGACTTTATTCAGAAAACAGAACAAAAAAAACCTACCAAGGACCACCCTTCTACAGTAATTAGGGGGGTGAATAATCAAGAGATAGACCAGACAGTCTCTGGTTTTAATGACCTTATAGATAAAGTGGAGACCGGATTAGGTTCTCTAGAAAATTTAAACAAGTGTCTAAGGTCTAGTACCGATAGAGCAAAACAGAAGATTCTTGAAGATAAGCAGAAAGATTTTGAGAAATTTAATGAAAAATTTGAAAATCTCAAGCCAATTGTGAAGGATAAAATAGAAGCAATGCGAAATAAGCATAAAGAAGATATTCAGGATTTAACAGAAACAAAGAATAAAGAATCTGAGAGAATATATGAAAAGAAGGATATCTATGAGAAAAATCTTAAGAAAATGAATCTAATAGTAGATGAAGTAAATGCAGAGAAGAAGGCATTAAGTCTACGGGGTGATAGTGTAGGAGAAAAGTACTGGAGTGAAGAATCAACTAAAAGTAAAGACACTGCAACTGACCTTATGAAAGCAATAAAAACAGCCTCAGAAAAAATAGAGAAGATTCAATTCAGGTTTGATGCAAGTCTCAAACGGCTTAATGAGAAATCTGAAAAAGAGATCAGAATTGAAGAAGAAAGATTGAATGATATTGAAACTAAACGTGACACAGAATCAGATATGAAGGACAAAATCATTAATGAATTAGAATATAGAAATTTATTGATAACATCTCAGATTTCTAAATTATGTACATCTAAAGAAAAAGATAAATCAAAACTAATTGAAATGACATCATCTTGGAATCCAGAAAATAATTGTGTGATCCTGGTTCCATTATATCTTGCAAAATATGAAAATGGAAATAAAACTAGATATGAAGTATTTGCCCCTGCAATTGTAAAAAGTTATGCCAGTTTTAAGAAAGTTCGTAGAGCATTTACAGGTTTAGAATCAAAACTGTTACATCTGAGAACACCTGTGGGACCACACTTTGAAGAATTTTTCACTAAGGGCTTCAAGAACTCTATTACTCCTGACAAGATATTTGAAGATGCTTCAACAAATCTCTTTAAAGAATCTGGACAGGGGCGCGGTAAAATATTTGGTAATGGATTAGACACTCTAAAAAAAGATGGCTGGTTAGGTAATCAAGAGTATAAGAAAATGATGATGGGGTTGAACCTTGCATTTAAGCTAGCAACCCTAAGTGATCCAGATTTTGAATTAGAAGAATCTAAAAATCCATCTCAAAAGTAGGATTAAAATAACATTTCTTCACGATTAAGTTACTTACTCGTAGATAATATCTAAAGTTCTATCCTTTGTAGTTGATGGTCCTTATTGGAGTTTACATGCCCAACGGCACTAGAGATTTTTAATGTCTCATAACCACAGTTACAAGAATATTTCCATCCACTTCCAGTTGTGGAACCTTCTTTTTTGCTCATAGAAATCGCTCCTTCGCCAAATCGGAAGATAAAAAGAATAAAAAGGTTTTCAATAAATCTCTATCAAATCTAAAGATAAATTCCAGGTACTCACCAAAAAAGATTAAATGTACGAAAAATGGTTTAATTAATGAAGTGCTTAAATTATTTACTTAGAAATGAATAGGGGAGAAGTGAAATCTGATTGAAGACTGTATTGATGAATGACGTAGATGAAATAGAAATAAAAGAAATGATGATGCCTAAGGTCAAAAATGGTGATATTTTAGTTGAAATGAAAGCATGTGGTCTTTGTGGAACAGATTTGGAAAAAATGCATGGTCAATATACTGCAGCAAAACCAGTTTTAGGTCATGAGGCTGCTGGAATAGTTGTGGAGACAAGCGAAAAGGCAAAGCAATTTGCCATTGGGGATAGAGTTTTTCCTCATCACCATACTCCATGCAACAATTGTAAGTTCTGTAAGAAAGGAAATGAAACGATGTGTACACAATATAGATCTAGCAATTTAGACCCTTCTGGTTTCTCGGAATACTTTAGGGTACCAGCATGGAATATTAAACAAGGTGGTGTTCTCAAACTTCCTAAACAAGTTAGCTTCGAAGAGGCTAGTTTCATAGAACCAATTGCCTGCTGCATAAGAGGATTATCTAGGTCCAAGGTTTCAGCAGATGACACGGTTTTAATTATTGGTGCAGGACCAGTAGGACTTATCCATCTTCAGTTACTGAATGATATTGGGTCGAGTACATTGATAAGTGACATCAATAAGAAAAGGCTCAATATAGCAAAAATACAAGGGGCAAAAAAAATATATGATATTGCAGATGGAGATATTCCTACAAGAGTTAGAGTAGATACCGATGGCTTAGGTGTAGATGTTGCTTTAATAGCAACTGGAAACCCTAAGGGGATTATTCAAGCGTTGAAATCGGTAAGGAAAGGAGGAACGATTTGTCTCTTTGGAGTTCCAGTTATAGGTTCAATTTTAAATTATGATTTCAGCGATATTTTCAACTCAGAAATATCAATAATATCCAGCTATGGAGCAACAGAAACTGAAACTAAGAAAGCACTGGAACTAATTGAAACACATAAAGTGGATCCAGCATCACTTATTACAGATAGATTTACAATAGACAAGTTTGAAGAAGCAGTTAGCAAAGCTACAAAAGGTGGGGGTATGAAAATAATAATAACTCCGTAGATGTCAATATTTATCAGACCCTGACAGTTATCTTTATAGATAGAGATACATTTTACTTGTGTATCAAAAAAGGTGTATTAATAAAATTGGATTGGGGTCTTAAAAACCGAATTTCGAAAATAATTAAACCTAATACAGGCCATACAGTAATGTTAGCAGTTGATCATGGATATTTTCAAGGTCCAACTACAGGATTAAGAACACCTGGAAAAACAATACAGCCACTTGCTCCATATGCAGATGCACTTATGCTTACTCGAGGAATATTGCGTACATCCATAGACGCTGGAATAGAAACACCAGTGGTTCTTAGAGTTTCAGGAGGAACAAGCATTCTCAAGGAATTGTCTAACGAGGGAATAACCACTTCGATGGAGGAGGCAATTCGTCTTAATGTTTCGGCAGTTGCATTATCAATTTTTGTTGGTGGAGAATATGAGAAACAGACTTTGCTAAGTTTATCAAAACTTGTGGATGAAGGTGAAAGATATGGAATGCCAGTTTTAGCTGTTACTGCTGTTGGAAGAGAAATGGTTAGAGATGCACGTTATCTAGGTTTAGCATGTCGTATTGCTGCAGAATTGGGTGCACATATCGTCAAGACATACTTTTGCGAAGGATTTGAAAAAGTTGTTGAAGGCTGTCCAGTGCCAATTGTAATGGCAGGTGGAAAGAAAATACCTGAAAAAGAGGCATTACAACTAACATTTAATGCTATCAATGCTGGTGCTGTAGGTGTAGATATGGGAAGAAACATCTTTCAATCCGATTCACCTGTATCTATGATTAAAGCTGTCCGATCAATCGTACACGATAATGCAAACGCAAACGAAGCTTTCCAATTATTTAATCAATTAAAAGAAGAAAAGAAGTCTAAGTAAGCTGAATTACATCACATTTACACTGAAAAGATACTCTATTCTAAAGTTTAATTTCCCATTCTTTAATTGTATATTTACGAAATCCAAGAAAATGATATGGATCTGCCTTAGCTAGATCTATTGCCTGATTATGCGATTCAGCGCTAAGAATATAGACACCACCTGAACCATCGGAAAATTTACCTGCCATCTTAAGATTTCCCATATTCTTTAATTTGATGAGATAATTCAAGTGTTCATTTCGATGAGGAGCAGTCTTTTTACGATCAACGACCAAATTTGATATGATAATATATTCAGACATAATTTAAAGAATATGAAAACCCTTAGATTAATATTTATCGCGATAAAAAATACGTTGAAAACTAATGATAAATTAAAATTAAATAATTTACAAGCTCAATTTATCATTAGTTGATAATAGATGTGAAAAATAATATTTTCTTATAAAGATATTTACTTTTTAGTAAGTTCTTCACTTACTTCCCAAAGTTTTTCTCCAACATTTTTGTCATATGATTCAACTGAAGTTCGAACTTCTTTCTTCTTTACGAAATATTTGCCGTTAATATTCGCCACATCTGGTGAAGTTGCAAGATAGATACTTGTCTCTGCACCCTTTTCTGAACTCATTGCAAATAATTGAAGAAAACGCAAAATTAAACGAAAAGCACCACGCATATTGGATCCGAAACTTGAAGCAACAAAGCCGGGGTGCAAAGCATTTGATGTAACTCCAGACCCTTCCAATTTACGCGCCAATTCATATGTGAATAAGATGTTGGCAAGTTTAGACTGTCCATAGGCACGCATTGCACCATATTTCTTCTTCCCTTGTATGTCATCAAAATTTATTTTTGCTCCCTTATGTGCATCTGAAGAGACATTTATGATCCTAGAGGGGACACTTGCTTTAATTGTGTCCAGCAATAAGTCTGTTAGAAGAAAATAGCTTAGATGATTCAGGGCAAAAGTCATTTCTAGCCCATCTGCAGTTTCAAAACGTTTATCAAAAACGGCTCCAGCATTATTCACTAATATATCCAATCGTTTAAATTTACTCTTAAAATCATCAGATAACTTGCGAACTTCTTTCTGGACTGACAAATCAGCCAAAATGTATTCAACATCATGATTCCCGGTCTCCTTTCTTATTTGATCAACTGTAGAGACACTTTTTTCCTTGTTTCGTCCAGCTACAATAACAGTAGCACCTTGTTGAGCTAAAGCTTTAGCAGTCACTATCCCAATACCTGCTGTGGCACCAGTTACCATACAAACCTTGCCTTTCAATACTTTGCTATTTTCCACCATGTTAGTATAATCAATTCTTTATTCTTATTAATTCTTCTAATGAGATAAATAAACCAGTATCTAATCTCAATAAACTAGAAGCTTAATTATTACCGTAAGGTTTAATCATTAAGTAGAATGATAGCTTATCGATGACCTAATCCTAATGGATTGGCCTCATCTATTGGCCGCTGTGGTGTAGCCTGGTTAGCATAAGTGACTGTGGATCTCTAGGTCGTGGGTTCGAGAACCCGTTTATGGGTAGAAATTCCCACCGGCGGCCCCACAATTATACAAAAGGTAATCAAACAATTACAAATATCATGAATTTAATTTATTTCTTCTTTTAACCCAAAAAATGTTCTCTGTTATTTTCTGTATTTATGTTTCAATTTAATCTTGATTCAACTTAAGTATTTACGGTTTTCGTAATTCAAAAATCATATTATTGCCAAGTACGCAATATTTATATTAATACAAAGATTGTAGAATGTAAAAATGACAAATTTCATCCCACTAATCACAGCTATAGTTGCATCAATATTCACTATTCTTCTGATTTGGCAACTCCTTAACCGCAGAAAAATACATCAGGCAATCTGGACAGTCGCAATGGCGTTATTCGCAATAGCAGCTTTGATGGAGTACCTTGCAAACCCAGAAGTGATGGGGCCTAGTGGAACACTCATCAAGATATACTATATTAGCGCAGCGCCTTTAGTTGGTTTGTTAGGTGCAGGTGTACTATATCTTTTAGTTCGTAGAAAGATAGCTCACATATATCTTGGTATTGTCATTATACTGGCATCAGTACTGCTTTTTGGAGGATTAAGCGCTAATCTTAGTGAAGAAGCAATTTCTGAAGCTTTCCAACTAAATCTTCCCAAAGCTTTCAGAGAATCAGTTCGGTTATTCCCATTTGAAACTGCTCGATTACCGTCTATTCTGTTGAATAGTACCGGTGGAATTATTTTGATCGGTGGTGCATTATTCAGCTTCGTAGCTGATAGGCGTAAAACGTACAATATTCCTTTACTACTGGGAGGACTTTTCCCATCTATAGGTGGATTCCTTCTAGGAATAATGGGTAACGCAGATATTTTCTTTGAGTTTGAGCTTGCCGGAACTGTCTTCTTATTCTTAGGTTTCGTTATGAGTATGAGATACCTAGCACAACATAAAAAATATAATAGATTAATTTAACTATCAATATTTATTATCTAAGAATATGCAAATATCTATAGATAGTCTTCAAAAAATTCTCGAAAAGGCAATTCATTCTAGCTATGCTGAAGCAAGGTACCAACACAGAGTCAGAAACGAAATAATAGTTGGTAATGGAGAAGTAGAAGAAGCAAAATCAACTCGAATTGAAGGGTTAGGCTTTAGAGTTTTAGTGGATGGAGCCTGGGGTTTCAGCAGTACAAATACAACCGTCCCTAAAGCAATGATAGATACATTAAACGATGCTGTAAGAATGGCTAAGATATCTGCAACTGCTCAGAAAAACAAATCTAGATTGGTAGAAACAAAATTATCGAATGGTGTTTTCAAACCGCAAATCAATGGTCCACTAGAAGATCATAGTTTGGAGGAAAAAATGTCTCTAGTAACAAAAACTGAGCTGAATAGTAGAGAATATTTTGATACAGTAAAGGCTGCTTCCTGCAGCTACAGAGAAATAATCGACAAAAAAATCATAGTGACTTCTGACGGTGCAGCTGTTGAAATATTTAATTCAAAAC
Source organism: Nitrososphaerales archaeon (assembly GCA_030745655.1). Lineage (GTDB taxonomy): Archaea > Thermoproteota > Nitrososphaeria > Nitrososphaerales > JACPRH01 > JASMAB01. The sequence goes on along the minus strand of JASLOE010000008.1, from coordinate 20,420 downwards.
CTGAATTTAGAATAACTGCCATTGCAGCAAGAAATGGAGATAGAGTTAGTGCAACAGAAACAGCAGGTGTAACCGGTGGATGGGAGGATTTATTTGAAAAACGAAGTGTAGAAGAAATGTCTCGGAAGGCAGCAGAAACTGCTAAGAAGATTCTTGATGCAAGACACCCAAAAGGGGAACGTTCAAGAGTTATACTAGATTCTGGAATGGTTGGATTAATTGCACATGAAGCAGTAGGCCACACTGTTGAAGCAGACTTCGTTCTTTCAGGATCTATTATGAAAGATAAAATTGGTGAAAAGGTTGCAAGTAATCTAGTAACACTTGTTGACAGTGGACACTCAGATATTGTAAGAGGGGCAGCTGGAACAATACTTGTGGATGATGAAGGAGTACCTGCTGGCAAAACAGTGGTAATTAATAAGGGCATTTTAGAATCTTACCTCCACAATAGAGAAACCGCTGCAGAGTTTGATGTTGAACCTACTGGCAATGCAAGGGCTTTTGAATATTCAGATGAGCCATTAATCCGAATGCGAAACACGTACATCGAACCAGGGGACTATGAATTAGATGAGATGATTCATGAAACAAACCATGGATATCTCCTAAAAGGACCCAGAAGTGGCCAAGCGGATGCTAATGGCGAATTCATGTTTGGAGCCCAAGAAGCATATCTTATTGAAAAGGGAGAAGTGAGTGAACTTTTGAAGGGAGTTACTGTTAGTGGTAGAGCACTTGATGTACTACAAACTGTAGATGCACTTGGAAAAGAATTCTCATACGATATTGGTGCAGGTTATTGTGGGAAAAAACAACTTGCAAAGGTCGATGGTGGAGGACCATACCTAAGATGTGAATCATTGATAGGGGGAATGCAATAATTGAAGATATCAGAAAATGAACTTATTGAATCATGTAGATTAGCAGTTATTACCGCCATCAAAAAAGGAGTGGATAGTGCTGAAGTGTATAGTGTTTCATCAGTTGAGAGTGAGGTGTCAATTGAGAGAAATGATGTAAAGCTTGGCAAGTTTCACCAAGGATCAGGGATAGGGATTAGGGTCATAAAAAATGGAGCTCTTGGTTTTTCATCAGTGAATATGTTATGTCGAGAAGAAATTAATGAAGCTGTAGATGCATCCATCAAGATCGCTTCCAAAGGTTCATATGATCAATATAATATTCTTCCAAAAATGACAGTTCCACAGAAATTATCAGGTATTTATGATCGAGAGGCACAATACTTCAAATCAGAAGATTCAGTTAAGAATGCTGTTGAGATGCTGAAAACTGCAAAAAGATATGATAAACGGGTAACTGTTGACAGTGGTGCATTCAATAACTCACTTAACTCAATTGCAGTAGTCAACTCTAATGGTGTTGAATGTGTAGAGATGATCAGTAGCTTCACTTGGTATATTATGGGAATGGCGGTAGATGGAGAAGAGGTTTCCAGTTTTGATTTTCAATTTGGTGGAAGTCATCATTTGAAAGATATTGAAGTAGAGAGTACGGCAAGAAATTTTGCTGAAAATGTAGTAAATTCTCTTGGCTCAAAGAAATGCCAGCCTTTCAAAGGAACACTCATCTTGAGTCCACATGCAGTTGCTGAACTCATTCTACCAACACTAGTTAATTCTGTTAATTCGAATAATGTTCAGAAAGGACGATCCAGTCTTGTTGGGAAAATGGAAAAAGAAATTGCATGTAAGGAACTGACAATAACTGATGATGCAACTTGGTCTGATGGATTGTCAGCTTCCAGTTTTGATCGTGAAGGGGTTCCACATAAGAAATTAGACATTATCAATAAGGGAATTCTCAAATCATATCTATACAACACATACACTGCTTGCCGTGATAAGGTAAACAGCACAGGTCATGCATCTGGAGATGAAGAGTCTTCCCCCGGTGTTGGAGCAACGAACCTTATTTTCAAAGAAGGAAATTCGAATTTTGATGATATCCTAAGTGAAGTTAAGAAAGGAATTCTTGTTACGAGATTTTCCGGAAATGTTAATCCTGTTAGTGGTGATTTTTCAGGAGTAGTAAAAGGTGGTCACTTGATAATTAGTGGAGAACGAATTCATCCGTTGAGGGAGACCCTTATTGCAGGAAATATTTTCGAGACATTATTTAAGATTTCAGGTATTTCAAAGGATAGAGAGAAAATATTCAACATTCTTGCACCATACATCAAGGTAGAAGACATTTCAGTTACTAGTGGTTGAAAACTGTAAATAGTAAATAATTCAATCTATCGATTTGAGGTTCTTCAGGTGTTCAGTGCAGCATCGACGGGCAATCTGACCGCATTACGGGATGAAGAATACGTGCTGAACACTTTGAACCTCTTCTGTTTATATATGAAACCGTAAATCACAAATGACAAATGTTCAACATATGGGCCGGTAGTTCAGTGGTAGAAACAGTCAAGAAACTGATATAGTATCTGCCTCGCACGCGGAAGGTCGGGGGTTCAAATCCCCCCCGGTCCACCTCCTATTAGAGTACAAATCTAAGCAATAATGCTCCCAAAAACAGGTACATAATATTTTCAGGTGATAAGAAGGATACTTAAGGAAGGAGAGAAAGAAGTTGATTGATGCTTGATACATTAAGTGCTCAAGAATGGTACAAGGTCAACCGATTCGCTCTGCAATTGAAAGACTTTGAATCACCAGTTCTTTCACTCTACTTGCCATCATATGAGGTAGGTGAGGGAACAAAGATTCTGTTTGAAAAGGATATTGTTAAGGGTCTTGTAGGTGTGCGGAATGGCATTTCGCTTAGACTCGCTAAAATGAGGTATCATGCAGGCAGTCTATGTTTCTTCGGATGGTCTAAGGGAGAAAAGAATATTGTAAAACATGTAAGTATATCCAAAGATGTTCCTCTTCTCCATGTAATTTATCGCAAGCCATACCTTAAGCCTCTAAAGAATATCCTAGAGATTGGTTACCGGGTCGTATTGATTACAATGGATCATAAGAGAGCAAAGATCGAGGTTTATAGTGGAAGTGAACTTGTCGAGGAGATAAATGAAAGAATATACCTAAGAGGTAGACACAGCAAGGGTGGCTGGAGCCAGAAGAGATTCCAGCAGAATAGAGATATCAAGATCAAATATTTCTTTAACAAAGTTAAGAAGCATCTGGCAGGCCTCGAAGATGACAACATAGAACTCATTCTCCTAGGCGGAAATGGACTTGCCAAAAAAAAATTCCATCGAGTTATGGATAGTAAGCTTGCAAAGAGGACAAAAATTGTCGATGACATATGCTTCTCCACCCCGAGAAAGGAGATTGCCCGACTCGTAATTGCTACTCTAGACAAAGTACGGAAGAAGAATGAGCTTAAGCTCTTGGCAGATTTGGCTACTCCGGCAAAGGATGGTCTAGTTATTACTCGTAACGAGGAGATAGAGAAGAAAATCAAGGCGGGAACTGTGGAGACGTTGTTCCTAGCTGCGGACTATTACGCAGCTTCATCGAAGGAAAACACGTTAATTAGAAGAATGATAGGACTTGCGAAGAGAAAAGGCTCAACCATCGAGTTCATAACAGACGCTACTGCAAGAAGAAGACTGCATAAGTTTGGCAACCTGGTGGCACTGTTAAGATACTAGTTGTTGCACAACTAGGATTCTGACAAGAAACACTCATCTTAATTCGGAGACAGTCAAACACTCGAATCGGATTGCCAGTAATATCGGCCCAACTAGGATTACAATCTATTTAGCTTCAAATTCTAATCTTCGTCTTACTTGGTTTGATTTAACTGCAACCAGTTGTGGGTTTGAACCTGTTTGGGAACAAATCCCAGTGGGCCTGCATTCATTAAGAGATTTATACCCTTTTCAAGTATTAATCCCCCCGGTCCACTACAAAACAAGAGTCAAATCGACAACTTTACTGCTAAATACATTAGATAAATATCTTAACAAGAAATTTTTCATCATATTCATAAGTTACAGAAATTAAGTAGATGATAATCAGTTTGATAATTCAAATTCTCCCTTGGTTCTATATCGGAAGCTGCACATCAGGTTCAGACCAGAACATGTTAAAGAAGCTCGGAGTAAAAACTATTGTAAATGTTCACCAGCATTACGATCCAAAAATTGATACTGTGGAACAGTTCCATTTTACACTTATAGATGGTGAAGAAAATGATTGGAAAACAATTATACATATTCTAGAAATAGTACATGAGCAGAAGAAAATCGGTAATATATTGGTGCACTGCTGTGCCGGTATGAGTCGAAGTCCATTCATTGCAGTAAGTTATCTTTCTGAGAAAGAGGGTTTAGATGTGGATGAGGCACTTCAAATTGTTGCTGAGAAACAACCGTATATATCAGTTCATCCAGGTTTGATGGAACTTCTGAGAAAAAATAGTGAAAGGTAAATAATTTTTCTTAAAGACATAATTTACAGATATGGCTATTGGTGATATCACTATTTTGACAATCACAATTGCCAGTTCACTGGTCAAAATGAGAACAAAAATGTTGCCTAGGCCTATTCTTTTGAGCTCTTTCGACCTCTTACAAAAACAACTGTTAAAGCAATAACTGCAATAATACTGAATACTACAAAAAGTATAGATGTCTGACTGAAAGCCTGGATAGTAGTAGTAGCAGTCACAGTCTCAAAAATGGTGGGGTTAACGAAAACCGCACCCTCAAAATGAGGATTAACAGTACCTTCAGCCACCTTGGTAACAACAATAACATTGCCGTCAGCCTCAAGAATAGTTATTGAACCTCTCTCTCCGTATTCACCTTCAGTTATCACAACAATTCCTCCTTCATAGCCAGAAAAATAACCTGCAGCTAGTTTAACAACTAAATTCTCATCATATTTTGCGATATACAAATCACTATCAGCTGGAATTACGAGAACACGTTCAGGAGATTCGTCAGTGAATTCAATTAGAACTGTAGCTTTACTTGGGTCATCAGCTGATAATGTGATAACTCGTCGACCCATCTCCAAAGCAACAATCATATCACCACCAAAATCACCAAAATCTAATGGAGCAAAATTAATGTGCTCAGGAAGAAGATCATTACCCAAGTCAAGCACTAGATTTGCGTTACCATCTGAATCTATCGACCAAAGTAGGCCATTATAATTGATTGCATACAGAAGATTCCCCCAAGTTCCAACGGTGTCGAATGCGATGTAACCTAAGCCCATCTGTTCATAAGGCGTTGAAAAAAGTTTAACTTCATTTCCTGAAGGATCTATTTCATATATTGAATTACCTGAACTGGCATAAATGTATCCTTCTGGAAACCCTGACTTACCAGAAGAGATAGCAAAATATACTTCGCCTTCACCTGAAAATGAAGGTGCAAATGGTTCTATTGTCTGACCATCCAAACTTATCTTAAGAAGATGTGTGTCACCATTTCTGGAAGATACAATGAAAGATCCATTTGTCCAAGCCAATCCCACAGGTTTATTAAAAGATGTAAACTCTTCCATATCTACCTCTGCAAAGGTTGGGTTTACTAGAAGAGTAACTGGAAAGAATAGAATAATAATAAAGAATACTGTGAATAGCATTATTTTCATAAAAATTTACATTCTCTTTTTTAATATGTAATGATGAATCGATATAAAAGTATCTTTTTTTATATTTTTGATATTTATCCAAGGGGCAACCTTTTAATCCATCTCTAAAAAAAATATGTTGAGGGCCGGTCGTCTAGTCTGGTAGGATGCCTCCTTGGCATGGAGGTGATCGAGGGTTCAAATCCCTCCCGGTCCACTTCCTTCTAATAAGGCAAAAGTGGAAGGCACCGCTTGTAGTAGTAATGATATCTAGGTTTAGACAAATATAAAAAATATATAATATAACAGTGTTATAGTTTGATGATGAAGGAAGAAAGTGGTTTACTTTATATTCTCACGACTTTATGGATTAACTCTTCCTCGAGGTAATGGCATGTTATGCTAAATCAAAAGATTAACGCAGATATTGAGTATTTAACAAAAGAAGCCCTCAGGTATAAAGCTGGAGAGCTAGACGAAGAAGAATGGAGACGAATTCGCCTTAAGAATGGAGTATATGGAATACGTTTCCAGAAAGATATCCAGATGCTTAGGGTAAAAATACCATTCGGTGAATTAAATTCAGACCAGCTTCGTGTTATGGCGAATATAGCAGAAATATTCTCAACAGGAATAGGACATATCACCACACGTCAAGATATTCAGTTCCATTGGGTAGCATTAGAGGCAGTTCCAGAAGCTCTAAGGCGACTAGGCGAAGTTGGATTATCAACAAGAGAAGCTTGCGGTAACACAGTGAGAAATGTTACTGCATGCCCTCTGGCAGGAGTCTGCAACAAGGAGAAGTTTGATGTAACACCATATGCCAAACATATGGCGTATTATCTTCTGCGTAATCCTCTCACTCAAAAACTTCCTCGAAAGTTCAAGCTAGCATTCTCTGGCTGCAATGATGATTGCGTAAAAGGAATGATAAATGATATTGGAGCAATAGCAACTGTGAAAAATAAAAATGGGAAAAAAACTAACGGTTTTAGACTATATGTTGGTGGCGGATTAGGATCTCCACCACGAGCGGCTCATCTCCTTGAAGAATTCACCTCTGTTCAAGATCTAAAAATTACCTGTGGATCTATCATCAGAATCTTCGACAGGTTTGGAAACAGAAATAATATTTTTCGCGCAAGAATGAAGTTCATCATAGATCAAATAGGAATTAGAGAATTTAGAAGATACGTATTCGAAGAAAGAGAACTGTTGATGTCAAAAAAGACAGTTGATCCAATTATGCAAATAGAGGATAACAATGTATTGAAGAACGAATCAATATCAACAAAAAACATTAGTGGTGATAAAGAATTTAAAAAATGGTTGAAAACTAATGTTGAGCAGCAAAAACAAGTAGGGTTTTACTCTGTATTTGTAAATCTTATTGGAGGAGATGTTACAGCGAGACAATTCCGTATCTTGGCGGATATTGCAGAAAATTATTCTGATGGGCTTATTCGAACAACTATTCGACAGAATGTAGTGTTTCGCTGGATTGACCAAAAAAATCTAAATAATATTTTCGGGGAGCTGAATAAGTCAAATTTATCAGTTTTGGGTGCAAACACAATTTGTGATGTTCTGGGTTGCCCTGGAGCAGATACTTGTAATCTAGGTGTAACTCGGTCTCATCGTCTAGCCATGAAGTTATCCGAGCATTTATTAGAGCATGAGAAAGATATATTTTCCAAAGAATTTGAAGATGCAAACATCAATATTAGTGGCTGTCCTAATGCATGTGCACATAACCATATTGCCACAATTGGGTTATTTGGATCGGCTCAAAGAGTGAATGGTCAAATGACCCCTTTTTATCAACTACAATTAGGCGGAGCAGTGACAAACGGAAACGTTAAGTTCGGAGAGCACAGCATACGAATCCCAGCCAAGAAAGTGCCTGAGGCAATTTCGAAACTTATGAGTCTCTACCGTTCAGAGAGACAAGATAACGAGACATTTAAGTCGTGGATTAATAGATTACGATTAGGTAGTGAGGAAAAAGTTGGATAAATTAAAAAAGAAATCTCGTCTCCATAGGAAAGTTACCCAAGCTTTAGAGGAAGTATCACAACTACCGCCATACAAAGATGCCCCAGAAGAATATACTGACTGGGGATTAACCGGTCCATACAAGGTAAAGACAGCTAGAGGAGAATGCGCAGCTTAGAGGAGAAAATGTTGAAGTGAGTATTACTTTAGTTGGTCCACAATGGATTGAGAAGTCAGGTCCAAATGTGAAAATAATCGATGTGAGAAGACGGGTTGATTATGAAGCTGGACACATACCTGGAGCTATTTCAATTCCTGTAACGATTTTCGTTAAATCAATAGGCCGTCTTAAAGATGCCCTTGGCCCACAAGAATTTGAAGATTTAATGAGTAAGTTTGGTATTCAGAATGAATCTATTATTGTAACATACGATGACCAATGGGGAGTTTATGCGTCTAGGCTTTTGTGGACTCTGGATTTATATGGTCATAAAAACCTCTATTTACTAGATAGAAATTTTTTGATCTATAAGAGAGACAAAGGAAGAGTGTCACATTCTAACCCAGGAATAAAGAAATCAATTTATGTTGCCAAGCTGAATGCACACTTTGCTTCATCGATTAGCCACATCTCAAATATATTGGATAGTACAAATGAAATGATAATTGATGCAGGTGAACGAATGGATTTTTTGAATGGACATATACCTGGGGCAATAAACCTACCTTGGCGTTTATGCCTAGGGAAAGATAGAAACTTTTTACCAAAAGAGCGTATTAAACGAATTTTCAAGGAACATGGATTATCCATAGGTAATGAAGCAAACATATACTGCAAAGATGGAATGACATCGTCATACATCTATGCTGCGTTAAGAATATTTGGATACGAGAAAGTTAAGTTATATTCTAGAGGATATGCAGAATGGGAAGAAACAAACAAACCAAAAGTTGCAGAATTTCAGGAACTTTTGAACCCTTAATTCTATAATTTAGGCATGACTTATCCACTGATTGGACCCATCACTGTATATTTCTTTTTTCCAGAGGGCAGGCTCAGTTTTATATCGATGAATTGCCTCTTCCAAAGCTGGAATAGATTTACTTCTTGTTTTACCTGTAACAACGACAAGTACTAATGGTTCTCCCACCTTGAACTTACCTATAAGATGATAAATCAGGACTAAATTTGCACTATATTTTTTTTCAACTTCTTCACAAATTTTCTGAATCATTTTGTTAGCTGGTTCCTCATAAGATTCCATTTCTATCATTTTAACCACTTTATCATCTGCTCCAGATCGTCTTGTTATACCTTGAAATGTAAGGACTGCACCCACATCCTCTGGTTGTTTGGTTTCAAGAAGTTCGTTCATTATGTCCGCGAGATTTATTTTATCTTTTTCGTATACTCCGGGTTTCAGCATATTGCAACAATACCATCATTTAAGCTTGTCTTAAATTGTTTGCAGTCTTGAATTTCCTCTTGAGAGATGACCCACAAACATCACACTCTCGACTTTTGCCATTGTGAAAGACCTTGCCACATCCAGAGCAATATTTCTGCCATTTCACCATTTTTTTTATTCCTTGGGTCATGACTGAAACAATTCGAATATCAAGTATTTTAGAAAGGTTTTCAACAGAGTAATCATCAGAAATGATCATTACCTGGTTTCCTTTTTTCTGGAATTCTAGAGCTAATGCTACAACTGTAATGTCTGGTTTTGAAAGAGTTGATGAATCACCACTTTCTTTGGCAACATTATTCACTTTTTTTAGATATTGTTCTGAAGGCGAATATATTCTTAGTCTGCCTGCTTCAATAAGTCCTTCAATATACGTTTTCCGAATTTTTTTATGTGATACCTCTTCAATAACAGAATCGGTTGAATAATATGTTTCCAAACTGCTAAATGGAACATCAGCATAAAAGGCAGTAGCATCAAGTACTACCATCTCTTTGGAAATTGATGATCCGACTAGCGCATTTTCTTTTTGTAAACGCTTATGTAAATCAGGATTTACTTGAAATCCCTCCGAAGAATTGGTGTATTGTGTTCATTTTCAATATAATTTGCCTGTTAAATCAAAATGTTGTAATATTGTAATATCAAATAAATCAAACCAATTTAAAGTATTGCAATCGCGACATTTTTTAATTTAATTTTTTAAATGAATTATAAAAATATCTTTTCAAGTTGTTGGAATCCTGTATTTTCAAATCGTATAAATCTGGCATTTCGATTATGTTTTGTAATCACAATTTGTTCCGAAGCTTTAACGAGAATTTCTTCTTGACCATCTACAGTAACACTTGAATCATGATCAGAAATTACTTCTATCGGTTTAGTCGGTAAGACAATAGGAGGTAATCGGTCGATAGAACCCACCATCAATACAAGAAAGGCATTTGAATCTGGATGAATGTATGGTCCTCCAAATGATAAGGAGTGTCCTGTTGAACCTGTTGATGTAGAAACCATCAGCCCGTCCATTCTTTGTTTTACTTTGTACCCACCAATTGTCATAGTGTAAGTACTAGTTCTTGTCTGTGATATTCTATTTACATAGACCTCATTCAAGGCAGGAGGAAGAGTTTTTCCGTTTACTGATACAGATATTCTATTGCGTGAATCTATTAGATATTGATTCTCTCGGAGTTTTTTAATTGATTCTTTGATATTATTCGGCGAGATTTCGGATAGAATTCCTCTACCACCTACGTTAACAGCTAGAACAGGAGTCTCATCATCCATAGATCTTATCACCCATAACAGAGTGCCATCACCACCTACTGACACAATATAATCTGGATTCATTTTTTTCACATCATCTATAACTTTCGACCAATTAGCAGAATCTTGTATAGATGTTTCATCAGAGTAGACTTTGAATTTTTTACGTTCAAGATCTTTTCTCAGAGATGTAACTACATCCATTACTGTAATGGATTCTTTTTTACTGAGTATCGCTATGGATATCTCTTTATTATTCAATGGTAACGTTACCAATATACCTTCTAATCTACACTTTATTTAATCTTCTTTGAAATCGCACACAAACTATATAGGAGGAGCTTAAAACCTTCAATGATAAGAGGAATCAAGGTTTGAGTAAACCAGCAGATCTAGGAAGTGTTAAAACAGGATCTTATTTGATTATTGAAGGAGAACCATGCAAAATAGTTTCTTTTGATAAGTCAAAACCGGGTAAGCATGGTGCAGCCAAAGCTAGAGTTGTAGGTATTGGATTATTTGATGGTGTGAAGAGAAGTTTAGTTTCACCTGTCTCTGCAAATGTTGAAATTCCTATGATAGACAAGCGAACTGGCCAAGTTATATCACGATCGTCTTCAGGTGTCCAGCTTATGGATATGGAAACTTTCGAGGTTTTTGAAGCTAATTTACCAGATGATAAAAATATCGCAGATAAGCTTGAGAATGGAGTTGAGGTAGAATATTGGAAAGCCCTCAATAAACAAAAGATAGTTCGGATACGCAACTGACTAATATTGTTTAAAATGAACTGGCCAATATCAAATTCTAAATGCATTATTGAGAATAAACTTAACACTTTTTTAATATCCGAATTGTAAAGATAACTAGATGAACCAAACCTCTCGACGTATCCAAAGAGTTTACCAGAAAATACAGAATGAAAGACCAGATGCAATATTCATAAAAAACTCAGTAGAACCACATATAGATCTCTCTTTTTTCTACTTTACAAATCTCGAGTCGGGAATCTTTGAGAACTCGATTTTTCTTGCATACCCAAACGGCGAAGCATCACTATATACATCAAAGCTTGAAGAAGAAAGTGTAAAAGAAGGATCGACCAGGTTCAAAACTACAATTTTTAAAGACTCAAAGGAAAAAGAAATGATTCTGAAGAAGATAGGGACAAACATAGATAAAATAGGGGTAAACTCACGTGAACTTACCTACCAAGACCTTCTTATTCTTAAAAAAACATTACCAAATGTGAAAATATTGGATGTGAGTAAAGCTATTACAGAAGCTAGACTTGTAAAAGATAATGAAGAGATAAAAAAACTAAGAACAGCTGCAGAGATAACAACAAAGGTATGGAAGAATATTCCTTCAATCTTAAGAAATAATGTGACTGAAAGTGAAGTGAAGGCCCAGATAAGTTATCAAATTCAGAAGGAAGGGGCCACCACTGCATTCGAACCGATTACTTCTTTTGGAGTAAACACTGCTGAACCTCATTATCTAGGGGGAAATGCTGAGTTAAAGTCCGGTGATTTTGCATTATTCGATTTTGGAGCTCGAAATTGTCGCTACTGTGCAGATTTAACAAGAACGTTAGTTGTAGGCCGTCCTTCATATAAGCAGCGGCAGATTTATGATGCAGTTTTTGAAGCAAGCAATGTAGTCCTAGACATGTTGAAACCAGGTATTGAAGCAAGTGAAGTGCATCGAAAAGTTGTGAACACTATAGCCTCTAAAGGTTTCAGGAAAGAATTCACTCATTCAACAGGACATGCTCTTGGATTAGCAGTACACGATGGTGCAACTTTAAGCAATACTTCAAAGTTCACATTAGAAGAAGGAATGGTTTTTACGATTGAGCCAGGTATCTATTTACCAGGATTTGGAGGAGTTAGAATTGAAGATGATGTTTTGATACGCAAGGGAGATTGTGAAATCCTTACATCCACGGGAAGGGAGATGCTAGAGATATGAATGAAGAAAAGATCATAGAAACTGAGAAGTACCTTGAAGAATTTGAAACCAAGTTTGGTGAGATGCGAAAGGTAACCGGATCGATAGGTAAGTGTTTCGATACAAAAAGGAAACTTTTCTTCGACAATGACGATACTGATAAGAATGTTTCCTCGGAAAAGGTGTATTCATCACCTAATATCGATAGTTTGATAGTTTACTTTATTGTTCAAAGTCAAGATGGTCATCAATTGAGGGACAGTAGATTCAAGAATATCTATGGCCAGGACCTTGGCAGTATGATAGAACATTATCATAAAGTTTTGGAGCCTTCTGTAAAACATGGGTTACAGGTAGGCAAATTAACATATGTTAATTGTATTGGTTACGGTGCAATTATCGAAGAGAAAGTGAAGGAAACAATATCTGATATATCATTAATCAAAGATATTTTAGATGATGAGACCAGCTTGAAGTTCAAAATAGAAACTAATTCAGATAAATTGGGTAATAAAATACTTAGCCCATCAATTGGAAATGATGAGCAACCTACAATTTCTTTTGTACAAATATCTAATAATAAATTGACTCTATTTGCTCCGAAAGATAAAATTCTTGAGAAACCTAAAGAAGAAACTGGAAAAGAATGGGATAGCTACCTAAAAAGTGTGGAATGGAAAGACGCAATGAGTCTAACAATACGGGAGACGTATTATGGGATACTTCTTACATTTGATCCTAAGACTACAAGTTTTAAGGTTGAACTTAATTATCCAGTAGAGGAAGATAAACTTAGAAAGGCTTGCGCAGCTTTAAGCGAAAGTAAAACAATAGATTAGCTAACTAAGAGAACATAAAAATATTAATTCAAAAAGCTTTTACAGACAGATAATAATCCAGTGAATTATGAAGCTTCTTCATACATCTATTACAGTAAAGAATATGAATGAAACAATAAAATTTTATACTGAGAATTTTGGATTAAAACTTGTAAATCGTAGAGAAATACCTGAAAATAATGCTGAGATTGCTTTCCTGGAAGATGACCAAACTGATTACAGAATAGAACTCACATTTTGGTGTAACAAACAAGATTATTCAGAGGGAGATCAATTAGACCACTTAGCATTAGGAGTGAAAGACATGGATAGATCTATTGCTGATCTCAAACGTAAGGGGGTGAAAATTGCGAAAGAACCCTATTTTCTGGCTAATTCTCTAAAAAGAATAGCCTTTATCAAGGATCCAAATGATATTTGGATAGAACTTATTCAGCAGGAATAGATATTAATGCTATGGCACAATAATTCTTTAGTAATCTAATTATTTATTTGAATATTGCTGTACTTTATTTAAATTATAGATTTACTACTTTACTAGAATCATTCAGATATAATTAATCTATTTGTACATACGATAAAAATAATAACTCTCTTATTCTCACCTTAGATTGCGCCGAGGTAGCTCAGCCTGATCCTACGAGGCTAAGGAGAGAGGGCTTAATTCCTTTAACACCCGGCTGAAGACCGGGTCGTCGCAGGTTCAAGTCCTGCCCTCGGCACAGTTTTTTCTTGGATTTATTTAATTACAGCAAAATATGTTTTTCATATAATATCTTGAGGTATGAATAGAGATATATACATCACATCCGAATTATTTCATTAAGTGAAAGCAAGAAATATCTTATTATTTGTTATTGCTGCATTTTTCTCATTTGTAATTGTAGGATATATGTCTGGTTTGCAGGAAGAATCAATACCAGAAATCGAAGATGATATTGAAATACCAGAAATCGAAGATGATATTGAAGATGACGCCCCTGGTGGGGTACCAGATACAAGTGCATCTGCAGTTACTTTTGCGCCGTCTAGTATGGATGGGATAAACACTCATTCGCATGTTTTTGGTACTGGTGCTGACCCCGGTATGATTACATTGGGCCCTAAAACGGGTGGTCAACCAGATTGGCCGGCTTATGCTACTAAGACTAGTATGGAGTTTGAATTAGGTCATGGTGAACCTGTATTGGCACCTATTGATATGAGATTTATCGGTTTTGATAACCGGAACGCAGAATATAGAGGTAGTAGAGATAATGAAACACAGGTTCCTTACAATGATTTAGAGTTATGCTTCGAATCAGAAAGTCCTGAGTGGCCAAACATGGTAATATGTACCTACCATTTACTTAGTTCACCCCTTTTACTTGGCCATAACATAAACCCTGATTGTAGCGAAATAGAAGAGTGGCAAGGAACAAGGCAAGCAAAAGGACACCTATATTCAGGATTCAGAGATGCAGAGGTGCATAAAGGAGACACTGATTCTTGTAATGCTTTGCTTGGATACAGTGTGAAAAGGGGAGAACTAATTGGGTATGCAGGAAGTGTAGGTAACCACAGTATGGCACCATTTCGCTTCAAAGTACAACACACAACCATAAACCCAACTGTACAACAAGGAAACAAGTACCTACACTGGGTACAACCAGGCTCATTCTTCTTCTGGAAATGCTACACCCCAAACACAACCTATCCAAAAGGAGTACTTGCATACCCATTCACATGCGAAAACTACCAATTACCAACTGAACAATACAAGCCAAACTACAAATACACAAAAACAGAAAACTAAATTATTTAGAACAATCATTCGTTTTTTCCATGATAAACATTGTTGCACAAGTAAGGGAACTGGTCTTTATGTTCATAGCTGTCAGGTCTAGACCATATTTCTTCTAAGAGTTCTCTAGATTCTTCATTGAAATATGTCATAGGACAAAGACGATTTCTGTGAAGCCAACCTTCTGGCGGAGGCCTTTCCATTGAAATCCACGTTTCCAGAAATCCAAATTCCCAATGAATCATGTAAACATTGGGAGGAAGTTTTTCTGGTGGATATTTATGTACATAGCCTAAGAAACTGCCAGCCTCAATTCTGTCACCAACTTTGAATTCGAAATCAGAGTCAATTGGACCAACCAATGTATAGTAAGTTTTTTTTACAGTATCAGTTATTACGTTAAAATCATCATGAAGAATGGTTACATCAAATGCACCATCTTCATCTGGTTCTACAAGATGAATTACTCCTGCAGCGGAAGCAAAGACTTTTGGTCGGCCATCTGGATGATAATACCATTGAAAATCTATACCTGGATGACCTCCTGTAAATTCTCCATCATCCGGATGTTCTATCGTTTCACCCATAGGCATTATTCCTTGAATAGGGTCTTCAGGGTCAAATGGAATGTTTAACGTTATTTTCTCAAGGAGAGGAGAACTATGCAATGGTTTCTCCGATTCCGGTTGTTCAGACTTAGGTTGCTCGTCAAGGGATTGTACCACAGTCTTGATCGATGTAGTTGTTGTTGTTAAATTTTCTACGTCATCTCTAGAATTTAAAACAAGAAAGCCCACTACAGCACTCACAATTATAATCGCAACTAGAGCCCCTATTACGATCGTCTTCAATTACAATTCCTTCTACAAATCAAACATATCTCTTAAAGATATAGTTTAACATCAAGCACGAAGATGAAACACGTTCTTGTAGTTAAAAAGCAATAATTTAAATGCAAACTGTGTATTATTTTAATCCGAGATAAATGACTAATAATAAAGAATTTAGCTGTTTAAAATGTGGACATAAAAAAAACAAAATCGAAAAACATGTACTTACTGGTGTAGGCATTTCTCGTTTCCTGAATATTCAGCGGCATAAATATTATGTTGTAATATGTGAAAAATGTGGTTTTGTAGAGATGTATGAGATGGGACGAGCAAGCAAGGCAGCACAATTACTAGACTTCTTTACCAACTGATTATCACATTCATAGAAAATTAGATTCTGTAAAAGTGGAACTCTTTTATTTCTAGATACCAACCTAAAAATGATAATGGACTTGTGTTAAATCTGTAGATATACTCCACAGTTTCTCTGCAATTTCCTCATCGTGAGAATCCTTACTCGATTCAACTTTCTTAGGATAACCCCAAAATTCTCTAAAACCTCTAGGACCTATATATTCTCCACCATTTACATCTAAAGATGTACTAGCATAGAGAATTGGAAGAGCCCCCATTGCCGCACTTTGACATGTAAGTTTAGCAAAGAAACCTATTATCGATTTCAAAATATTTCCCTTCCCATAGCCAAATCCTGATGATCCTAGATTTGTTCGAGATAAACCAGGATGAGAACCAACACTTATTGTGTTATACCCGTTTGCCTTGAGTCTTCTCTGTAATTCATAAGTAAATAATAGATTAGCAAGTTTACTTTGAGAATATACTGGAAACCTACTGTATTTCTTCTCATTCATAAGATCATCAAAATCAATTTTACCCCCCATATGCGCAATGCTACTTACATTCACAATTCTTGACTTCGAAGTCCCAAGAAGTTTATCCAATAAAAGTCCAGTTAACGCAAAATGACCCAAATGGTTTGTTCCAAACTGTAACTCAAACCCATCCTTTGTTTTAACTTGAGGTGTTGCCATAACACCTGCATTATTACACAAAATATCTAATGAATCATTTTTTTCATGAAATATGTTAGAAAAATTCTTAATAGAAGATAAATCTGCAAGATCTAAAACCATAAATTTTAAAGAAGACTTGGGAAATTCTTCCTTAATCTTGGCTGCCGCTAATTCTCCTTTTTCAACATTTCTACACGCCATTATTACTTCTGCACCTTTGGATGCAAGAGCCTTAGATACTTCATATCCAGTTCCACTGTTGGCACCTGTGATTATAGCCGTCTTTCCAGAAAGGTCTGGAATATCGGTTGTAGCCCACTTCTTTTTAATTAACCCAGAAGGTAATTTACTACTTTCCATTTCCATACATCTCAATCAGATAGATGATAAACTTGTGCCACTTATGGATGGGGAGAAAATGAAGGCGGTGCATCTTCTGGATTACTTCCCAATTTGGAAGGGTTACTGCTCAAGGTGAAGTTGAGTGTAGCACCTTTTTGGATCATTACCCATGGAATCCATAAACTTGTAGTATTTTGACCATTGATCTTAAGACTATGAACATATGCAGATCTTTGACCGTAAGTAGAGATTTGAACATCAGCAAGGTTTTGACCATAGACATCGACGTTGGAGTTTTTTGTCACATTTATCGGCAGCTCATTCGCATTGATCTTTAACTCATCTGCATTGATCTGTATTTTATGTTCACCTGCTATGTTCAATGTCACCGAATCAAAAAGTGGGCTAGCGATAACAAAGCCACCAACTCCGGGAATCATAGGATAGATTCCTATTGTTGAGAATATAAACCAAGAGGACATTGAGCCAGCATCATCATTTCCAGGTAGGCCTTCAGGTGTGTTGCTGAATAAGAAAGTCTGGATATATCGAACTGTCTCCTGTGTACGTGAAGGTGCTTGAGCAAAATAATATTCCCAAGGAACTTGAACGGATGGTTCATTACCCATATATGCATAAGGGCTGTACCATCCGTCATTAAGTTTGGTGAAGAATTTATCAAGACGACTAATAGCGGCCGAGTTACCACCCATTTCATCAAATAAACCACGTAAGTTATGTGAAACCATCCAAGAATATTGTGCTGAATTACCCTCCTGAAAACCTTCATTACTGATGGAAGTGAAATTAGAAGCCCAACTGCCGTCTATATTGCGTGGTTGAATATATCCACTTGAGGAATTAAAAAGATTCTGCCAGTTACCTGATCTTTGAAGGAACAAAAAGTAATCATTAATGCCGCCAAATGAAGAAATTATTTTTGACGGTAAAACATTTAATGAAATATCTTCTAAACCAAGAGCAAGAGCAAACTGGGCAATAGCAAAATCAGCAGTTGAATATTCAAGGGTGATGGAAGCTCCTGGAAGTCCTGAATCAATTGGTACATAGCCTATCTTCTGATAATTCTCAAATCCTTCTCTTATGTTTGGTTGTCCGTTTATCATTGCGTTCAGTGCACCAATCTTATCAAAGTTACGAACTCCATATGCGTATGCTTGCGCGATCATAATGCTGCCACCGTCACCACTCATTCCATGAGAGTCAGTATTAGCTTGTGCCCAACGTGGAATATGACCATCACCCTGATGTGCATCATCTACAAGTGATTGAGCAACATCACTAACAACTGATGGTGCAAGAATTGAGAGTAATACTATCATGGTACGATACTGGTCCCAACCGGGAATATTCTCATAATGGGCATGACCATTCGAGACTCTATGTATTTCTCCATCAAAACCTAGATACTCTCCGTTAACATCATTGAAAATGTTAGGATGAAAGAAGATATGATATAGAGCTGTATAGAACGATATCACTTCATCAGATGTTCCTCCTTGCACCTGAATAGACTGCAAATGTTTGTTCCAGGCAGTATCACCCTCTTTTACTACAGCATCAATATTGAAGTTTCCATTCTCAGCAGCAAGATTCAACTTGGCATTTGCGATGCTTACAAAAGAAACTCCGACCTGAACATGAACAACATTGATTGAACTTATATTAAAGACGAGGAAAGCACCTGTTTGGATACCACTACTAGATGTTGAGTCAGGATTAACAAAAACTCCACTCCATGTTCCATAACTAGAAAAAGATTGGTCGAATTGGGCAGCAAAATAAATTTTATATTTTTTGTCGCTACAGCCAACCTTGCTTTCAGCTGAACCAGTAACCTCGTTTTTAGTAGGTGTTATGGTCACACTGGAATTTGTATTTCCATTGATACTTCCCCCAGTATTGATAATCATTGTTGATAATGCTGAAGCAGGATACGTAAACTTTCCGATGCCAGTATGAGGAGTTACGCTCAGTTCTACAGTAACATTTGGGTCATCAAGGTGGACTTGATAATTGGCGGGATGTGCGATCTCACTAGTATGTGAGAAATTAGAGTAGTAAAGAGAACCGTTAGTTGCAGGTGAATAAATAAGTTTGCCAACATATGGCATGAAAGGAAAATCCTGGTAGACTTGACAACCTCGACCACTGAAATGTGTTAAACTGAACCCTTTAATTATAGAATCATAATAAGAGTACCCACCCGGGGGATTCGAGATAGTATCTGGACTCCATTGAACCATCCCCAAGGGGTATGCAGCTCCTGGGAAAGTGTTACCTCCACCAAAAGGAGAGTTACTTCCGGTTCCGATAAATGGATTTACGAATTGAGTAAGATTGGGCGGATTACCTATGATTACTTTTTCTCCTTGATTGAAAACGGGATTTACGATATTTAGAAACAATAGTATTGATATGGATACAGCAATTATGCCGTAGAAATCATAGTATCTTTGTGTATTTATACTTCTCAAAACATACTTCTCTCTTTAATTCCGAATAACTCAATTGATAACTTGAATATATCTATTTCTAGAAGATCATACTAATATTTCTTGAGAAAATTCAAACCGCAATAGATGAATTCAGGAATCACTCCCAACCCTTGATGGTAAAAGACTTACAAAACGCCGTGAATTTCTTTATGTTAAAATTTAGCGATAAGGACGTTGCTCAGCTAAATGATTAGTTTTTCTTTTTATTCTGGGTTGGAGGTGGTTTAGTCATTTTTGAGGTGTTCAAAAGTTTTGTAATATCTTCTTCAGGTAGAATCTGTTTTTCCCTTAGTACATTGAGTATGGTTTTTTCTTCTTTAATCGCATGTTTCACGATTTCTGATGCTGTTTTGTACCCAATTATTGGATTTAAGATAGTAGCAAGACCAAGAGTTGTATCTGCATAATGTTTGCATTTTGCCTTATCAGCTTCGATTCCATCAATACATTTGGTCCGCGTTAGACGAATCGCGTTTGTAAGAATCTCAATTGAAAATAGAATATTGAAAGCCATTACCGGCATCATAACGTTAAGCTCAAGCTGCCCAGCTTGAACTGCCATAGATATTGTAAGATCGTTTCCAACAACTTGGAAGCCAACCATTCCCAGCATCTCCAGAATGGATGGATTTATTTTTCCAGGCATTATAGATGAGCCTGCAACAATTGCCGGTAGACGTATCTCAGCAAGACCTGTAGTTGGTCCAGAGGAAAGTAATCTAAGATCATTAGAAATTCTAGTAAGTTCCAATGCTAGGTTTCGAAGACTTGCAGAAATTTCCGCTACAGCAGATTGGCTTTGCATAATTTCTCTCAG
>JASLOE010000007.1 GCA_030745655.1 Nitrososphaerales archaeon | reverse complement strand
AAACTAGAGTTCCATTTCCATAATTAAACAAAATATCCACACTGAAACTAATTTTATCCAAAGACTCAATCGTATCATCATAACGCTCCTCCACAGCAACCAAATTACTATACAGAAGTAAGCTAGTTAACCCCAACACTACAGATAAAGCTACAAACACCAATGTAACAATCTTCCATCCCCCAACATTACTCAAACATAATCACCTAAATTGAAGTCCCATCTGATTTAACATATGATACTCTACTGATAGCTACAATTAGAATAGGAACAACAAACGCAAAAAAAACAAAATCAGCTAACTCATGAGCTAACGCAAAATACACCCCAGTTATCCAACGAAGTGCAATACCTTCAATTGAACGATAAATAAGCAACCCATCAATTGCGTTTGTCCAGAAATCATAAACAAAAGCAGATAAAAGACCAGTTAAACCCAAAACTAAACTCTTATTCAGAAATCTCCTACCGTTACCAAAAACAGCAGACCTCTTCCATCTACGCCCCAATAACGCACCGGAAAAAGCAAAAAACAACTCACCAACCATCAAAACGATAAGTAAAGGAAAACCTGCAGCACCTAAAGGATTCACACTACCATAAACCAACCAAGTAATAATTGCCACACCTGCACCAACCCCAAAACCAAACAAATACGCCGAAACAAAAACAAGTGAGTCCATTAGCTTAATCTGTGGAAAAGCCAATAATGCATAATTAGAAGCAACAGCTAAAGCAGAAAAAACTGCCATAACCGCTACACCATGACTCCTAAGCATGGTTGGACTATCCAGCCAACTTTAATAAATACCTTTTGGTCACACAAGAAAATCAATACAAAATCAAAATAAGACTATTTATTACATCGAAAATAAGGGTAACCAATGTGGAAAGCAAATCTAAAACAATCATAATTGGAATAACAGTACCAGTAAGTGCAGCTGTTCTGATACTATTCAGCCAAGGATTCCTAAATTTTGGTTCCTCATCACCGATCCCGAATGTAATTATTGACGATCAGGAAATATTTCCCCGTCCAAGATTTGATGCAAATTTTGATTGTTCAGGATGGGGCGTACATGCAAGGTTCCATATCACTAACCTTGACGATTTTGATGGTTTCGTTGAGGTAGGAATAATTAGAAAAGTAGATGGATTCAGAGAAATAAGTAATCTATTCTTTATTGAAGCAAATGGAAGTATACAAGAAACTCTTAGTGCAGAATCATCCTATTGTGACCCAGAAGCAGTAGGAGTAGGAGGAAATGCACCCGAATTTGAAGCTCAAATTGTCGATGTCAGAGGCCGGTAATGCAAGCAGACCACTGCCCTAGATCAACTTATCAAATTTCGCTGCTAAGATGAAATCGTTCTCACTTAAACCATTAATAGCTTGTGTAGACAAAATCACTTTAACCTTATGCCACCCATATACTAGAATATCTGGATGATGCTGCTCTCCTTCTGCTACATCAGCAATCTTATTTACAAAATTTATTGCTCCAACGAAATCTTTGAGCTTAAACTTTTTCATAATACTATTATCAACCAAAGTCCAATTATTCACTTGTTTCAGATATTTTTCCGATTCTTCACGTGTCAATGGTGGAATTCCACCCTCACAAGGCTTACAGTTCCTTTGCTCTAACTTCATAATAAAAAATACATTTTACTAAAATAAAAGATTAACAAACTGTAAAACAAGCAAACACATAAATTATCTCTTTTTAGGGATAATTCATTCCCACATGCAACAAACCAATAAAAATTATCCATCAAATAAAACATATAAATCGTAAAAACAAAAGTTTTTATACCTTATCATCCCCAATAAGGGATAACAAATTGGCATTAGGGTGTGGGATTAGTAGAAAATATAATAAAAAAACAAATTCAGTCTTTCTTTATTACTGGTGTTATAAAGATGGAAAAAAATCTGAGAAATATCTTGGAAAAGTAGATGATGAAGGAGCTAATCTAAAGGGTGCAAGAGAAATGCTATCACACTACAGAAATCAAGATAAAGAATTACATAGACTAATAGGTACATTGGAATTACAAATTGCAGCAGGAAATACACGGAAGTCCACAATACCAACAATACTTCGTCCAAATACTAAAAGAAAGCCAAATTACCTACCCGACTTCGAAGATTAACAAGAAATAATCATTAATTTTTTCTATCCAATAACACCAGTATTAAGATGTCTCAACAGGTAAAGTCACTAGAATAATCATCTCTAAACCCACAGAAACATTGAAAAATCGATAAATTATGTTACAGTAACCGATTTCGCAAGATTTCTAGGATAATCAGGATTTCTTTGTCGTAAAACTGCAGTATGATAGGCAAGCAGCTGAAGAGGTATAACCTCGACTATTGGATATAGCAACTCATCTACTTTAGGTATTTGAATAAAATCATCATACATTCCATTTGGCCTGTTGGAAACACCAATAATTTTAGCACCTCTTGCTTTCATCTCAGAAATATTATTCAACATTTCATCATAAGTATGATCCTTTGGATTCAAAACAATAACAGGTTTTCCTTCCTCAATAAGCGCAAGAGTACCGTGTTTTAATTCACCTCCAGCCATTCCTTCAGCGTGATTATATGACAACTCCTTAAGTTTCAAAGCACCTTCCAGAGCAATAGGGAAATGTATGGACCTACCGATAAAATATAAATCGCTATCATCTTTATACTTCTCAGCTATCTTGATGATGTTCTTCTCAGTCTCAAGAACCTTCTCCACATTTCTAGGAATATCAAAGAGCTTATTTGACATCTTAGAATCATCCACAAGTGAAAAAATAAGCACATATATCACAGCAAGCTGACCAGTAAAACTCTTTGTAGCAGCTACTCCTATCTCAGGGCCACAATTAAAAAAGAGATTCATTTGACTTTCTCTACTTAGGGAAGAACCCTCTGCATTTAGTATTGAGAAAACCTTTGCTCCCTGCTCTTTAGCTAATGAAACCGATTCTAATACATCTGCAGTTTCACCACTCTGAGAAAGTGCAATTACTAAAGTGTCTTCATCAATAAGTTCAACATTTTGAGAAAACTCACTAGAAACAGATATGTGAGATCTAACCTTTGCTATCCTCGCTAACAGATTTCGGAATATCAAACCTGCATGATAACTTGTACCACAGGCAGTTATGTAAATTTGTTCAGCTTCTTTTATTGCACATATGAAGTCTAGAACCTTTTTTGAATTTTGATGCATGGCTGTTCTAAGGGTTTTTGGCTGCTCATGAATTTCCTTTACAGTATAATGGGCAAACGCTTCCTTAGAAGTCTCTTTTGCTTCCCAAGCAACTTGTGTAATCTCTTTCACAATCCTTTCTCCATTGAAAGTGTAAACATTCATACGTTTTCCCCTCATTACCACTATCTCATGATTATCAAGGAACATCACTTTGTCAGTATGATCAATAAACGAGATGATATCACTTGCCAGAAAGTTTCCATTCTTTCCTAATCCAATAACTAAAGGAGCATCTTTACGAGCACCGACAATTATATTTGGCTCATGCTTGAAGATGGCCTGAAATGCGAAAGTTCCCTTAAGGGTTTGGACAGTCTGTAATAACGCCTTTTTTACTTTACCGCTTTCTTTGTAATATCTCTCTAAAAGATGAGCAATGATTTCGCTGTCTGTATCACTATTGAAGTTATGACATTCATCCATTAATTTTTTCCTTAGCTGATGATGGTTCTCAATTATCCCATTATGAATAGTGGCCACTTCAAGCCCACAGGAAACATGTGGGTGAGCATTTTCATATGTCACACCACCGTGAGTAGCCCATCTGGTATGAGCAATTCCGATCTTTCCTTTCAAATCAAGAAAGTTTACCTTCTGATCAATCTCAGATATCTTTCCTTTATCTTTAAGCAATAATATACCATCATCAGATAAAGTGGCTATACCAGCAGAATCATAACCTCGGTACTCCATCTTTTTTAGTCCATTAAGCAATATAGGAGCTGCATTCTCTTCTCCAATATACCCAATAATCCCACACAAATAATTACACTTAATGAACTTGTGTAAGAGGTTTAGATAAAGATTCTGTTAGAATAAAGAAATATAGATTAAACGTTAAGCCCTTCGTCCTCTTCTGCCACCAGCCTTACGGGTTGTATCATGTGGAACAGGTGTAACATCCTCAATTTTGCCTATTTTAAAACCTGACCTTGCTATAGCTCGAATAGCTGCTTGAGCTCCTGGACCAGGAGTACGAGTTCCTGTTCCACCAACTGCTCTAACCTTAATATGCAGAGCTGATATTCCTTTTGCTTTAGCAACATCTGCAGCTGCAGTTGCAGACTTCATTGCGGCATATGGGGAAGATTCAAACCTGTCAGCTTTCACATGCCTTCCACCTGAACTAAATGCAATCGTTTCAGCACCAGTAAGATCGGTAATATGAACAAGTGTATTATTATAACTACTGAATATCTTCACTATCCCCCACTTGTGATTAGTAATATCTTCATCAGACATACCATTATTCCTCCTGTTGAGCTGAGGGAACTGCTTCTACCATAAGCTTTGCTAGAGTACTACCTTCAATAATTCTAACTGTAGATTCCTCATCCCTCCGGACTAAGAATCCAGGGATAGTTACACGTCTATTTCCCACCTTTATATGTCCATGAGTCACTGCTTGACGCGCTGCTTGTATCGATAGTGCCAAACCTTTACTTTTTACCATACTCTGTAAACGTCTTTCAAGCAATGATTCAACTGTTAAACCCAAAATATCATCAAGAGAAGATGAACTCCCAATTAATCCCTTCCGAATTAATGACAACAACAATCTTTTTTCAGTCTCTGCTCTTGTATCAATAGGTTCAGCCAACAATTTACGGGCCTGATTTCTTATTCTTGAAAGTTCAGTTTCCGCTGTCCAGAGCTCTCGCTTATTCCTTAGACCATACTTCCCTACTAACCATAATTCACGAGCTATTTGATCAGTTTGCCAAGTACTTCGAGGGGAAGCATATTTCTTACGAGGTTTCTTAGGATCTCCCAATCAAATACACTACTCTTTCGAGGCTGCACCTGCACGAAGAACAGATTTCTTTACACCAACACTTCTACCTTTTCTTCCAGATGTTCTTGTTCGCTGCCCTCTTACAGTAAGTCCTAAAGAATGTCTTACGCCACGCCAACTTCCAATCCTTATCTCTCTTTCAAGGGTTCTTTTAAGATTCATCTGTAAATCTGAAGATATATAATGAGTATCAGTACCTGTCTCCAAATCCTTTCTACTATTCAAAGCCCAATTGGGAATACCCAACTTGCCAGGATCCTGACAAGCAATCATTATTTTATTTACTTGATCATCATTTAAAGATCCAAAATGCAATTGTGGATCTATTTTCAAAGAACTAATAATCATATGCGCCAAATTCATACCAATCCCTTTAAGCTCTGATAAAGCAGGAACAACTTTTTTCGTCCCATCAATGTCTTTTCCCTCGAGTCTGATGATGTAGTTAAATTCACTCATATTTTTCTTAGATTCCTTGCCTAATTCTATATCTGCGCAATCTCATCGTCTTCCAAATCCACTTAATATATTTTGCCTAATCTAAGGATTATTGAATCAATTCAGATAAATACCGATTAAGATGAGGTACTTTGTAACAATTGAATGATCTTGACTTAGCTATGAATAGACTGAATCAAAATAATCTTTCAATGGTATTTGTAAGGAAAGGAAAAATCATCTTTGAAAGCAACACGAATGGCTTATCACCTTTCATCCAATCTATCAATAAACATTTTCAAGATATTAAAGAAAGTACCTTAGCCGATAAAGTTGTTGGAAAAGCTGCAGCATTATTGGTAATCTATGCTAAGATAAATTCAGTTTTCGCTTCAATTCTCAGTTTAGAAGCTGCCAAAATTCTAGAACATAACAGAATTCCATACAAATATGACAAGATGGTTGATAGAATTGTTAATCGCCAAGGAACAGACCTTTGTCCATTTGAAAAAAAAGTCTTAGCTACGAGTAATCCCACCGAAGCATTTCAATGTATCGAAGAAATGATACGATTATTAGAAACAGGGCAATAAATATTTAAGATGAAGAAATCAGCACCCTTGCACTAAGCGGAAAAATATTGAAGTGAAGATTAAGAGGTAGTAATAATAGTGAAATTAAAAGTATTAGAAAAAAGTATAGATAGAGTAAAGATTCAACTGCAGGGCATCAGCTTGTCTTATGCAAATGCTATCCGACGAATAGCATTAAGTGAAGTTCCTGTTATGGCAATTGATAATATCATAATTATAGAAAATTCTTCAATTATGTATGACGAACTCCTAGCTCACCGTTTAGGACTCATACCCCTCAAGACAGATCTTTCAAAATATGTTTTACCAAAAGACTGTGACTGTGATAATTCTTTAGGTTGTTTAAAATGCAGTGTTTCTCTAGTTCTAGATTCAGGAGATAATGATTCAACGAAAGAAATCTTATCAGGACAACTGAAATCAGTATCAGATACGACC
Organism: Nitrososphaerales archaeon; assembly: GCA_030745655.1. Lineage (GTDB taxonomy): Archaea > Thermoproteota > Nitrososphaeria > Nitrososphaerales > JACPRH01 > JASMAB01. The sequence goes on along the minus strand of JASLOE010000007.1, from coordinate 29,490 downwards.
ACTATCCCAGTAAACTCGAATATCCCTATCGTGAAGGTTGCACCTGGCCAAAAAGTGAGTCTGGAAGCTTATGCACGATTAGGAACAGGGAAAGAACATGCAAAATGGCAAGCATCAAATGTCTCTATCCTAAAACCCACAAAAGAAGAAGATACAGATAATGATTATACATTGGAAATTGAGTCAACAGGTGCCTTATCAGCCATTGAGATATTTGTTAAAGCAACCGAAATTCTAAGAAATGAATTGCAAGAGTTCACAGAAAAAACAGGGAGTTTAAAGAAATGAGTAAAAATAGAAATCCAATTCATGATAATATAATGAAAATGCTAAGGACTGCTTCAAAATCATCTGGAGCCAATATCTGGTTAACCACAGCTAATTATCTAAACAAATCAATTTCTACAAAACGGAAAGTAAATGTAGGTAAAATATCAAACATAACCAAAAAGGATGAAGTTGTTCTTATTCCAGGTAAAGTACTTGGAGGAGGAACGGTTTCGCATAGAATTGTTGTTGGGGCTTACTCCTTCACCAAGTCTGCCACAATTAAAATAAAGAATGCAGGTGGTGAAGTTTTATCAATACCAATTTTTGTTAAGAGATATCCAACTGGAAAGAATGTGAAACTAATTGGTGGTTGAAATAGCTAAAACTGAACAACCAGTAGTGGTTGATGCTGCTCAGCAGGTAGCTGGAAGAATGGCATCTAAAATAGCAAAACTTCTAATTGAAGGAAAGCATGTTGTTGTTTTGAATGCTGAGACATCTCTAATGTCAGGTAGTAAAAAAAATATATTTGCAGAATATATGCAAAGAAAGGAACTAAAAAGTATTGTAAATCCAATCAATGCACCTCATCGTCCAAGACAACCAAATATGATTCTAAACAGGATGATTAGAGGAATGTTACCAAGGCGGAAACCTAAAGGACAAAACGCGTTTAAACGATTAAAAGTCCATATAGGGATTCCAACACCGTATAGAACAGTTGAAAAGATGACATTCGAAGACGCTAAACCGAAAAAGCCACTACAGCTTTACGTTACAATAGGAGAAATAGCAGTTAACCAGGGTTGGAGGAAGAGATAATTTTGGTTAAACGGAAAATGGAACTTTTCGCTGGAGCAAGGAAAACTTCACATGCAACTGCTGCAATAACTCCAGGCACAGGAAAGATTAGAATAAACAGTGTACCTGTTGAGGTATTACAACCACGATTTGCACGTGAACGGATAATGATACCTCTAGAAATATCAGGCATCTTAAGAGATAAAATCAACATCTCAGTCAACGTCGCTGGAGGAGGATTTATGGGGCAAGCTGACGCATCAGCAATCTCAATTTCACGTGCACTTACAAGTTGGTTTAAGAAAGAAGATCTGAAAAAAAGGTTCTCAGAATATGATAAACATCTTTTATCTGGAGATCATCGAAGAAAAGAGCCAAAGAAATTTGGTGGACCAGGTGCACGAAGACGAAAACAAAAGTCTTACCGCTAGTCTGACATTCAGTTTTAACCTAAGCAAATAGTTAAAAAGATCTAATGATAATAAGAGAAAAATCTTAGGATAAAGATTCAACTAAAAGGTTACCAACATGATTACGCACCAACAAATATCAGGCGTTATATCGAGATACCACCCTGAAGAAATTACAATAGGAACTTTAGGGAGTCACTCAACTCTGGATATTTGTAAAGGAGCAAAAGACGAAGACATCCAAACGGTTGCTGTATGCCAAAAGGGTCGTGAAGAACCATACGAGCGATATTACCATATCCGAAAATCATTCGGTAGAATCTGCGGAGTCATCGACAAAACAATCATATTAGATAAATTTCAAGATATTTTGAATGAGAATGTTCAAAAACAATTAATATCAATGAACACTATATTTGTACCCCACAGATCCTTCTCAGTCTATGTTCCATATGATGGGATAGAAAACAGGTTTCTTGTACCAATTCTAGGAAGTAGAAACCTTCTGCGGGCTGAGGAAAGAAATATTAAGAAAAACCAACAATTCCTCCTTGAAAAAGCATCAATAAGAACTCCACACCAGTTTAAAGATTATACCGAAATAGACCGTCTTACAGTAGTAAAAGTAAACGAATCAAAAAGAAGGTATGAGAGAGCATTTTTTTATGCTACAAATCCTAAGGAATTTGAAGCAAGATCGATTGCACTCATTAAGAAAGGAATAATCACCCAAGAAGCTGTAGATAAAGCAGTTTTAGAAGAATTTATTGTAGGTGCACAATATAATTTCAACTTTTTCTATTCACCACTTCTAGGTGAATTAGAGCTTCTTGGTACTGATGCCAGACGACAGACCAATCTCGACGGATTACTTAGGCTTCCAGCTGATGAACAACTTAAAGTTTTAGAACACATCAAAGCACAGAATATTGAAGTAGGTCATTTTGCCACAACTATTCGTGAATCCCTGCTAGAAAATATATTCAAACTTGGAGAACGATTTGTGGAAATCACAAAATCAGAATATCCTCCAGGGATAATAGGGCCGTTCGCGCTTCAGGGCGCAATCATTCCAGGCCCCCCAAAAGAAGATATAGCAATTTTCGATGTAAGTTTAAGAGTCCCAGGATCTCCAGGAACGAAATTTACACATTACACAGAATGTAATTGGGGATATCCAGTTAGTACCGGACGCCGGATCGCTATGGAAGTTAAGGAAGCGATTAAGCAAGATAGATTAGAGGAGATTATAACTTGATATCGAAATCAGATATAGAACAAGTTCTTAACAAATATAATCCTAAAGAAGTTTCTATTTGCACAATTTGTTCTCACACAGCTCTTCAAATATTTCATGGTGCAAAAGCAGAGGGCTTCAAGACTATAGGGATATGTACAGAAGATCGAACATCGTTATACAACTCCTTCCCACAAGCAAACCCAGATAAAATTATCACTGTAGATAAATACAATGAAATACTGGAGCCAAAATTCCAAAAGGTGCTGAAAAAAAATAATGCAATCATCATACCTCATGGCTCATTTATTGAGTATGTTGGACCTGATAATATATCAGAAAATCTTAATGTACCAATGTTTGGTAATAGACAATCTCTCAAATGGGAAAGTGATCGTGAGCTACAACGAAAGTGGATAGAAGCAGCAGGCCTAATTATGCCACATAAATACAAAGATTCCTCAGAGATAGATGGGAAAGTATTTGTTAAATTTCCAGGTGCAAAGGGTGGAAAAGGATTTTTTACAGTTAATTCTGAAAATGCTTTCCATGATGAATTGAATCGTCGAGTTAAAAGTGGTGTAATAGAAGAATCAGATGTCCCTAAAGTAGGCATACAAGAATTTCTTCTTGGGGTGAGATATTATCCACATTATTTCTATTCTTTATTTGAAAATACAGGTGTGAAAACCAGTAAAGGTAATGTCCAAATTCTTGGAATAGATAGACGCATAGAGCCAATTGATGAAGCATACCGAGGTCTCCCAGATGTACCACCCGAATTCTTCGATTACACAGTAACTGGAAACCAACCAGTTGTATTGAGAGAGAGTCTTCTTCCTGAAGTCTTAAATTTTGGTGTTAATGTTGTGGATGCCTCAATCAAGCTCTTTCCCCCAGGGATAGTAGGGGCCTTCTGTTTGGAGACAATATATCACCCAAGCCGTGGATTTGTTGTTTTTGAGATATCTGCAAGGATAGTAGCGGGAACAAATGTATATGCTGGAGGTTCTCAATACTCTCAATTCACTTACAAAGAACCAATGTCAATGGGAAGAAGAATAGCCCGAGAAATTAAGATAGGACTTAAAGAACAAACATTAGCAGAAATAATTTACTAACTAGATTTATACAAGAAGGATTATCTTGTTATTGGTGAGACATTACGCCATCAAAAGGTCCAGATAAGGTCACTATGGTGATAAATAGTGGTGAATATCAAAGGGTAAGCTATGCCATATCAATTGCAAAAATCGCTGCGGCTCTAGATATGGAAGTTCATATGCTCTTCACATACGAAGGATTAGAGAGACTGATTGAAGGACGTTCAGATGAATTGGGAAACGTAACAGACAAAAACTTTCTAAAGAAAATTAAAGATGCTTTAAAGAAAGAAAAAATATCAAAGATATCAACAGATTTACTAGACGCAAAGAAGCTAGGTGTAAAGATATACGCATGTGTAACAGCAATGAATATAATGAATGTTAAAAATGAAGAGCTTGTCAAAGAAGTAGATCAAGTTATGGGGCTTTCACAATTTCTAGTACTCTCTAGAGGCAGTATTTCTTATTATGTTTAATACTTAAACAAGATTCACTATGTTTCAGTAAACTTTTAATTGTCGGTTTAATCGGAGCTTAAGAGTAGGTCAGAAATTAAGCATGATGAAACCTATTAGATGTTTTACCTGTGGCTCTTTAGTAGCAGAAAAGTACAGTGAATTCGATAAATTAGTCAAAGCAGGTGGAGACCCAAACGAAGTGATGAACAGCATGAAAATTAATCGGTATTGTTGTAGAAGAATGTTACTTTCGAATGTTAATATTATAGATCATGTTTTGCCTTTCTATGAATATCTTAATCAACGACGAGCAGAGTTTGAATCTGACACATTATAAATAACTAAAAGATGATGATTCAATGGTTAAAAATAATAATTTTTCAGGAGAGAGGCATAAATAAATTGGGAAATGGAAGGTTGATGCTTAGAATTGTCTGAAGAAATGGAAGGAAAAACGATAGATATAGAAGACCAACCGATTCAACATAAACAAACTTTTGAAGTTACCGAAAAAGCGCTTTTATCTACTGGAATACGGGTTGGAACTCAGGTTAAAACAAAATCGATGGCACAATTCATTCAAAAGACAAGATCTGATGGTCTTCATGTTATAGATGTAGGTAAGACTCTGTCAAGAATTGAGGTGTCTGGAAAGTTTTTGGCAAGATTTGATATGTCAAATGTAGTAGTTTATTCTGCAAGAGAATATGCTAAGACACCGGTTCATAAGTTCTGTATGATTACTGGAGCAATTCCATTAACAGGACGATTCATGCCAGGTACTTTCTCAAATCCAATCTATCCTAAACATATAGATCCTGAAGTTGTATTAGTTACTGATCCATCAATGGATTATCAAGCAGTTACTGAAGCATCTAAGGTAGGAGTCCCAGTATTATCATTCTGTGATACAGACAACGTTACATCTAATGTTGATCTTGTCATACCTGTCAATAACCGTGGACGAAAAGCTTTAGCTGCCGCATTCTGGCTTCTAGCGAGATCTATTCTAATTCACAGTGCACTACTAAAATCTAATCAATCAATGAAATATTCAATTGAAGACTTTGAGACTAAACCTCTAGAAGAAACCGAATAAATAATATCAAAGTTATCCTTAAAGATACCTTCATCCATTGTATCAAGGTGATACGTATGGATGTTAGACGTCCTGCAGTAATGGGTCAATTTTACCCTGGCTCCATCAAAGAGCTCAGAAGTAATATTGAAGAATGTTTTTTACATCCGATAGGTCCTGGACAATTCCCATCCAATTCAGAAAAAGAGAAAATTTTTGGTGCTATTGTCCCACACGCAGGATACACCTATTCTGGCCCTGTAGCTGCTAATGCTTACTATGCTTTAGCATCCTCAGATATTCCTGAAACAGTAATCATTTTTGGTCCGAATCATTGGGGAATAGGTAGCTCGGTAGCAGTTGCTCATCAAAGTAGTTGGGAGACTCCATTTGGTAAATTAGAGGTAGATAGTGATGCAGCAAAGGAATTGGTTAAGTTTTCAATGATAGTGAACCAAGATAATTCAGCACATATACAGGACCACTGTATTGAGGTGCAACTACCATTTCTCCAATATATTTTCGGAGATGGTTTTAAAATTCTACCAATAATTATGGCAATTCAAGATAAAATAACTTCAGTCGAATTAGGTAATTCCATTGTGGATGTTGCTAAGAGTCGGAAGACCCAAATTCTAGCATCATCAGATTTTACACATTATGAACCACACAACAACGCCGTTAAGAAAGATTCTAAACTAATAGATGCAATACTATCCCTAAATATTTCAGATTATTACGAGGTGCTTGAAAGTCTTAATGTTTCAGCATGTGGGTATGGTGCAATAGCTACAGTTATGACTGCAGTTAAAAACCTTGGCGCTAAGAAGGGACGTCTTCTAAAATATGCCACTAGTGGCGATGTTGCAGGAGATAAATCCTCAGTTGTGGGTTATTCATCTATAATATTTGTGTAGAATGATGTGCTTTGATTTTTACAGCAAAAGCCCCTGGAAAAATAATAATAGCTGGTGAGCATTTTGTTGTTCATGGTTCCTTTGCACTTGCAGCTGCAATAGATAGGGGTGCAACAGTTCATGCTTCTTTATCAGATCAATCCAGTATCTCTTCAAAAAAACTAGGCCTAACTGCTGAGCTTCCTAACAAAATTCCTTACAAACTTACTCCACTAGCGAAAGTGCTTAAAGCTACTTTAAATTATTTAGAAGAAAACAGAAAAGTAAAGATTGAAATGGAATCTGATCTTCCGTTCTCAGCTGGACTTGGCTCATCAGCAGCAGGATCAATTGCGTTAGTGGCAGCAGCTTCATCAGCACTAGGTCATACCTTAAAAAAAGAAGAGATCATAAATCTGGCAATGGTTTCTGAGAAGATTATTCATGGTAATCCATCAGGAATAGATCCTGCAATCTCAACGCAGGGAGGAGTTATTCTCTTCAAGAAAGGTATTTCTCAAAGACCACTCAAACTTAAAACACCTATAGATTTTATTGTGTGTTTTAGTGGGTCCGGTCAAAGTACATCAAAGATGATTAGAAAATTTTCTCAGACCAAATATATTAATCCATCAACATTCAAAGCTTTAATAGATTCATCTTCAAAGTTAGTTGAGATTGCTGCATCTGCTTTGATTAATGGAGATATTAACCTACTTGCCTCTATTCTGAATTTTAATCATGTCGTTCTATCTTCTCTCGGAGTATCCTCAAAAAGACTGGATATATTAGTTGAATCTACACTGAAAGCAGGATGCATTGGTGCAAAAATGACTGGAGGCGGAGGTGGAGGTTGTATAATAGCTCTACCTAGAGCCGGGGAAGTAGATGATGTTCTTAAGAAAATTTCAAAGAATACGATAGAAGCTTGGAAGGTGAGCATTCCTATGGCAGGAGTAAGTGTTAGGAGGGGAAATGAATCAGCAAAGATACATCAAATGGATTGATACTTGTTAAGCTTGGTGGGAGCGTAATAACTGACAAATCCAAACCTTTCACTGAAAGAAGAGATGTAATCAAGAGACTTGCAGAAGAGATACATTCATCCATGAAAGATTCAAGATATAATCTAATAGTAGGAAATGGTGGGGGTTCCTACCCCCATATACCTGCAAATAAATATCAAGTTCATAAAGGTCTAAAAGATGCGAACAATTTCAAGGGAGTAGCATTAGTCCAAGATGCAGCTGCCAGATTGAATCGTCTAATTGTAAGTGCACTCATTGATACTAATGAAAATGTGATGTCCATACAACCATCTGCTTCCATTTTAGCCAAGTCCTCTAAAATTATTGAATGGGATTTAAAAATTATTCAAGAAATGTTGAATCTCAATCTTATTCCTGTTGTATATGGAGATGTTATAATCGATATTAAACAAGGATATAGTATAGTATCAACTGAAGAAATATTTTTTTATCTAGCCAATAATCTGGATGTAAAGAGAATAATAATTGGGTCCGATGTAGATGGAGTTATTGATAAAAGGTTAACAAGTGAAAAGAAAGTTGATGTTATTACACCATCGGATAGGAAATGGACAACATCATCTATCAAAGGTGCGGAAACAATTGATGTGACCGGTGGCATGAAAACCAAAGTTGAATTACTTCTTACTTTAGCAGAGGAAAAGGGAATTGAAAGCGAGATTCTGAACGCCACCAAACCTGGTTTACTCGAATTAGCTCTCAAAGGCAAAAAAGGAGCTGGAACAATAATTCGTCCCAATTGAAACAGCAAATGAAAGTGTTAAAAATAGTCGACTGCCTTAAACCGCCTATTGGTGTCTTGTGATGGTGATAAAGAAATTAAAAAACCACCTTGAGGAAAGAAAACGTGAAGGGATTGAGGTGACACTGAAAGAAAATGTTCAAGCTAAGAATTCAACTACTCTTCTGGAAGATATTATTCTCATTCATAATGCCCTTCCTGAAATGAACTTTGACGAATTAGACATATCAACCAATTTTTTAAATCACAAATTTTCAGCTCCATTCATAATTGATGCAATGACTGGAGGAACTAAAGAAGCGGCCAAGATAAATGCCAATTTAGCATCTGCAGCTGAAGAGCTTGGTATTGGTATGGGTTTAGGGTCTCAAAGAGCTGGCCTAAATTCGATAAATACAGCGGAAACATATGCTATTGCAAGGAAGAAAGCACCTTCAGCATTTCTCATAGCAAATATTGGAGGTGCTCAACTTATTGATGGTTTAAGTCTCAAGAAAATTAAGAAGATTATAGAAATGATAAATGCAGATGCGATTGCAATCCATCTCAACCCACTCCAAGAAATGATACAACCTGAAGGGGAACCAAAATACAAAGGAGTATTGGATAAAATATCATGGATATCATCTGAGATTAATGTTCCAGTTATTGTGAAAGAAACCGGTTGTGGGATTTCAAAGGAAGTTGCAATCAAGCTTGAAATTGCAGGAGTCTCTGCCGTAAATGTCGCAGGGCTTGGAGGCACTAGCTGGGCAGCAGTCGAACATTTTAGAGCTGAGAAAAGAAAGATGCATAATAAAGCTGAACTCGGTAAGCTCTTCTGGAATTGGGGGATACCAACAGCTGTTTCCCTCATCGAAGCAAAGAGCTCGATTAATATTCCAATAATTGCTTCTGGAGGAATAAGAACTGGGCTAGATATAGCGAAATGTATATCGTTAGGTGCAAGCTTAGTAGGTACTGCTCAACCCCTTCTTTCGCCAGCTGTTAAATCAAGTAAAGAGGTAATAACGGCAATAGATAAAATGATCTATGAGTTCAAAACATCAATGTTTGTAACTGGTTCAAGAACCGTAAGTGATTTAACAAATTCAAGGCATATAATTACTGGAAAACTCTTAGAATGGCAGATGGCTCATTAACTATAAGATAATGATGAATAAAAGAAATTTCAAGTGAATTCTATTGTGTCCATTAACTTTGATTGAACAATTAAAATTGAATAATGATTCTGTTAATAAATTCATCCTTGATTTTCTACCTAAAAGGGATAAAGTTAACGAGATACAGAATTTCTATGATATGATGAGAGATTATCCATCTAGACCTGGAAAAGGTCTCAGGTCTTCGCTGTGCATCCTCACGTGCGAAACTTTTGGAGGAGAAAGAGAAAAAGCTATCCGAACAGCTGCTGCTCTCGAAGTTTTTCAAAATTGGATACTGATTCATGATGACATTGAAGATTCTTCTGAAATGAGACGCGGAGAACCTGTTTTACACCAAAAGTATGGGATGCCTATGGCCATAAACATAGGCGATGCATTACATGCAAAGATGTGGGATGTGCTAATGAACAACCAGAAGATATTGGGTCAATCTAAAACTTTTGAATTGGTGAATGAATTCTTACGAATGATTAATGAAACAACTGAAGGTCAACACATAGAACTTTCATGGGTCAAAGATAAAAGATGGACACAAACAGAAGAAGATTACTACCGAATGGTTAATAAAAAAACTTCGTGGTATACTTGTATTTCACCAATTAGACTGGGTGCAATAATAGCAGATGTGGAGAAGAGTAACCTCGATGCTCTAATACCATTTGGGTCAATACTTGGAACAGCCTTCCAGATACAGGATGATATACTAAACCTCAGAGGTGATGAGAAGAAATATGGAAAAGAGCAATGTGGAGACATTATGGAGGGTAAACGCACACTTATGTTGATACATCTATTAAATAAATCTGATCCAAAAGATAAGGAAAAAATATTAAAAATCATGAATAAAAGTAGGAACAAAAGAACACCATCGGAAGTTAATGAAATTCTAAAATTTATGGATAAATACGGTACGATTGATTATGCAAAAACTAAAGCTGAAAAATATGCGCTTGAAGCAAAGAAACAGTTTAATAAAATATTTCTAACTAAGCCATCTATTCAATCTAAAACCCTTGAGGAATTAATAGATTTCATGGTTCAACGGGAATGGTAACTCTTTCAATACTTTAATACAAAAATGACAGGATTAGACTCAAATGATTGAAGCCTCAACTGAAAACCTAATCCGGAAACATACCTTTGCAAATGCATATCTACACGAAGGGAAAGCTGACCTTAGCGTCGTAATCAGTAAAATGATGGGTGATCTACCTGAACTCCGACCCCAAATCAAGGAAATGATCCCAAGAGTAAAGATAATAATTCAGGATATTAACAATATGACGCTTACGGAACAACAAAAACATATTGAAGAAGAGTTTCCTGAACTCCTAAAAAAACAAGAAAAAATAGTTGAGGAAAGAAAACTTCCACCTCTTCCTAACGTACGTAAAGAAATGATAGTAACACGTTTCCCACCAGAACCTAATGGGTACCTCCACATAGGGCACGCCAAAGCTGCTGTGATCGATAAAACATATGCCCAAATGTACAATGGAAAGATGATACTTCGCTTCGATGATACAAATCCCGTAAAAGAACGGCTGGAATATTATGATGCAATAAGGGTGGATTTGAATTGGCTCGGAATAAAATCAGATAGTGAAAAAAACTCATCTGATGATATGGAACTTTTTTACAGATATGCTAAAAAAATCATTCAATTGCATAGAGCTTATGTTTGCACTTGCCAAGCTAGTTCAATAAAGGAAAACAGAGCTGTAGGAAAAGGATGTACTTGCAGATTCCTATCTGTAGAAGATAATCTTGGAAGATGGCGTAAAATGTTTGACAATTATAAAGCAAATGAAGCCATACTTAGATTAAAGGGAGATATAGCTAGCCTAAACACAGCTCTAAGGGACCCGACACTATTTCGAATAATTGATTCAAATCACCCATTAAAGGGAGACAAATATCGAGTTTGGCCAACCTATGATTTTGCAGCTCCTATAGAGGATAGCTTAGATGGTGTAACACATGCACTACGAACTAAAGAGTATGAGCTCAGAGATGAAGTCTACTTTCTCATATTGAACTTATTGGATTTACGGTCTCCAGAGTTAATTGAGTTTTCTCGTCTTGAAATTAAGGGTACGATAATATCTAAAAGAAAACTGAACCATTTTGTTACAGAAGGACTAGTCAAAGGTTGGGATGACCCACGTTTACCCACTCTATCCGCGTTGAAGAGACGGGGGTTTCTACCTGAGTCTATACATGAATTTGTATTGGGTCTTGGGGTAGGAAAATCTGAGTCTCAACCTGACTGGAGCTTAATTGAAAGTGTCAATAGAAAAAAATTGGACCCTATTGTAAAACGATTCTTTTTTGTCCCAGATCCAGTTAAGCTTGAAGTAATAAGTGCACCAAATGTAACAGTTAAACTAAAGAATCATCCAGAAAAAGATTTTGGAGAGAGAAGTATTGAAACAAAAGGAGTATTCCATATTCCGAGGGAAGATGCTGAACAGTTCAAAGAGAAAGATATGTTCAGATTGCTTGGACTCTATAATGTAAAAGTTGAATCAACTAGTTATTCAAAATTGGTAGGAAGATATGTAGGTGAGGAACTGAAAAATGAAATACCAAAAGTTCAATGGGTTTCAGATACCAATATTGAGTTCTCAGTTTTGGTCCTGGAGGATCTTATCACAGAAGGAGAATTCAACAAAGATAGTTTAAAGATTATACGGGGATTTGCAGAACAGGAATGTAAAAAACTTCAAATTGATGATAAGATACAGTTTGTAAGATTTGGTTTTTGCAGAGTAGATTCCCACAACATAGCTATTCTCACACATAAATAAATAGGAATACTAAGATGAAGCATCTTTTTTCCAATGCTGAAAAGATTCATAAAAAAATTCTACAGAAAAGTTGGTTAAATGATTTTGTTACACCTGATTATGATGAATATTGTATTTCTAATATTCCAGCAACAATACTTAGGACATTTGGAATAGATCATAAGAATGGAACTCCATTCGTAAACTCAGAACTAAAATCTATTCTGGATGGTGTAAATCGAGTTATTCTCCTTATTGTGGATTCTATGGGATACCAACAAATGTTAAACGCTTTAACTGAACATAACTCAATTTTGCATCACTCCGTTGATAAAGCAATCTTATTTCCACTAACTTCAACGTTTGCATCAACAACACCTACAGCTCTGGCATCACTTAGCACAGGTTTGACTCCACAACAGCATGCAATCACCGGCTATTCCATATATCTCAAACAACTAGGAATAGTAGCCAATATGGTTAACTTCTCACCTTCAACAGAACAAAGAAGAGATTCTTTAATAGATGTAGGTGTAGATCCCTCGCAATTCCTCGGTGCAAAGACTTTGCATGAAATATTCAAAGAAGAAGGATATCAGTCACACGTAGTTACTAGATGGACTTTCCGAAACTCAGCATTAACTCAAATGTTCCATAAAGGAGCAAATCTAGAACTTTATGTAGATACTTCAGATCTCTTCATTAAGCTAAAACGACTTATTGAATCTAATCCATCTGAAGAAAGTTACATTTTAGCTTACTGGGATACACTTGATACAACATCTCATGTTTATGGACCGAAATCTGAAGAAGTTGAGGCCGCTATCAGGAATCTATTTTTTTCCTTAAAAACTGAATTTCTGGACAGAGTGAATAAGGGCTCTACAAAAAAAACCATTCTATTAATTGCAAGTGATCATGGTCACCACACATTTGATAAGAAAAAAGCTGTCAATATTTTAGACCACAAGCAATTATTCCAAGACCTTCAGATACAACCAACAGGTTCCTCAAGAGCATCATATCTCTACCCAAAATTAGGAAGGCTTGAACCGGTAAAAGATTATTTATCTAAACACTTTGGGGATTATTTTTATCTATTAGAGTCTAAAGAGGCATTAAAACAAGGATTATTTGGAAGAGGTAAGATATCTGATCAAACCCTTGACAGAATTGGTGGATTACTAGCTCTCCCTAAGGAAGGCAGCTCTCTATATTACCCGCATAGACCACATAAACCAGATCAAGTCTTGAAGGGTGGACATGGAGGATTAATGAAAGACGAAATGATGGTACCATTATTAATTCTTAAATTAAAATAATTAATCCAAGTCACAACAAATACATGTAGAACATTGATTAAAATTCTATATTTTTCAGATAAAACAAACGTTTGATTTTATTTTCTGTAGGCATATTTCTTCTGTTTCTGACCATCTTTAAGTAATTTATAGAGTCTAAAATTTGTAGTTTGTCCCCGCGATAACTGATTTCCACAGAAGCTACATTTAATTCCAGCATCCAATTCTTTTAATGTAAAACGTCTACATTTTGGACAACGCATATCGACATTATCTCTATCTATTACCAGCTTGTTATCACTTTACATTAATTTATAATCAAAATGACATTTAAGTAATATGTATAGTAATTATAAGAATAATGTTGTTGTGAACTCTACTGAATGCTAAATGATTTATCGTGTTTTTCTACTTATTCCCAATGTAGTAAACAAAGCAGACCCGATAATAGTTGCAATAACCGTAATCATGATTCTCTCAATTGGATACAGGTAGAATATTGTTGTCCATATAGCCGGCCAACCATCAGCAGGAATTTCAGCCAACAAAAAACCAAAAACATTTTCAAAAAGTATGGCACCTGTAAGGTGTTGCATCATTGTTCCAATAAAGCATAGAATGAGTAAACCTTGGGGTAAATATTTTGATGAATCTGCTGTAATCCAATTTAGTGCTTTACGACTTAAAGGAGAAATGAGAATAATGAATGCAAGGAAATGGAGCCAGTTGAAAGGAATAACTATTCCATATGGAAAATTAACTGAGATAAGGGTTAAGGGATTCACTAAGAAAAATAAAATTATAATTGAATAAAAAAGGCTAACCAAATGAAACCTTCTTCTAACCAATAATCCTAATGCAACAGCACCAACTAATGCGGGTAGAAAATCAAGTCCTAAAAAAATTGGAGGCCGACCAAAAACTATGGAGAGAAATGTTCCTAAAATAATACTGACCCCTCCTATATACGGTCCGAGAAGTAGACCATAAAGCGGTGAAACTACATCCGATGCAGAAAAAGTTCCTGTTGCACCAATCATAGGAAAAGTTGGAATTAGTCTAAGCACAGTATAGAGGACAGCAAAAAAAGATATTAATGCAAGACTACTGTTATTTGATAAAGATTTATTCTCAAACAAAACATATCCCAGCCTATTTCGTCTATTCATATGAATAAGTACTTATTATCTAGTCGCTCTTAAAACATCTATGTCATGAAATATTAAGTAGATTCAAAACGTTTAACCACAAAGACTTTAGATTAATCCCATTTTTCCATCTTTATGATGTGTGAAATCGGAGGTACAAGTTCTCTGTACTTAGGTTTGGGTTTGCTTATAGGCCACAACACTAATATTATGAATAGGAAAAAATGACTCTTTATGACAGATATAACTTTAACCGAAAATTCTGGTGTAATACTTGATCAAAATAGACTTCGCTTACCTGATGATCTAGAAGAACAAATAAAAAAACAATATATTAAAATTCTAAGAGTAAGCAAAACTGAAGGTCTTGAACAAAGGATAGGTGATGACAAATTAGGTGAATTTTGTAAAAAAGAAGAACTTGATTTGATAACATGTGATAATACAGCACATTTAGAATTCTTTGATGCCGGAATAAAAAAGGTTCAATGTGAAAGAATCTTGAAAGTAGATAATGCACCTCACATCTATCGATTACACATAATTGAATAAATTCATCTCATAAGATCTCAATTATAATACAATAATAGATTATGTTACCTTTTTGCTTTTCCAATCTGCACGTATTATTGATTTTCCCCTCAATCTTTGGAGGTAGTTATATGCTGATAAAGCAGCTATAGATCCTTGTCCAGCGGATATTATTAATTGTCTGAAGGGCATATCAGTTACATCTCCAGCCGCAAATACACCTTTCCGTGAAGTATTTCCTTCTCGATCAATGATTATTTCTTTTCCATCAGTAAGATCCACAAAATTCTTAACAAAATCAGTCTTTGCAATATGTCCTAACTCTACAAATATTCCATCAACCTCGTACTCTTCCTCAGAACCTTTCTTCAAATTCAGTATTTTGATTGATTCAACAAATTTATCTCCTGTTATTTCCTTAACAGAAGAGTTAGAAACAAAGATAACATTCTTTCTATTCTCTAAATTGGAAATAAGATCATTATCTCCTGCCGGTTTATCCCTTAAAAATATGAAGTATACTTTCTTCGCCAAATCACTTAGCATAACCGCGGCTTCCACCGCATGTTCTACAGAACCCACAATAGCCACAGTCTTTCCACGATAAAGGGGACCATCACAGGTTGTACAATATGATACCCCTCTTCCTTTGAACACGTCTTCTCCAGGTGCCCCAATGTCTCTCGGAGTTTTCCCAAACGCCAGTATCACTGCTTGGCCTACAAATTCTTTTGATGATGTATAAACAATGAAGTGGCTATTTTGATCGGATATTTTTATAACTTCATCATAGATTATTTCAACATTAAGCTTCTTGACTTGTTCTTCAAACTTTGA
Organism: Nitrososphaerales archaeon; assembly: GCA_030745655.1. Classification (GTDB taxonomy): domain Archaea; phylum Thermoproteota; class Nitrososphaeria; order Nitrososphaerales; family JACPRH01; genus JASMAB01. Next base: position 13,671 of record JASLOE010000007.1, on the reverse strand, counting down.
TATTAGTGAGAATCCATCAATTTTACCATATCCAGGATAATTCTGAATATCATTAGTGAGGAGTGCCTGACCACCTAAATCCTTTCCAATAATAAGGGTTCGCATACCTTGACGTGCCGCATAAATAGCTGAAGTTAAACCTGCTGTTGCTGCTCCCACTATAATAATATCATAACCGGTATCTTTTGTCATATGCATTCAGAATAAAAGAGGTGAAATAAACCTTTTTCGATAATAATAATTCGAGAGGAGATATTTATTATCAATAATCATTAGGTAGACATAGTTTTTTACGAGAGACTATTGAAACTTAATATAGTAATGAAATCAAATTATTATTGTGACATCATCAGAATGACATCGGGAAAAGAAACGGATGATACATTAGATTGCAGAGGAACTTTATGCCCATGGCCACTCGTTAAAACTAACGAAATGATTGAAAAAATGAGCACAGGTCAAATCCTTGAAGTTCTTTCAACAGATCCTGCAGCCGTTCCAGACCTTCAAGCTTGGGCAAAACGTACTGGTAATGAATTTATTTCATCAACAAAAGAAGAAGATGTGTGGAAGATTTATGTCAAAAAACAATAAAAAGAAAATAGACACAAAGAAACTAGTGATAGTCATCTCTAAAGGAACTCTTGACATGGCTTATCCTCCTTTGATTTTGGCAACTTCAGCAGCAGCAATGGGAATGAAGGTGGATCTTTATTTCACATTTTGGGGATTAGATCTTCTTAATAAGAACAAAATTAATTCTATCAAGATGGCTCCTGTAGGAAATCCAGGATTACCTATGCCAAATATTGTTGGAATGATACCAGGAATGACAAGCATGGCTACATCCATGATGAAAGGGCGCATAAAGAAATACTGGCCAACTATTCCTGAGATGATGAAATCGGCTAAAGATGCCGGAGTAAGGATTCATGCTTGCTCACCAACGATGGGCCTTATGAAAGTTAATGAAAAAGAATTGATTCCAGAGGTTAACGATATTATCGGTGCTTCCACTTACTTAGATTTAGCCATAGATGCAGATGTTTCACTTTTCATTTAGGAACGACATAAAAAGAATAGAGACGACTTGGTAATCAATAAAAGGAATAGGAAATTTAATAAATAACCAAAATTTTATAATTATTCCAATTAAGAATGATTAGACTAACAATTTAGTGTATTTTGGTTGTCACATCATATCATCGAACCCAGAAGGAATTATTGATGCCACAAAGTAACAAAAAATATCCCAAATCAAAGAGAAACAAAAAACCCTCAGTAAAAGGGAAAGGAAGAAAAAGGACTATTCTTTGGAAGTCATTAATACATAATGGGGTACTTTTTCCACCAGACTTTAAACCACATGGTCTTACTCTCACTATTAACGGAAAAAAGATAGTTTTATCTCCTCAACAAGAAGAAATGGCATGGGCCTGGGCTTCCAAAAGAGATACACCTTACGTTCAGGATAAAGTTTTTGCATCAAACTTTCTTTTAGATTTTCTAAAAATGTTTCCTCAAGAATATTCCAACACGAATATTCAGGATATTAACTTCTCAAGAATTATAAAATATCAGGAAAAGGAGAAAGAACGAAAGAGTCAACCTGAAGTAAAGAAAAAACTTGCAGCTGAAAGAAAAAAATTACGTGAGGCATTAAAAGATAAGTACGGATTTGTAGAAATAGATGGGTATAAAACCGAAATTGCAAACTATTTAGTTGAACCGCCTGGAATATTTATGGGACGTGGAAAACATCCACTTAGAGGAAGATGGAAACCAAGAATTTATCCTAAAGATATCACACTGAATCTAAGTAAAAAAGGTGAAAACCCACTTCTTCCAGAGGGTCAAAAATGGGGTAAAAGGATTCAAGATAACCAATCCATGTGGCTTGCCTCATGGACTGATAAGCTCACCAAGAAAAACAAGTATGTTTGGCCCCATGATAGCTCAAATATACGGCAACAACGTGATAAAATGAAGTTTGATTACGCAAAAAAACTTGCACCTAAACTTGAAAGAATTAGGAAACACATAATGAGAGGAATGAATTCAAAGGACATCAAGACACGAAAGATTGCAACTGTATGCTACTTGATAGATAAGTTATGCATGAGAGTTGGAGATGAGAAGGATGAAGATGAAGCAGATACAGTAGGTGCATCTACTCTACGGGTTGAACATCTACAGATTACATCTAATAGTATAAAATTCAATTTCCTTGGAAAAGACAGTGTTCCATGGTCGAAGAGTATACCAGGAAAAACTGAAAAGATTCAATTATTTAGAAAGAATCTAGAAATTTTTATGGATGGAAAGAAGAATGGAGAAACAATTTTTGATGGAGTAAGATCTTCTGATATCAATAGGTTTCTAGGTAAAACGATGGATGGACTTACAGCTAAGGTATTCAGAACATTTTATGCAACAAAAGTTGCAAGTACCTACCTTCTACAAAATAGTAATTGCCAAGAAGAACCTGAATTTCAAAAAATATTTTATGCCAAGATGGCAAACTTGGAAACTGCAATAACCTGTAACCATAAACGAACACCTCCCAAGAATTGGGAAAAAAGCATAGTTAAAAAGAAGGAAAGACTAAGAAAATTGAGGGCAAAACCGCCAAAGACAGAGAAAGCTCAGAAAAGATATGGTGAAAGATTATTGAAGACAAAACTATCTCTTCAGTTGGCCAAGAAGACAAAAGAGTATAATTTGAATACTTCTCTTAGAAATTATATAGATCCACGAATTTACAAATCTTGGTCAGATAGTATGGATTTGGATTGGCAAAAGGTTTACGCAAAGACACTTCAAAAAAAGTTCAGTTGGATAGCAAAATCCAAAATTAAGTGGTCTTCGAGCTAATAGAAGATAGCCATTTACCGAGTAAAATTGATTTCATAGGAATTAAGACAGCCAAGATATATGTTACAAGACCTACCATATCTAGTCCTATTGTTAGAATACTTCCTAATGATAAATCAGAGTAAAGAAGACCGAACCAAGTGATTCCACCGCTTATTAGAAAAAAAATCCATGATAATCTTGATCCAGATTTGTATCCTGTTAAAGAGACATATATTGCGAATAAACCAAATGATATCAACAGATAACCGGTGGAGAGAGTCAAATTCAGATATTGATTCAAAACACCTTCTTGTAATGAATTGAAAATAATACCAGCTGCTTGGATACGATTCTCTGTAATAAATTCTGTTAAGACTCCTAATAATAATCCATAAATGATCGCATAGCTACCATTAACTAATACAAATATCCAGCCTCTTTTTTTAGGTTCGTGAGACAAGGCCAATATCACCCTTCTTATTTTCTCAAGATATGAACCTTTTTTAAAGCAAAGTATAAAGATGTCATGAAATGGTGAATATCTATGCCTAAGAAGATTAAAGTTGCCATTATTGGAGTTGGAAACAGTGCATGTATTTTTGTTCAGGGGATAGCTTCTTATAAAAAAGAGGGTAAACTTCCGGGTCTCTGGCATCCTAAACTTGGGGGATACAACCTAGATAATATTGAGGTAACAGAAGCTTTCGATATTAATCCTGCAAAGATTGGAGAAGACCTTAGTGAAGCAATATTCATTGAACCAAATAAGAGTACTAAACACTTGGAAATAGGAAATCAGGGTATTTCTATCCGGAAAGGAATAATGTTGGATAAGCTTCCTGAGAAGGTTACTAAACTAATAGGAACTGGAAATAGTTTGAGTAATGATGAGATCGCACCCATCCTAAAGAAAAGTGGTGTAGATGTTGTTTTAAATCTAATACCATCTGGGTTGGATAAGACATCTAAGGCTTATGCAGAAGCTGCATTACAGGCTGGATGCTCTTTCGTTAATTGCACACCCTCACCTATCGCTTGTGATCCTAACATAGTTTCCGCCTTTAAGAAAGCAGAATTACTTTTGGTTGGTGATGATCTAATGAGTCAATTTGGAGGAACTGCTTTTCACCGAGGAATTCTAGAATATATGTTGGAAAGAGGAATTAAGGCGTCAAAGAGTTATCAGCTCGACGTTGGAGGTGGAGTAGAGACAATGAATACAATTGACGAACAGAATAAAGGGATCAAACGCAGTGTTAAAACTTCTTCAATATCAGTTGAAGTTCCATACAAGATGAATATTGTGACTGGTACTACTGAATATGTTGATTTTATGGGGAGTGATAGAACAAGTTACTATTGGATAACTGGGAAAGGATTCCTTGAAAGCCCAATTTGTATGGATCTCTACTTGAGAACAAATGATGGAGCAAATGCAGCAAACATTCTTCTTGACACAATTAGATCCATTCAGATTAGTAAAGAAAGTGGTAAATATGGTGCACCAAATGAAATATGTGCTTATGGTTTCAAAAGTCCTCCAAAACTTATTAAAATTAGGGAAGCACAAAAAATATTTTCTGAAACATATCTGTCATAACTAATTGATTAAGAACAATATGTCATAAATTAGAAAATAAAAAATATTTTATATATTGAATGTTGTCCGCATTTATATAATAGGAATAGATTATCTGGTTATCATGGTGAAAATAGAAAGATCTGGGATTGTTGGTATCACAATAACTGTTATTGGAATAGTACTTCTAATAATAGTATTTATGAGGTCTTTTGACATATTCAATTCTTACTATCCTTTTGATACTGATCAATTATCTGATGTTCAATCAATGCTAACTCTTGTTCTTGGTTCAGCTATTCAAGTTATGTTCCTTGGAGTTATGGCTTGGGTAGGATCTATTCTATTGGTTCGTGGTGTGGATTTTATGAAGGTTGAAAAAGGTGTTGGTGTAGTCACGTTTAAAGTGGATAAAGATACAGGTGTCTATACAACAACTGAAGGTAAAGAAATCTCTGAAAAAGAAAAGAAAGAATAGTATTAATCTGTCTCTAGGAGTAAGATTAAATGCCACGAGACTCAGGACCAGCGCTTAAAGCTCTGGGACGGGCCTCGCTAATAATTAGTTTAGTTGCTTTTGCTTCGTTTGGGATTATTGGGTACTCTTTATACGAAGAAACTACTTACATTATCGATAATTTCAACAATCTTCAACCGGATATGACTAGATCCATTGAAGATGGGGTTTTTAAATTCAAAGTAAATTTGACGGTTCCAAATAAAGGAGTATTACCAATTCATTTGATATTGGACGGAGAAATATCGTCTGATTCCACTATTATTGGAGACATCAAACAAATATCTGAAACTATTATGCCGAATGAAGATAAAAACTTGTTTATTGATGTTCCTATCGATATATCATCTATTAAGGATGGAAATATATCGCTTTCAGTTAATGGTAATGTATCTTTTCAACCATTTCTGTCTTTAGGATTAGCAACTTCGATTGATTTTTCGATCCCTAAACTTGATTTGAATATCGCTGAAGATAATATCCAGATAACGTCTTTGCCTATTAATCAAATTAATGCATCTCATGTTTTAGTTCCTTTTAACATTCAATTCACTAACCCGCTTCTAGACAGTTTTAAGGGGGATATTAGAGTCGTTCTCATTTCAACACCTAAAACCAGTATACCTAGTAATTATGGTGAAACAACTCTTACCTTAGATTTAGATCCGGAGGAAGAATTTAGTGAGAACATCGAAATAGTTGCATCTGAAAAGATAGTTTCATCAGGTATATACAAACTTAATCTGATCTTTTCTATTGAAGAACAGGAAGTAGCTGTAGGAAAAGAAGTAAACATAGTATGTGGAATATGCAATGACTAAAATACTAGGTTTAACTCCATTCAAATTTTCTTTAAGAATTGTATGGACATTAATTATTGCTGCTTTTAATCTTGCTCTTTGGTACTATTTACCGACATTACTATTCTCGCAGTTAGAACAATTTATTCCCTCAACTTCTGAATCGGTATTGCCAATAGACATTAGTGCCTTAGCTCAAGGTAACATTTCAGAAACTATTTTGATATTTGCAGTTACAATCACAATGTTAAGTGTTTTTAGCAGTATTCTAAAAGGACATGCACTAAGTCATTTATTCGCTGCTTCAGCGGCTCTTTTAGCTGCTTATTACACGATAACCTTACTTAACGGTGGAGTCATCACTTTGTCAATTGATGATCCATCTAGATTCTTAGATGATAATATGGGTGAAGGAGATATCGGTTTAAGTTTAAATGCTATAAACATAGTTTTCGAATTTAGAACAATATTTTTGTTTATGGTAATTCCATCATTTTTAAATGTAGTAAAGCATGTCTGGCGAGCTATAGATCAATCAGCCACAAAAGAAGTTAAAATGGATGAAATAATCGAATAAAAAACTTGATTGACAAAGTTAAAAAAACAGCATTCCGCTATTAAAATAATTAGGTATATAATTAAGAATATATTCTTCGTCAAGCAAATTTATTCGTGTATTGGTATAACTCTGGTTACAAGGAGAAAAAAGAAAATCAAAACAGCGATAAGAGGAATCATTAATAAGTTTGCGATAAATTACTATCACATCAATCATGAAAATTAGCAGGATGCAATTAGGTATAGGATTGATAATAGGCGTTATCATGGGTATTGGATTATCATCATTCAGTGGAACATTAGTAACTCCAGCAGATGAAACAACAGCCACAATTACAACTACGACATCAATAACAAAATCTATAACGACTACAAATACCGCAATTTCAACATCAATAATAACGGCAACAGTAACCACTACCATTAATAACACGACAACTTTGACAGAAACGATTACTTCAACTGTCTCAACAACCTTGACAACAACGGCTACTGTAACTACAACTAAAATAATAATTGAGTCGCTAGAATTTCTAATTCTAAGTCCCAGTTTTGGAGATAATGAGGATATTCCATTGAAGTTTACTTGTGATAGTCAGAATATTTCTCCGGAGCTAATTTGGAGTACCCCACCGGAGGGAACTGAGTCTATTGTATTGATTATGGATGATCCTGATGCTCCTGGGTCATTCACTCATTGGGTCTTGTTCAATATACCTGCACATATTACTGAATTGCCTGAAGGGGTACCAAGTCAAAATGTTCTTGAAAATGGAGGAATCCATGGTAGAAATGGACTAGGAGCAATGGGTTATTTTGGTCCGTGTCCACCAGCAGGACCTGAGCATAGGTATAAGTTTAGGATTTACGCAATCGATACAGTTCTTTCTCTTGAAGCTGGAGCCACAAAGCAAATGGTCTTATCTGCAATTAGTGGACATATTCTCGATGAGGCTTTATTGACAGGCAAGTTTGGCCGGTAAAAATCATCATAAAAAGCATCATTATTTTTTATGTAGAATTTCTTTTAAAATTTACTTTTAATTGTTAAATTATCAATAACATAAGTTATAAATACCAAGTAATTTTTCAATGTGAATGAGTAGAATATTGAATGTTCAATGGCCAATAAAAATATTGCTTGCGCATCCTCAGGCACCATTTCTCCAACAAGATAAGTTCACAATTGCTGCTGATTGTGTAGCATTTTCGAGTGACAATTATGGGAAAATGGTGGGAAAGAATGAAGGTGTTATGATTGGATGTCCTTTACTAGAAGACCCTGATAAAATGATGAGCAAGCTTACTTCGATGATGAAGGAGACATCAGCAAGAAACATCGATGTATACACTATGGAAGTCCCGTGTTGTCATGCCATTCATATGATGGTGGAAAAAGCAATCAATGGAGCTGGTAAAGACAATATTAATAAAAATAATTATATTGTTAGAGTGTCTTCTGGAGAAATTGAGCCTTATAAACCTGGAGTAATTGATGACTCGATGATTGATAAAGAGAAGAAAGCTCATGGACATGGTCATGGAACCCACCACGAGTGCTAAAACTAAACGACTTATAATCGCTGTAGATTCGGACAAATGTACCGGTTGCGGTGATTGTGTAGATGCGTGTTTAACTGGTGCTCTTCAATTATTTGATGGAAAAGCTAAGCTAATCGATGAAAAAATTTGTGATGGTTTTGGTTCATGTATTGCTGCGTGTCAACATGACGCTATAAGGCTTGAGAATAGAGAAGCAGAGGATTTTGATTGGTCTGTATTGAATCGAATAAGTTTTGATGCCTTGATGACGAAATTGAGATTTACAAGTAGACATTTCGAATCATAGAGATTATTTTTTATAAATCCTGACATATTTTTTCTCATAAAATTTGTGGCAGCTTATAAAAAGAGTGAAAAATTTAAGAAATTAGGTTACTTGAATTAACGGAAATAGAATATCTACAGGTTGCATGTGCTGAAAAGTCATTATTAATTATTTGTGTATTTGTTATGTTTTCATGTCAACAAAATACAAAAAGTAAAGAATAACTAATTATTATGTGTACTTTAGTCAACAGTTTCTGAATTATGGATTAAATGGATGAAAGGTGTTTCAAATTCCAAAACTTATTATTGGAGATAAAGAGATAGACTATACTATTAGAAAAGGAAGAAGTTCAAGGTATACCTATTTGAGATTTAGGAAAGACTTGTCTCTTCTAATAACTCTTCCAAAGAGGTCAAGAATAGACCCTCAAACAATCATTAAAGATAAGCGTAAATGGATAGAGGCAAAATATCATCAATTATCAAAAAGAATCTCAATTATTAATGGTGATCAATTATTATTCAATGGAGAATATCATAATCTTGAGGAAAAATATTCAGACAAGGCATTTGTCAAAGTATCTAACAAAAAAATTATTCTGTCTACAACTAGTAATATTGATTCTAAAACTCTTCTTAGGGACTGGATGACCGAAGAAACTCGGATAATTGTAGATGAAATAGTTCCCCTATTCTCTCACAAGTTGGGAGTTAAAGCATCTAACATTAGAGTGAAAAGAACTTCCAGATGGGGATATTGTAAAAGGAGTGGTGAACTCACATTTAATTGGCAACTAGCAGGATTGCCAAGAGATCTGTCAGAATACATTATTCTTCACGAAATTGTTCATTTATCAGAGTTCAACCATTCAAAACATTTCAAGAGAAAGTTAGAATCCATCTGCCCCGATTATAGAAGTAGAGAAATCAGACTCAATGATTATAATTCAAGTCCTTAATATTCACCAAAATATATAAAATCGACTTTTATTAAACCTAACGACCATTTTGTTAAACTTGTGACGATTCAACAGGTATAGATAACCGCTTTTAAACATAATAATTTTCTTGTTTTCTAAACTATACTTTGAGTCCATCCGTCAATACTCTTTTTTTTCAAGGTGAACGTTTTGGATGATTAAGAATATTCCTAGTATAGCTAGTAAGGTAAGATAGACCGATTCTAGATTCCGTCCAGCTATGAATATAAAAAGAAGGCCATATACCATTTCATTTTTCACTTTCAACATTCTAATAATGAGGTCAGCATAGAGCCAAAGTGCTGCTACGTAGAATGGAAATGGTAGGAAAAGATTGTAGCCGAAGACCCAGGTGGAAAAAAGAGACGTAAGCGCAGGGTTCAATAAGTAGATTGCAATAAACAATGCAGCAGGAATCGATGGAAAAATTAACTCTGAAACATGTGAATAATTTTCTTTCTTAAGTCCTACAAAATAAACATATAGAGGTAAAGCATTGACTATTGTCAGCGCCTCTCCGATGTTTAAAATTTCCACAATAAAAACCGGCTTTGGACCCCCAAGAATAAAGATAGCAGGTGCAAATACAAACCAAAATGCAATAAAATATGAAGTGATGAACAATGAGCTGATTATTTTCGCCAATTTTGTAGTCGTACCCTTTGTGAACCATAAGGCTAGAAGAGTGAGCACGATAAAGGCAACAATGTTTTGGGCAATCAACAACACAGCTCCAGGTGTAGTGAAGACGGAAAAAACACCCAAGACCAGAAAACCAAATAAAGATACAGAAGTGATAAAAGCGGATTTAGATGAATCTTTAATCAATAAGTAGCCTACTAACCCAACTGAGATTAAGGCTAATAGAAAAGAACTACTCAGTATAAATGGACTTAATGTAATGATGACTTCGTAGAGACTTGGTATATATCCCCCCCGTAGAAAACCAAATCCAACTTTCAAAAAAGGTCTAACAAAAAGAACTTCAAGAACTACAATCACCAACAGAGATTTGATGAAGAGCCCGAGATAATCCTTAGCTGTTGAGAAATTGGATCAACTCTTTTAATGCTTTATTAGTCCGTTTCTTCGGGGCAACCTACATCTTCAACTGGATTTTCTTCTTCAACTCTTTTCTTAACTTTTTTAGGTTTTATATTAAGCAGGTTGACTTCATTTTTTATGTGCGAATTGGTTATTTTAGCAAGCTCACGATAGAACTCTGCATCCGCAGATTTCTGCATGGACATACATATTGCTGAAACCCATCTTCCTAAGTGATCAAGTAAGAACTTTTTTTGTGCGTCTCTTGTTACCGATATCTTATCAGTCCACCCTTCCATCGTTGCATGGGCCTCCTTTAGAGTGAGAATATGCATGAATTCCATTTCAGCACTAATGTGGTCAGGCATCTCTTTCTTCGTACTGGACAATTTAAGGCCAAATGCTCTATAAAAACCGGCCACATCAGCTAATTGTCTTGTCATACCGAAAGTATTGACTGATCCATAATTTGACTCATATGGTGGGCATGGTGTGTGCACAGAAGCCTCGAAAAGTCTGGAATAATCAGATTCGAGACCTGAAATAGATTTCGAGTCCACACCTTCTTCAAAGACTTTAGTAAGACGTGTTGCCCATTGGCCATACACATTAACTTCCTTATCCGCTTTGTGAGCTTCATCCCTTAAGGTATCTACAAGATCCTTTGTTGGATATAGGAACCCTAGAGAGAGAAGTCTATAGATTACACTTCTTGCAAGAAGCTCTTTTACATCGGAAGTTGTCATCTTATGTACCTAGTAGGCTTGGAGAGTAAAACGGCTGCTGTACCAACGAGTGCTAACGAAGAAAAAGCATCGTCAATGTTGATAGAGAATGGTAAGAAAGATGAGCCTTCTACTTTCATGGTTAACCAAGCAGATACTCCTTTTCTTCCGTCAACCTCTCGGTTATCACCGTCCCAGACGGCAATTGCAATCGAATTTTCTTCACCTACGGTAAATTGAGTATCACTAGGATCTCCTGTATCTAGAGGCCTAGCATAAACAACTTTCCACACACCATTTTCCCATACTCCTCTACCAATCACTTTTTGATCTGGTTTGAAAGTAAGGGTGCCGAAACCTTCAGCGATAAGATCTGATATAGGAGTGACTTTAATTGGCTGAGAAAGCGGATTTTCTGCAGCCCAACCAGGAACAGCAACATTATCGATTGTTTCAAGTAAGGGGATTATATATGGTGGTTCGCTTATTGAGAAGGGATAAAAGTCTACCCACATATTTGGATAAGTATCCTCAACTTCTTTGTAGGCTTCGTTTATATCCTCCTGCCAATCGCTTCTCCACTGCCATATATTCACTGGTTGCTCTTCCTCACCCATTCCCAGAAATGGTGTTTCATCTAGAACAGGGAATTGTAGAGCAGCAGCATCTTGATAAAATTCTGTGCCTACGGTGCTAACATCTTTAATCGAATCCTCCCATTCGAGCCTAAAGACAATCCATGAATCATTATGGAGTGAAGACACTGTTACAGTATGGATAGATGGGGTTGCAAGGATAGGTTTTGTTACAGTTTGAGCACCTAATGGTATTTCATTAGGTAATGCCTGCGCCCAGAGAGATGAATCTGGGTCCATTATGGGAAGGGATTGATCTACTTGCTTTGAGACTATATCAGTCTGTAGTGGAAATGGAAATACTGCACTACCTATAAAGACTACAGGCCAAAATATGATAAATATTATGAATGCAATAACTAGTTTTTGTTTCTTCACTAACTCTTTTAATTTTCCTATTGGCAAACTATTTCACCTTATGAAGTATTATGGTATTTCGGAGGTCTCACTATTACCGGCTCATCAATAGGAGTTCTGATAATCTCATGGTCTTTTGCATCATAGCCAACTGCCATATTGTTATTAATACTGAATCTTTCAATAATTTTTCTTGTGGTCCTGAAGAGGGAAAGCACTCCAAGTAATTCTTCATCCATGTTTTCATAAACCTTTAACGCTTCATCTATTCCTGGTCCAAACATTTGATAAAGGAATTTTTTATGGATCCATCGCGGTGGAATATAGTAAACATTTGGCTCTGTACCATATTGAGGATATAATGGAACTGCTATCTTTCTTACATGAATAAGGTAATTCAGAGGATTTTCAGGATTTTGTTCTGCATCTTCAGGAAGAGATTCTTTTAATCCTTGAAGACGAATTTTGCCGACACAAGCAGACATACACCGTGCCTCTATCCCTTGCTCTACTCTAGGATAACACCCGATACATTTTTCACTTATTCTTGTTGCTAAATTATACATTGGTTTCTTATATGGACATAACTCCACACATTTTCTATAACCCCTACACCTTTTTTGATCTATTAGAACTATACCATCACTGTCCTGACGCTTATAGATGGCTTTCCTTGGACAAGCTGCAAGACATGCAGGATGTGTACAATGATTACATATTCGCTGTAAATAGAAGAACCAAGTAGTATGAGCACCGCCTCTGCCACCACCACCAGTAGTTTCTAAATCCACTGAATTATCGGGTCCTTTCTCAGGATTTGTACTTGTAGGTGTGTCCTCGAAAATGTTTGGAGATTGCCATTCCTTATCTTCTGGGAGATAACCTGTTCCTACCTCTGTCAAAGGTGCTGCTTCAAAGATAGTTTTACCTGAATAGACAGATCCATAATGACCTGTTCCTGAACTCCATTTATTTGGTCCAAGCTTCTCTAGCAACTTGTGATCCCAAAACTGGGGATAGCCACCATAGGGCTTTGTTTCAACATTATTCCACCACATATGTTCTTGACCTTTGCTGTAAGTCCAAGTACTCTTGCACGCCATTGTACATGTTTGGCAAGCAATACATTTGTTGATGTTAAAGACTGCTGCATACTGTTTTTTAGGTCTCGCTTCTTCATATGGATAGTCCATATCCCTTCCAAGTTGCCAGTTCCTAACTTTCTCTATCGCCATTCATATCACCTATTCGATGTATTCTCCCTTAATGTATTTCTTCATATTTGCACTTTCATTTGAAGGTGTAAAACCAGTTGTAGCTGGTTCCCAAACACCCTTACCACGAGTTTCTCCGGGTGGAGGCATTCCTCCATCTTCAGCTTTTTCCACTTTCACAAGACACTCTTTTGGACAAGTATTAGGTGCATGGGTATCAATAGCGAAACCTTCACCTATACCCCAACCCCAAGTATCCTTACGAACTAATGTTTCTGTCATCTGGGTAGGTTGCAGATAAGCTCGTGTTAGAGACTGATGACCGCCATAACGGAAATTGGAGAACCAGATTCCTCCAGGACTTTCAGACATAGCCAACCCATCTTCTCTAGTTTCATGAGCTCGCATCGTCTTAGGAGAAGACTGATAGACGGAATGTTTCATCATTATAATACCACTAGGATATGCAGGATTATATTTCACCCTAATCATGAGTCTAGATGCTTTCTTCCATGTCTCATCCTTCTCTTCAGCGTAACCTGGGTAAGGTCGATCTCGATGATTTGCATCAATGTA
>JASLOE010000006.1 GCA_030745655.1 Nitrososphaerales archaeon | reverse complement strand
GCTCCCAATCGCTCAAGGTGTCAGAAATATATTCTTTTTATGGTGGCGTAAAGACTATGTATGGTGATATATTCGCCAATAACTTTCTATTCTAATATATATATCAATCATTTTTAATTATTTGCCTTTAGCACTGATTGTGCTGCTGCGAGTCTTGCAACTGGTATGCGGTAAGGAGAACAACTAACATATGTTATCCCTAGATTATGGCATATTTCTATTGATTCTGGGTCTCCACCATGTTCTCCACATATACCTATTTCAAGATCTTTTCTTATTTTTCTGCCTTTTGTTATAGCTATCCTCATAAGTTCAGCTACGCCTTCATTATCTAAAGTTTGGAAGGGATTCTGATTGATTATTCCTTTTTCTTCAAAAAGAGGTAAGAATTTGTTTTCTGCATCTTCCCTGCTGAAGCTAAATACTGCCTGAGTCAGATCATTGGTCCCGAAACTAAAGAATTCAGCAATATTAGCTATTTCATCAGCAGTTACGCAAGCTCTAACAACTTCTATCATTGTACCAAACTTTATTTCAAGTTTTACATTTTTTTCTTTTTCCACTTCTTTTTTTACACGTTTAACTAATTCAAAGATTTTCATTAACTCTTGATTTAAAGCAATTTGAGGTATCATTATCTTAGGATTTGCTTTTTTTCCCTCTTTTACTAACTCAGCTGCTGCTTCACAGATAGCAAATATCTGAGATTCGTATATCTCGGGGTGTGTGATTCCTACTCGAACCCCTCTATGTCCTAACATTGGATTGACTTCTGAGAGTTCTCTAGCTTTATTTAAAACTCTATTTTTTCTAGATAAATCGGTTTCAGTTGCTCCAGATTCTTGTAACTTCCTTATCTCTTCATGAAGTTCTTCAATATTAGGAAGAAATTCATGCAACGGTACATCAAGCAACCTGACTGTAACAGGATTTTCATCCATTGCTGCAAATATCTCCTTAAAATCTTGCTTCATCATTGGTTTAAGCTTGTCAAGAAAGATTTTTCGTTCATCGTCACTATCTGCAAGTATCATTGAAACCATTATGGGTAACCTATCTGTGGCATTGAACATTCTTTCAGTCCGGCAAAGCCCTATCCCTTCTGCACCAATTTCACGAGCTAATCTAGCATTTTCCGGAGTATCTGCATTTGCTTGTATTCCTAATTTCCTTACATTATCTGCCCAATTCAGGATTTCTTCCATTTCTGGAGTGGGTTCAGGCTCTACTGTTGGTATCTCACCTAAAAAGACTTCACCACTTGTACCATCAATCGTAATGTATTCTCCTTCCTTTACTATGTTCTTCCCAATAGAACACTGACGCTTTCTGGTGTCTATTTTGATCTCAGCAGCACCAGATACACAGGGCTTTCCTATTCCTCTAGCTACCACTGCTGCATGACTCGTTTTTCCTCCTCTGCTAGTGAGAATGCCTTGAGACGCAAAAAAACCATGGACATCTTCTGGTTTCGTTTCTTCTCTCACTAAAATCACCTTTTCACCTGCTCTTCCTTTTTCTTCTGCTGTATCAGCATCAAATATCGCTATGCCACTAGATGCACCAGGAGATGCTCCTAATCCTTTAGCCTTGGGCTCGATATGGACTGTTGGATCAATACTCCTATGAAGCATCTGTTCAAGGGTATCTGGTGTTATTCCCATAAGTGCTTCTTCTTTTGTGATGAGCCCTTCTTTTTCCATTTCAACTACTACTCTGACTCTTGCTATTGCATTCATTTTGGCATTTCTGGTCTGAAGAAGGTAAAGTTTTCCTTTCTCTATTGTGAACTCAATATCCTGAGGATACTTGTAGTACTTTTCGAGTTTTTCTGTTAAACCTAAAAGTTCATTATAAGCATCTGAAAGTTCTTTTTCCATTCCACGGATTGGACTCGGTGTTCTTATTCCAGCTACCACGTCTTCTCCTTGTGCATTCAAAAGATATTCTCCATACAATGTTTTCTCCCCTGTTCCTGGATCACGTGTAAAAACTACTCCTGTACCACTTTTGTTTCCCATATTTCCAAAAACCATTGTCACAACATTAACAGCTGTTCCATTAGCTATTTCCGGTCCAATATTGAACTCACGCCGATAATCCACACATCTCTTCACGTTCCAGCTTCTGAATACAGCTGCAATAGTACTATTCAGCTGCTCGTATGGGTCATCTGGAAATTCAGTTCCAGTTTCTTTCTGACATATATCTTTGAGTTTCTTTACTAACTCTTTTAATTCTCCAGTAGTCATATCAATTTCTTCAGATATTTTGGGAAACTTATCATCATCTACATGTAACACAACCTTACCAAAAAGCTGAATAAATCGGCGGTATGCATCATATGCAAATCTGGGGTCGCCAGTCTGCTCGATCAAACCTTGGATAGTTTTATCATTTAACCCTACATTAAGAACTGTATCCATCATCCCTGGCATAGAAACTGCTGAACCTGACCTCACAGATACAAGCAGAGGATTCTTTGAACTTCCAAAGATTGATCCTGTCTTCTGTTCAAGAATATTCATAGCTGAATATGTGTTTCGGATTAATTCGTCAGATAATCGTTGATTATTCTCATAATATTTTATGCATTCTAAAGTTGTAATTGTGAAACCTGGAGGAACTGGTAATCCAAGTTGAGTCATCTTTGCTAATCCTGCACCTTTCCCTCCTAGAAGCTTCTTGTCATCACTATTTCCATCCTCAAAGGAGAATATGTCTGATGTTATTTTTTCACTCATAATTGGATTCCTTGCCTATGAGGGCAAAACTTAACCATGATATAAATAGAATGATTCAACAAAATTATGTACATCATTACCATTAAATAATTACCTTCTTTAATTCAAAACAGTTATGGTTAGTCATATCAAACGAAATTCAGTGGTGAGAGATCCATATGAAATGCATTTAGTTTCACATATCCATTGGGATAGGGAATGGTATCGTACATTTAATGATTCCAGAACAAAATTAGTGAAAATAATCGATAAGTTACTCTTGTTACTGGATTCAAACCCAGATTATCGATTTTTTATCTTAGATGGTCAAGCAGTTATTTTGGAAGATTATTTAGAAATACATCCAGAAAAAGAGATGTTATTAAGAAAACTAATTACTCAGAAAAAGATTTTCATTGGTCCTTGGTATATTGCTTCTGATGAATTTTTAGTTAGTGGTGAGTCACTGATAAGAAATTTAATGCTGGGATATAAAATAATTGCACGATTTGGACGGGCGATGAAAGTAGGTTATATGCCGGACCAATTCGGCCATATCTCTCAACTTCCACAGATTCTCAGAGGCTTCAATCTTGATTCGGCAGTATTCTCAAGAGGATTGGGTGATGAAGGAGAGAAATTAGGGTCAGAGTTTATCTGGAAAGCACCGGATGGAAGCGACGTTTTAGCAATTCATCAGATAGGTGGATATATGTCAACTTCTGCTTTGGGATATGAAAACCCTGATGAATTTGGAGTTAGTAAGAATCAATTAAATCTACAAAAAGCTCTTGAATCTGTAAATCATAATAAATTAATTCTTTCCAAATATGCTAGAACCAAATATCTTCTCCTAAATAATGGTGAAGACTTTTTTGAACCACAGCCAGAAATACCATCAATTATAAAATACTTAAATGATAATATGGTGGATGCAAAAGTAATACATAGTAATTTCGAGAATCTTATCAAAAAAATAGTAGCCAGTAAACCCAAGTTAGATATTTATGAAGGCGAGCTCCGTGCAGCTAAATACTGGTTTATGCTTTACAGTGTGCTATCTACTCGGATGACCATTAAAAAATATAATGAAAGGACACAAACCAAGTTAGAGAAAATCGCTGAACCATTAGCAGCACTAGCTTGGTTGGAAGGACTTGAATATCCAGAACGTAATATTTGGATGGCTTGGAAATATCTTCTTCAATCACAATTTCATGACAGCATTTGTGGCTGTTACATTGACGCAGTTCATCGAGATGTTGTCAACCGTTTCATCAGATCTCTTCAGATATCTCAAAATATCTCCTGCAATTCAATCAATTATCTCAATAAAAAGATCGATACTACTTTTTCAAACCCTGATTCCATTCCAATAATTGTCTTTAACACTCTAAATTGGATTCGTAACGAGTCTGTAAGTATTAATCTATCTGTACCAAATATAGAAAATATTACCTCCAATTATTATGTTTTAGATAAAAAAAAGAAGAGGGCTCTTACAAATATAAGTAGACCAACAGAATCTAAAAAGGAGAAACCTGTAAAAGTTAAGGTTTCTTTTTTGGCGGAAGAGATTCCTGCTTTTGGATATAAAATCTATTATCTTACTTCATCTAATCAAAATAAATGCTTATCATCCACATTGAAAGGGAACAAGGATTTTATAGAAAATGAATACTTCCATATAACATCTAACATAAATGGGACGTTGAAGATTATCTATAAACCTACAAATGTTATGTTTGATGATGTTCTTCTTTTTGAGGACGTGGAAGATGTGGGTGATGAATATAACTTCTCACCCGCTAGGACCTCAAATAAAATCACAACTAAAAATTGTATAGCGAATGTATCAGTTCTTGATGATAATCCAGTTTCTATTACTCTCAAAATAGAAATACAGTTGAAATTACCAAAAGAGATTTCTATAGATAGAACTACTCGAAGCGATAAACTTGTTAACTGTTTACTCCAAAGTTTTGTAACTCTTTATCCAAAGATAAGGCGAATCGATTTTAGAACGATTTTCAATAATCGTGTAAAAGATCATCGATTAAGAGTCATTTTTCCAACAGATATAGTAACTAACTACACTTATGCTGAAAGTGCATTTGATGTTATTCAAAGACCAATCGTTCCTCCACCTGCAACTAATTGGAAAGAATCACCTTCTACAACCAAACCGCAACAATCGTTTGTGAGTATTAATGATGATGAAAAAGGTTTGACTCTAATCAATCAAGGATTACCGGAATATGAGGCTATTCATACTGAGAAAGGTTCTTCCATTTTGTTGTCACTTCTTCGATGTGTTGGTTGGTTAAGTCGTGATGATCTCCTGACAAGGAAGGGAAGAGCAGGACCCCGACTTTACCCCCATCTTGCAACACCCGATGCTCAATGCCTTGGGAGACATGAATTCAAATATTCCCTTGTAATTCATGAAGGTGATTGGAATCAGAATAAAGTATGGCAAGACGCATACAACCACAATACACCTTTGATTGTAACCCCCACTTCTCAGCATAAAGGATCTTTTCCTCCAGAATTTTCATTCTTAAAAATAAAGCCGGAATCGTTAATTATTTCCGCTATTAAAAGACGAGAACTAAGTCAAAGCCTCATATTAAGAATCTACAATCCTGAATCAAAAAAAACTGAAGTAGAAGTACACAGTCATAAAAAAATATTGAATGCCTCTATTGTAAATCTCAATGAGAAAGAAAGTAAAGATTCAGAAAAAAATATAGATATACTAGAACACAGAATTCTATTCAAATTAAATCGTTCTCAGATCATCACATTACGAATAGATTTCTAGTTTTCATTAAAGATCTCTTAAATGGTTAAGAATTTATCAATTTATTAACATATAATGGAAACCAAATATTCAAAGTAACTCCTTTATATGAGAAAATTCGGTCTCATTTATTACAGTAGAGAAGAATTGAGACTACCAATAATAAAAAAAGGACTATTTATTATGAATCCTATTCTTATTATCATTTTAGTCTCCACTATTATCTTTATTTCGGCTTTTGCGGTCACTTATCAACCTGGACTTAAACCAGGCATGGAGGTGAAATATGAGTTCTTACACTACCCCGATATCAAGGATGCTATTGTGACAGTAGTAGATGTGGAAGGTAATTTAGTTAAGCTAAATACTATTTCTAACTACTATAATGGAAACGTAAATGAAGAAATTATCACAATAAATATTGGTAGTAGTGAAAAGACTATCATTCTTCCAACAAATCAAGATGAAGGATGGACATCAACTCACGGAACTAACACAATCAGCGTAATTGATGATCACCTCGAGATAAATATGATTCCAAAAGATGGTTATGCTGAAATGGAATATTCATTCCAAGAACCTTTAGATATATGGGACGTGTCATACTTCTACTATTTTATTTCAATTAATGGTCTATCTGAAGGCGAAAGATATACTATTTGGATGACTGACACTACCGGAAAAAGCAAATTTTTTCCTATTGATTTTGATGTGAATGAGCCAAGAAAATCTAAGTTCATTATATGGGACAAGAAAGAGTTGTTCAACTTTAACACAATCCCACAGGATGAGCTTGATAGAGGAAAAATATCTAAGATTAGCATCATCTATGATGGTGAATCAGATAGAACTATATTATTGAGAAATTTCGAGACCGATCAACCAATAAACCATGGCTCAGGTTTTTTCAAATATTTTGTTGTTACTTCCGGACTGGCTAAAGGCGATCCTATATATCCTGATGTTCAAGCCGTAATAAATGAAGAATTACCAAATGATGACCAGCCAGATCCTATTATTCTTCAGCATACTTACAGAAAATTTGTTGTTGCATTCGACGATTGTGATGGTGGAGGCTGTAGTTCTGCATACACTTATGACAAGGAATCAGGTTTTCTTACAAAGTTCTGGACATCAAAATCTGGAACCCAGATCCAACTCGTAGATCAGAAGGGAGTTTGGGCTCCACCAAACACAGCTATGCTAGCCTTGGCGGTAATGCATGAGGGGTGGATTAATTATATTCTTCCCAATATTTGGTATATTATTGGATTAATTTCTATTTATATTATTGGTTTTATAGGTTCAATAATTTATGACAAATGGAAGCGTGGGACTCTTTCACTTGGGATGATGAAACAATGGTGGCCTTTCTTAGTGATTCTACTCATCATTTTCATACTTGGAGAAGTAGTTCGACGAATTGGAATTTGATGAAAAATGGCTGATGAGTTACTCAGCGATGAAGTTCAATTTTCACAATTTCTCTGGGGAAGAAGAAGATGGCTCAGGATTATTTTTCATTTTCCACTTCTACTCATAAGCAAAGACTATCGTGCATATAGATTTCGGAAGCTTTCACGGAAAAAACGCATTAAAAAAGCAGAAAACTGGGCAAAGAAATTCAGCATTGATCCAAGATTTCCAGATATATCTTTAGACCAGGTTGTTGGACGAGGAGATATTATTTCAATTCTAATCGATTCAATAGATTACCATATATTACGTTTACAGGATGACGATCCTAAATTCGCCAAGATGTATGCGACTCCTCCACCGAAAATCTTTATTCTTGAAAGCGATCCTGGATGGGGAAAGAAATTTCTCGCTAAAGCAATTCAGAGAGAAGCATTAGAGCGAGGTGTTAAAGAGGGTATTAAAGTTATTCCTGAAACACTGAAATCATCTGATATTTCATCATGGCTTATGGGTGTTTCTGAAAAACAACTTGAAAATAAAATGAATTCTATCTTTTCTAATCCTACTTTGATTTTTATAGAACAGGCGCAGGCATTTTCAGAAAAAAGTCAAGGTATTAGTGGAGATATTGATAGGGAAAGCCGAAGAATCGGTGAAGCTTTAGAGAGGTCATTAGAACATTTGAAAGATAATCCGATAAGGGGGGTGGCTCTTCTTTCAACAAATAATTTTGCAAATATCCCTGAATCACTCAGATTGATAGCTGAAAGGATAAACCTAAACGAAATGAAGGAAGAGTCGCTAATTGAAATTTGCAGAAGAAGGAACAAGAAAATTGGTCTTAATGTAAATCCAAAAAAGCTATTTCATGCACTATCACAATCATTAAGAACTCTTGGTAAGAGTGATTTAACACCTTCGGATATTAACAAAGCTTTCATATTAGCAACAAATAAAGTGCAAGCACCCTTTAGAGAATCTTTCCGAAAGAGGATTAAAAAAAGAAATGTTGTTTCAATTCCAAAACCAACTATAGATGATTTCGTCTCTGTCGCTCCTGATGTAGCTGCCTATACAGAAGAAGAGGTCTCTACTATGGTTAAAGAGACACGACAATTCACTAAACCTACAGAGAGGTATCGCGATGTTGGTGGTTTACATGATGTAATTGGAAAAGTGATAACTGAGATTAAGGCCTCTTTAAACCCAGAATTGGCTACTCAATTAGGGTATGAACCGCCCATAGGTTTTCTATTTTTTGGTCCCCCAGGTTCAGGTAAGACATTGTTGGCGAAGGCTATAGCAGGAGAAGAAGGGACGAAAATCAGAGTGGTAAGTGGTTCTGAGGTTTATCAGAAAGAGGTTGGAGAGACGGAAAGAAATATTAGAAGAATATTCAGCGAGGCTAGGAAGGAATCACCCAGTATTATAATCTGGGATGAAATTGATGCTGTAGCAGTGAGAAGAGGATCCCGACTTGGCGACCCTGTACATGCACCAGCCACAACGATATTACTGAGCGAATTGGAAGGTCTGAAATCAGGTGGTGGGAATGTACTATTTATTGGAATTACCAATAGAAAAGACATCATTGATGAGGCGTTGCTTAATCGACTTCTCTCTGTGGAATTCCCTTATCCTAAGAATGCTGAAGAAAGACGAGAAATCATTGAGGTACATCTTAGAAAAATAGAATCATTCTTGTCTAAAGATGTAACTATTGATGAAGTTATGAAAATATTCTTACAGCGAACATTCTCTCCAAGGGTAGTTGCATATACGATGAGGTCAGCGGTAGCTGAACGCACAAAGGAGGTTGTTGCCAGTCAAGAAATTCTTTCAGCTTTAAAGAAAAATGATAGCGAAAAAAATGCTTCAATTCGGAAGAATTATGGAGAGCAACTTACCTATCTTGAGAATCTGGCAAAGGTTAAGAAAATAAAAATTAAATCTCTGTTTAAGAAAGTAGCTGCAGCATTTCATGATTCGATGTCATACCCATTGACCTTACATCATTTAGAAAGAGCTTTTGAGATGGCACTGAAAAGTGAGGACTTTGATGAACTGAAAGAAATGCAAAGGATTTACAGAGGAACGGGACCTGAGATAGGGAAATCTTATGGATTAGCAGCTGCTGAAAGTGAAGATGAACGTCGTGGATTAATAATAATAGTTGAATCTAATGTTTTTCCACGCTCAAAAAGAGGTGAAAACATGCTTATATTGGGGACAGTAACGGAATCTGTAAAGGAAAGTGCGAAAATTGCAGTTGAATTTCTTAGAGAGTATTACCCGAACATAAATAATCATGATGTCGATGTTCACATAATCTCCCCTGCAGAAGGGTCTGATAGGGAAGAGCTTAAGCTTTGGGGGCCGTCTGCAGGTTTAGCGATTGCTGTTTCAATTGCATCTGCTATTTGGAGTATACCCCTAAGCCCAGATGTCTGTATGACTGGAAAGATTGAGATGAAAAGCGGTTTGGCTGGACTAGTGGGTGGTATTCACCCAAAGAAAGGATCAGGTAAGATTGATATCGCAGTAGATGAGAAATTTGAGAAGATAATCATTCCAAATCAAGGTTTTGAGAAGCTGATTGAAGATTACAAGGAATATGTAGAGGCGATAAGGGAAAAAGGGACAGGAATTATCGGAGGCAAGGACTTTTTTGATTATCTAAGTTTAGCTTCTGGGTTAGATAAAGAAGAAGCCAAGAAAAAACTAAGGAGTAATCCTAATTTCTTTAAAAATCAAGAATCGATATTAATTGGAAAAAATTGTAAGGTTGATTACTCTGGATTCCCGTCTGAAAAAGGATATGCAACCCATGTTATTTCCTTGGTTGAGAACACGATGCCGAAAGTGAGATTAATACATGGAGGAAGAAGTCCTGGGGAAGCTCTTAATGTTATTTTTGCTAGAAACTGTAAATGGCCTGCAGCCACTGAAGGAAAAAAAATCTTCATAAACCTTGACCATTTCGATAAAATTGCAGAAATCTATGGAAGTAGAGACGCAGATGATGGTGCAATTGTTCACGAAATTGACCATGCAATAATGTGGGCGCCTAGATATGATGAAAATACATCCTGGTTAATTGAAGGTATAGCTGATTTTGTTAGAGATAAATTAGGATTCCAGAGGGAAGCTAAAGGGACATTTCTTGGAAGTAAAGCCCATTTTGAGCAAGGAAAGGCTTTAGGTGCGTATCAAACTTCTGCCCATTTCTTGATGTTTCTTGAAAAAATTCGTCCTGATATTGTACAAGAGTTAACTCAGGCAATGATAGATGAAATTTATAGTGAAGAATTATACTTAAAATATTTCGGAAAATCTCTCAAAGCATTAGTTAGAATATATGAGGAAGAAGAGAGCAATCGTTAGAACATCTTTATTGAGGATAAAGATTTTACTTTCATCACTTCAGGATTAAAGAGATAGAAAGGATTTTCTCCTTTTAATACTTTAAGCAGATTTCTAACTGAGATTTCTGACATTAGATTTCTTGTATGATGAGTTGCACTACCTATATGTGGAGTTAACACTACGTTCTTCAGCTTTGATATACGACTATCTCTAGGAAGAGGCTCAGATGAAAAAACATCTATGCCTGCTCCAGATATTAGACCTTCTTCCAATGTGTCTACCAAATCATTTTCATCCACAATCTGACCTCTAGATGTGTTAACTAAAATTGCGTTTCTTTTCATCTTCTTTAATTTCTGATTGTCTATAAGATGATGTGTTTCAACAGTGAGAGGAACATGTAATGAGATGAAGTCACTCTCTTTTAGAAGGTCTTCAAGAGACCTATATTCTGCATTGAGTTTTTTCTCTTTACTACGTGACCGCTTTCGATTATTATACAATATTTTCATCTTGAAACCTGAGGCCCTTTCTGCTAAGGCGCTCCCTATTCTTCCTAACCCTATGATGCCTAGAGTTTTACCATATACTCCTTCTCCAAGAAGCATATCGGGAGACCAACCTCCTTTCCAATTATTATTTCTGATATTTTCATCTCCCTCAGGTATCCTGCGTGCAGCTGATATCATAAGAGCAAATGCTAAATCAGCAGTTGCATTCGTTAGTACTCCAGGAGTATGTGTTACATAAATACCCATTTTAGTTGCTTGACTGATATCTATATGGTCTACTCCAACACTAAATGACGAAATAACTTTTAATTTACGCGAAGCATTCATAATCTCAGCATCAATTTTATCTGTAAGCATACAGAGTAATCCATCTTTACCTTGGATGTTTGAAAGAATCTTTTTATGATCTGGAGGTTCTGCTCCTTCATGTACAGTAATATCACAGTGACTAGATAATAATTCAAGTCCTATTTTTGGAATCTTACGCGTTACGTAAATACTAGGTTTATTCAAAACCAATTAGCCACTTTATTGGATGCAAATAAATCTGTAGGTTATATATCATAAAAATGAATAATAGATATCAATCAAAGTTCTCTGAATTTTAGAATAAACTTCACTGCTTAAGAAGAGGTAGCACTGATTCTTCTTAATATGGATTTTTTAGTTTATGAAAATTTCAATATAAAAGTTAACTCAATGAATAGCCACATCTTTAGATGTGTGTCTATTTAATTGTTCAACCGCTATTTTAACTTGATTCATACTTAATCTATTATCCATGTTGGTCTACAATTAGCCACTGGGAACGTATTTATAGGTGCTACTTGATATTATTGACCTAAATATGACAAGATGATTTATATGAGTGAAAAATTGAACATTCAAGATAAAAAAATAATCCGTTCTCTAATTAAGAATCCGAGATTATCAGATAATAAAATAGGTAATCTA
This sequence comes from Nitrososphaerales archaeon, assembly GCA_030745655.1. Lineage (GTDB taxonomy): Archaea > Thermoproteota > Nitrososphaeria > Nitrososphaerales > JACPRH01 > JASMAB01. The sequence continues at coordinate 28,087 of JASLOE010000006.1, read as the reverse complement.
ACTGGAGTTCCAATACGGACAGTAAACCGTAAAAGAAAGAAAATGGAAGAAAAAGGTTTACTGCGTTATTATGCTGAACTCAAAATGGGGTCTAAAGGAACTGAAAGATTCAATGCAAGACACATGTATCTTGTAAAGTTTAGAATTGGTATTTCTCAAAACCAAATAATAGATGAAGTGAAAGTAGAACCTAATGTTGGAACTATTTTCACTGAATTTATTTACGAATCACATTTAGCTGAAATAGAGGGACATACAGCTCTTGTTCTAATAATTGAAGGTTCATCTGATGATGAAATAAATACAAGTTTTAATGAAATAATTATTCCATCACTTGAAAAAAACCATGGGAGAGGTTCTATAATACAAATCACTACATTAAGGATCGGAAAACCTATTCGTTTATTTCATAATTATCTACCTATGGTAAATATGGAAAAAGGTAAAATCAAAAGCGATTGGGATGAATCCGCTATCTTTGTAGCTTAATTCAAATTTTTTGAAATTCCTTTATTATCTGAATATTTGTATATATTCCATATGTCTATATATTATAGTTTCACTAATATGAAATCAGAATCTTGAATATTGATGAAATAAATCGAAAAATTCTGAAAGAATATTCTAGAGATGCCCGATTATCTTTTAGGGAAATAGCTAACCGGATTAATGTTTCAGTTGGAACTGTACTTTCCAGAACTAAGAAGATGGAAAAAGATGGAGTTATCCAGAATTATACTGTTTTATTGAACAATGATAAATTGGGATATCCTCTAACTGCCGTTACTGAAATAACAGTCTCGGAAGGAAAGCTTTTGCAAGTAGAAAACAAGATAGCAAAACTACCGTCTACTTGTGCAGTGTATGATGTTACTGGTCTATCAGATGTATTAGTAATTGGTAAATATAGAAATAAGACAGAGTTAAGTCATTTTACTAGGCTTCTGCTTTCTCTCCGTCACGTGGAACGAACCAACACTCATCTTGTTCTGAATTCAATAAAAGAAGATTTTAGAATGCCATTATGAAAATTACCAAAAAATATTGTATTCATTTGTTCCATAAACTTGGATTATGTAGACTGTTTTTTTCAAGTGCAAAGAAAGAATGCTGCTTGAATCTAAAATGCTTTAGAATATAATTTATAGGGTAAGTGGACCGGGGGGGATTTGAACCCCCGACCTTCCGAGTGCAAGTCGGATATTCTACCACTGAACTACCGGCCCAATATTGAAAAAAGATATTATTGAAAGTAAGAAATTATGATAAAAGCATTTTCATAAAATAATGTTTAGACAACTTAGTTTAATACAACCTTAAGACTATTCTTTTATTCAACACTATTGGATTATCTGCCTCTTCTTTTGAAGGTGCGTTGACTTAACTTTGTACATACTGGACATTCAAATGACCCTTCACCTGAAGGATTCATCTTAATCTTATGTTTTGAGCAGATTTCATTCATAATTTCTGGCATAACCAAAGACAAAGTTTCGACCTATTTCTCTTTTTTGTATTATCGGTCTTTGCTTTATTATTTCTATATTTTTCAATTTATTTATCAGAAAGAGATTATCTTTTTTATTTGTTTATTCACTAACAATGATTTGTTAAATCAATTCTCCATCTAATCATTCTAAAAAATGTAAAGTTATTACTTTGCATTCTTGGTCATTAACAGATGAATTGTTACTGAGATAGCTATTATGAAAAGGATTAATCTTAAAATTGGGTGGGTGACGATGGTGAATACCGTAAATAATATTGTGGCCCAAAGCGTTATGACGGCAATTATTTTAGCTCTTATTGGTATCCCTTTTCCTGATCGATAATCACTAATATATTTTCCAAACCATCGATTTCCTATTAACCATTTGTAAAATCTGTTTGAACCTCTAGAATAACAAGCAGCAGAAAGTAAAAGAAAAGGAGTCGTAGGCAGAATTGGCAGTATTATCCCGAGGACCCCTAATCCTAAGAAAAAAGTTCCCGCAACAATTAAAACTCCTCTCATGAATTTATTAGACTTATGTTCTTGCAAGGGAATTTTCTCCTACACTATCAGGTATATAATTTTGTATCTTCCTAAAAAGCTGTTTTCTATAAAAATATGGTAGAATCTAATAAATTCTCATCAAGACATTCTTTCTTAATGTCTTCTAAATATGTGAATTGTTTATTTCTCTATTTTATAAACTATGACAAGCGTACAATGTAGTTTTATTATGTTGACTTTTTTTCAATAAATCTAGGTATTAAGTTTGATTTATTTTGTAATCTAGAAAGATTTAATCGTTGTTAACCATTAGCTAAAGGTAGCCCGGTTCCGGTTTAGCCCGGTGGAAGAGAAATATTTCTCTACCGAATGTAGTGGTCAAGCACAGGTGAGAAACCTCTTGAATATCGGCCTTTGGCCAATAATTGGAAGAGAGCCGGTGACGCCAGTTCGAATCTGGCCCGGGCTACCAATATCAGTCTACTTTAAGTCAATAACTCTTATTCTTCAGAATAATTACGAATAATTATTGTTTTTCTATTCAAGATAAATGAAAATTTTCTCTTAATCATACTGTATTACATTATGAGATCCTAAAGAAACTTTTTTATAAATATCAAATCGAAGATTTTTAATCTAGATTATACAATAGTATTATTCTTGAATCTTTCACTAAATCTAGGAGTAATGATTATACGAATATTTACGGTATCTTAAATTAAAGATTCGTATTATTGTGAACGTCTACTAGTGACTCATCCACTTTTATCGCTTGTGTTGGACAAGCTGTTACACATGCCATGCAGAAAATGCAATCAGCTTCTCTTGTAGGATCAGACTTGTCTCTATAATCTAATCTATCATCTTGCCCACTATTTCCTGGGTTCATCCACCATTCAAAGACGGTTGTTGGACATGTTGTCAGACACGTACCTTCACCTTCACAATCATCAAAATCCACAGCAACATATGTTCCATGTATTCCTAACGGCTCTATTTTCTTTCCAGCTGCTTCATAAGCTGCTTTCACATTTGGATCTTCTCCTCCTGCACCAATTTTCCCAGGTCCCCAAACGATGTGGTCATTATGCTTCTCAACAGGTTTTAAATTCTTATAAAATTCTTCATCTATTGCCAATTATACTCACTAGATATTGCTTTGTGCTTGATTATAAGTATATAAAAATATTACGAGTCCTTGAAGAAAATTCTCTTGTTAATCTTACAATTTTTTTATAGTTGTAAATAAATAAAAATCATGTGGATAACAGTGAAGTAAAGGCAGTTAATGATTTTGGTTTCTTCTCCTGCGAAGGCTTTCCGCAAATTCTTTTCTGTTTTACTCATATTTTTCACAATAAACTTTTTTGTTTATTTTTTTATGATTCACATAATTAATATGGAAAAAGATAAACAATCTAAGTTTATAGCACCTATTCGTGCCTCGATAGCTTAGTGGTAAAGCGCTTGCCTCGTAAACCATCGAGTAAGCAGGAGATCGTGGGTTCAATCCCCACTCGAGGCTCAGATTAATTTTTATTACAACAATTACCTTTTGGAATTAAGTTTCCATGTGGACATTTTATAGGATGTTTCATCAAGGAACAAAGAGCATTAGCAAATTCATCTGTCATATGATGTTCTATTCCACAAGCTACTTTGGAATCAATTTCTATTCCCAAAGATTTAACCATAAGACTTTCAATAAGCATACCGTTTCTAACCATCCGTTGACCAATTATCCTACCTTTTCTAGTTAAAGTTACTCCTTCACGATTTTTGTAATTTATACATCCTTCTTTTTCTAATTTCTTAAGCATCTGAACAGCACTAGGTGGTGTTATCTTCAATTTTTGTGAAATAGATGATATTCTTACTGGAGATTCACCAGTTTCTCCGATTATCCAAACAGCTTCAAGATACTCTTCTTTGTTCTCAGAATCTACAGGATCAACATAAAGAAGGCTGCAACCAGAAAACTCCATCATAATCACTTAATGAATTAGTTTCTCCTAATTAGGAATGACTAAATGGGAATATAAATATATTTCTAACTATACTATTTCTATTCAATAAATATGGCTGGTCTAAATGGTTTTGATTGACTTGACCTTGCTTTTGGATCATATTTGTCTGGATCATCTTCGCTAAAAACAGAAACTTTAGCTTCAAATTCATTTTCTAGAAAATCCGTTGCTGTCTTCAAGATAGTGAATTCATTAAGGATTTTTGTTTTTAATCTTCTCCTGCGCATATCAATTGGAACTGTTCTAACTTCTTTAATCAGCTTCTTGGTGAATAATGAAATCTCTTTCGCTCTTTCTTTCATTTCTTTTTTCTTCATAATATGATTCATTAATGATCGCATGTCCAATGAATCAATATCCGCTAGATGTAACATTTCTTGATATACGCCCCATTTCCACTTTGAAGATGTGTAATATGTCACTTTTTTCGGTTTGATATTAGTAACTCTGATTATGTTTAGAGTATCTTCTAACAGATTCTTAATCAACTCTTCTCCATCTTCAGCTTCTACATCGATCTTGGAATTTTCTAGTTTTGGCCAGGTAGCTGATGATATACTGTCTCCATTTCCCATAAGTTCCCATATCTCTTCTGAGATAAAAGGTGCTAATGGTGCAAGAAGTCTTATTCGAGTTTGTATCACTTCGTAGACCACTGCTGTAATAATTTCTGTTCTTTCTTTATCCAAATTGACTTTGGTTCGACGAAGATACCACTGGACATCTTGATCAGCAAGGTAGATAATATTATGAATAGCCTCACGGCAACGAAGTTTTTCCAATGCCTCAGTAGATTGCTTGATTATCATCTGAAGCCTACTAAGCATCCACCTGTCTTCTACCCTAAACTCTTTTTTATCTAGATGCCCCCGTTTCTCTATTGCCCAGACAATCGTTCCATAAAGTCTTTCAAGTCTCTCGTTGAAAGATTTTACAAGATTCAGACTAATATCTGCGTCTTGCAATAACTCAGCGGTTGCGAGTATAGCGAGCCTTAATGGGTCTGCTCCGTAGGTTTTTACAGCTTCTCTAAGTGGAATAATATTTCCGAATGATTTAGACATCTTCTTTCCACCCATCAAAACGCTTCCATTAACCACTATTTGCCTTGGCCAATTTTCCTCTTGGAAAATGGCTGAATGATTGAAAATGAAAAATGTAAGATGATTAGGTATTAGATCCCGACCTGAATGTCTACTATCAACTGGATAGAAATATTCAAACTCTTCTCGCATTTTCTTTAAGATCTTATTGTTAATCCTACTATTTTGGGACACCTCATTGAGGTCTCCTTCTCCAAGAAGAATGTAATCGAACACCTTGTCGGTAAGCTGGTCTTCCAGTAACTTGTGTTCATTTACATACTTTGAGATTAGGTAGTAGGACATATAAATAACAGAATCAGATAAACTCTCAATTACCCATTCTTCATCCCATGGAAGTTTGGTTCCAAGACCTGATTTTCTTGCGCATGCCTTTCTCTTCAACCAACCAATAGTATAATCAAATTCTGGTCGGATATCTTCAGGTATGATCTCTATTTTGTCAATACATTTTCTTGCAAGATCTTTCCATTTAGATTCACCATAGTTTATGAACCACTGTTTCTCAAATATCTTAACCAAACATTCTGTTCCACATCTACATTTTATTGGTCTATTCAATATTTCATAGATTACCTTTCCATTTCCGGCAGACAGAATGTGATCCTTTACTTTGTCTCGGGCAATCGAAATTGACATTCCTCTAAATTTTCCTGTCCTTTCTGCCATTTTACCTATATGAAATTCATGTTTATACAAACTTGATGTAGCGTCTTCGAGTTTTGGATCATTTTGATTGTTTATCTTCATCTTCTTGATAATCTGCTCTGATGGAATCTCTGAATATCCATCTGAAGTAACAATTACCGGTATTTTGATAGAGTGGATAAGTTCATTCTTCAATTTGTACTTCAGTAATATCTCAGGTCTATTTCCTAAATCCTTCAATGCTTGAAAGTCATATGGTGCATGAGCTGGAACAGACATGACAACACCGGTTCCATTTCTTGGGTCTACAAATGATGCTGGTAATACAGATACTTTGGTCTTTGTTAATGGATTTTCGACTTCCTTTCCAATAAGATCTGACCCTTTCATTTTTTCTTTCACAGTTATTTTCATTGAAATGTGCTGCAATTTTTCAACTGTTTCTTGACTTAATATCCATAATTCACCATCCACGGTAGCTTTTACATATGTTGCTTCTGGATTTATCCAGATATTTGTAACACCAAATACAGTTTCAGGCCTAAGTGTAGCTGTCGGGATGCGATATTCCATTAGTTTAAACATAATAAGTGTGTACTCACCTATTTCTGGTTCCACATCTCCTAAAGTATCGTGTTGTCCAACGGGGTTTCTATCTTTTGGACACCAACCTACAGGGTGGCTTCCACGGATAATCAATCCTTTTTTTCTGAGTTTGTTGAATTGCCAATGAATAAAGGCACTGTATTGAGGGTCGATGGTAGTGAATTCTCGTCTCCAGTCTATTGAATAGCCTATTTCTTTCATACCTGCTTTTATTTCTTCGTGAAAATATTTGGCTATCTTTATTGGTTCAATTAAAGTTGGAATTATTTCTGGATTAATTTTGTATATTTTCTTAAACGTATCTATCAGTTCTTTATCTCCCTCAGCAATTCTCTTTGACATTGCAAGAATTGGGGTTCCAGTATAATGAAAAGCCATGGGAAACAGAACTTGAAAACCATTCATCCGTTTATATCGCGCATAAACATCTGTCAGAGTATAAGTTCGCCCATGTCCTATGTGTTGAGGTGAGTTAGGGTATGGGTATGCTACAGTAATGAAATATTTGGGTTTTCCTGGTACAGGATCGGTTTCAAATATTTGATCCTTACACCATCTTTCATTCCACTTTTGCTGTATTGCATCCCAATCCAAAGTTATTCTCTCTTTAAATGTGACAATATGATGTTTTTCAAGGAATCTTCTAGTTTAGTTATATTGTTAATTCTACTACCTCCTCCCTGACCAAATCTGGAATTTCCACCTCCGGAACCATTAAGTGTAGATGCAATATCTTTAACAATCTCATTAGCCTTTATTCCATTCTTTTGAGCTTCATCACCGCTAAAGATGAAAATTCTAACACTTTTCTCTAGTAGAGTTATCCCACAATAAATTAAGTTTGGTTGAGTAGAAATCGCTTTATCACCTACCAATATATGATATTCCTCTCCAATTCCTTCTTTTGTTGAAAGATACATTTTAAGATCATTTATTTTCGTAGCTTTCTTCAATATAACTGGAATCTGAAAATATGCTAGTTCTTTGGTTAGTTGCTTCTGCTTTTTCTTCAATATATCATTAGTCTTTTTTAGATCAGTAACTACTTTTACAACTTTATCTTGTGGGCTTTCAACAATCTCAGACAATTTTTTTAGTGTATCATCACGTTGTTGAGTATGTTCGAGAGCTGGTTCACCACCAACAAACTCTATTCTTTCAATTCCATCTTGTATCCGCTCACTCTTCAATATTTTAATGATGCCTATGTCTCCAGTCATGGATGTGTGAGTTCCTCCACACGCTTCTATATCCCAGCCTGAAATATTCAATACTCTCAATTCTCTAGTCGGTACCACACCCCCTTGATATAACCTGAACCCATACTTTTGTTCCGCATTGCTGCGTGTAAGCAATTCAGTTTTTACAGGTAAGTTTAATCTGATAGCGCTGTTAGCTAAAGATTCAATTTTTGCGATTTCAATATCTGTAAGGTGTGCAAAATGGGTTATATCTAATCTTGCTTTGTCGATATCTTTGTAGGCTGAATGTTGCCATACCCATGAGCCAAGTATCTTTTGGGCTGCTCCATTAACAAGATGTGTAGCAGTATGGTGTCGTGCAAGTGTTGTCCTTCTTTTCTCATCTACTTTGCATCTTATTTTCTGGCCTTCAACAAGGTGTTTCTCCTTTACTTTATGCATTACCACATTTCCATATTTTTCTACTTCATACACTTCAGAGCTACCAATGAAACCATGATCAGGTTCTTGCCCTCCAGATCTTGGATAGAATGCTGTTTGGTCAAGAATGATGTATTTATCATTAATTATTTTTATAATAGTTCCAGTAAACTCAAATTGATGTTGGTTTTCATAGAATAGAAGCCTTGTTGGGGGTAATTTATCGATATCAAACTTAGGCTTATCTTTATCTTCTTTATCCATCATATGCAGATCTGTTACTTTAGCGTAGAAGTCTGAGGGAATTTCTATCTGAAGTCCTTGCTTCTTTAACATGTCTGGTGTTATTCCTTCAGAATCATATAATTGAATAAGTTCAGCAATACTTTGAGGTTTTTTGTTCTTTGTTATATTGTGAACTATTTTGTTCGTCCTTTCCATTGTTTTTTGGTACCTTTGTTTCTCGACATGAAGAATAGTGGCAATCTCATCACGGTGTTCTTCTAGCTCAGGATAAATTTCTCTTAGATAATCTATGTGCCATGTGGCGACTTCTTCTAGAGAAATATTCCATTTGAATTTATCTAGAAAACTTAGCGCCCGTCGAAGGACCACCCTTAAATTATATCCTCCTCCAACATTACTTGGTAAGCCTCCATCTGATATAGCGAATACCAGGGTCCTTACATGGTCAGCCAACGCGTAGAGTGCTTCTAATTTTGAGGTCTGATTTGTTAACTCCTCCTTAGATACTTTCAAGATTTTAGATGCATGAGTTTTTGCAGCGTCTATATCGGGCATTTCATCAATATTAAACATCCCTGCTATTCGAGAGTATTTTAAGTAGAATTCTTTGTCGTATTCTATATTGGATCTTGTAATCAACTTTTTCATTACTGGACCAAATACCGAGTCATAACTTGTTGGGGTTCCTTGTGTAATCCAAGCAAAACGTTCTAATCCTGCACCCATATCTATCACTTTATCTTGCATTATCTTGTAATTGCTTGGTGTACCTTTGAACTCTGTAAACACTGCATTTCCAAGTTCTAAACCCCTCACATTATATTCAAGTGAATATCCAAATGCACCAAATCCCACCCATACATCTTCAGTAAATATCACCTCTTCTGGTTTTATCCCAAAAGGTCCTGTCAAAAGTTCAAAGTCAAGGTCTATACATCTATCCTTCCAATAACCTTCACCATCCATTATACTATGTTGTCCTATCATTCCAAATGATGAATAATGTTTGCCAGAAATTCCTACGTTCTGAATATCATTAAAACGTAGGCATGTTTGTGGGATTATCAATGGATTTGCTGGCATATCAAATACAATCTCTCCCCCTTCAATCCGCTGAAAAGCTATAATTGAGGCCACTGTAAAAAATAAGTCAGGTCTCCACCTACATACTACTGGGTAGCGCTTAATGCTTGTGTGTCCCTTCTTTACAAAGAAACTTTCAATTTTACGCCAAGCATCTACATAATCAAATCTTTTGTTTGTGGGTGGATTACCTACAAAGTCATATTGTTGACAAGGAGGTTCAGGACAGGTTTCACGGTCATGATTAAGTGTCCAAAAGAATCTATCACAATTAGAACATTGTTTTCTGATGAATCCTTCTCTAGTGAATAAATCTACTTCATAGTATCGTTTAGGGTCCTTGGAAAACTTTGCTTTTAGAACATCCTTTTCCTTCATCTACATACTAGTGTTTTAAGATGGGGTTTAATAATACTGTCTTTTTATTATTTCAATTGATTGTTGGAATTACCTTTTTGGTTACAATTAATATCTTATCGTATTCATTAGAGTTAAAAATAATATTTACTGAAAAATCTTATATAGCCTTCACAAAGTTTGCCTGTTGCGAGTCAAACAGAAATGGAATATATATACGCCGCATTGCTACTTCATAAATTGGATAAGGAAATAAATGAAGCAACATTGAAAAAGGTTTTACAGTCAGCTGGGGCAACACCTGATGATACTAGAACAAAGGCATTAGTTGCTGCATTAAGCGAAGTTGATATTGGTGAAGCTCTGAAGAGTGCTGTTGTTGCACCAACGGCTGCAGCACCAGCATCGAGTGAAGCCGCACCAGAAAAAGAAGGCAAAGAAGAGAAGAAGGAAGAAGTAGATGAAAAGAAGGATGAAGAAGCACTTGCAGGCTTATCAAGCCTATTCGGATAAAGGCATCCAATAATTATTCTAATTGTAGCCTTTTTGCTTAACTAAGTTAAGCAGGGAATTCGCTTTATATTGACCTGAAGTCAGGATATCTGGTAGCATTTCTTCTGTTGTGTATGCTGATTCTAAAGCAAGTGTCTTTGCATTCAAAGATGCTTTTCCTAAGACCATTGGAATAGTTTCTTTTGTCAAATATGCTGCTTCTATGCTTAGTGCTAATGTTGTGGTATGTGCTTTTTGAATCTTATTTCGATATTCTTCCAGATCTATTTTTAAATCTTCGGCACTAAAAACAACACCATCCGTGTAGGCCGCGCTTAGAGATAACCCTGCCTTAATGGGCTTCAAACCAAGCCTGGATAGAAGAGAAGCCAATTTTGGTTTTATCACTTCTCCCCTCTTCAATACCTCTGTATCTTTGGATATGAAAATACTGCCAGCATCAATTTTTGTGGGTACATTCAGCTCTTTGAATTCACTTAGAACTGGGCCAGGTGGAATACTTGTATTACCTGAAGGCAAAGAAACCGGGTCTGTTGCGATATCTCCAACTCTTGCAGGCAAATCAACTTTATTCTTCTCAAGTACAAGTTGGATTTTAAATGGGTTCATATCCGTAAAAATTATTGCATTCTGATCAGTTATTTTCTCTATGAAATTATCAATATTCTTTTTTGAATTCTTTAAACCCATTTTGGATATCTTATTCTTCGCAACTACAATATTCATTTCATCTCTGAACTGTTTTCTAAGTGTCATCATTTGACGAGCTCTAACTTTACGTATCTTTGAAAGTGCTAAAACAGATTTTTTTTCAGCATATTCGTTTATCTTTCTTATTGTTTCCACTTTTTTTGTGGAATATTCACGTCCTGTGGGGTCTCTCATTTACTCATCGCCGGTATTGTTACAGGTTCAGCCATTGTCAATTTTAGCATAACTTTATCAATATTGTTATTACCTGATGGAAGTTTTTTCTCTATTGCGTTAAGGATTATTACGGCATTTTCTGCAACAGCTTCATCGTTCATAGATTCATCTCCAACTTTACCTGTTACAGCCAATTGTCCTCTGCTTCGTATTCTAACTGCAGAAATAAACCGTTCCACCATATTTTCCACTGGTGCGTTAGGCGGAACTGGTGCAGGCATTTTTCCTTTTGGCCCAAGGAACTGTCCTAATATCTTACCTATTTTGGGCATAAGGGTAGTTTCTGAAAGAAAGAATGAATATCCTTTTGCTATCTTTCTCAATTGCCTTTTGTCTGATGCATTCTTTTCTAATTCTTCTGGTTCAATTACTCTATCTGCTTTGCTTCGTTTAGCTTTCAACGCCATATCTCCTCCTGCAAATACACAAATTCCAGGTTTCTTAGTGAACTTATGAGCTAAATATACAGTTTCACTTATGTTAAAATCTTGTTTCTTGACATCAATATCACGAAGAGTAACTATAATTTCAAATGATTGATTGAAGTTCCTCTTTTTGGACTTCTCCCTAGACTCCTTAACCATTTTTACAAATTCTTTAAGACTTACCAATTATTAATACGCCTCCGACTCGACCACTTCTTGAATTAGACCTTTATCAACCTATCACTTCAAGATTAATTGTCTTCTTTTTATCCTTTAATATTGCCTTAATAATGTTTTCATCAATTTGTCTTAGAAGTGTGGAAATCTACAGTTGGCTTGTTAGACCGCATCCACTCTAGACTTTTTATAAAGACAGTTGCAGTTTCTATATTTGTTAATACAGGTATTCCAAGTTCAACTGATCTTCGTCGGATAACATATTCATCCTCAAGCATATATGCGTATTTCTCTATAGCTGAAGATTGAGGTATATTGATTATTAGGTCAAGAGACCCACTCAGAAGATGATCCACAATGTTTGGTTTTCGTTCTGGTTCCGCGATCTTAAAAACTGTTGTAACATTTGAAACTCCATTCTCGATAAGAAATTCTGATGTATGTTCAGTGGAAAGAATACTATAACCTAATTCTCGTAACATATGAACCAAAGGGAGTATACTTCTTTTCATATTTTGTCCTCCGACCGTAATTAGGATGTTGCCTCCTTGTCGAGGAATCTTATATCCTGCAGAAATCATCGCTTTACTTAATGCATCAAAGAAATTCTTCCCAAAACAAGCAACTTCTCCCGTAGATTGCATTTCAACTCCAAGGATAAGATCTGCTCCTTCAAGTTGAGTGAAAGAGAATTGAGGTACTTTCACCCCAACAATATTTTTTCTTCTCATTGTCTTTAACAAAGGTTTGATGCTATATCCTAAAACTGAGAGTGAAGCTGCATCCATAAGATTAATTCCCATCAATTTAGAAATGAATGGCATTGATCTTGACGCTCTCAGATTGCATTCTATAACATATACTGTATTGTCTTTGACTATGAACTGCATGTTAAATGGTCCCTTTACTTGAAGTGCAAGAGCGATTTTAGAAGCATATTCATTTAATGTATTTTGTATATCTTGGTTTACCCCTTTTGGAGGTGCTACCATAATAGCATCACCTGAGTGTATTCCCGCCTTTTCAATGTGCTCCATTGTTGAACCGATTAGAATATCTTCACCATCAGAAACTGCATCAAGCTCCACTTCCAATGCATCCTGGATGAATTTACTGATAACTAATGGATATTCTGGGCTAACCTTAGATGCTGTTTTAAGGAATTTTTCCATATGATCTGATGTCCAAATCACTTTCATAGCAGCTCCACTCAATACATATGACGGTCTAACCATTACAGGATACCCTACATCTTTGGCGAATTCTTTAGCTTCCTTAATTGAAGCAAATTTGCTCCATTTTGGCTGAGCCATATTGAGGTCATCAAGAAGTTTACTAAACTTAGATCGATTTTCTGCCATATCCACACTAATACTACTTGTTCCCAGAATCTTTACTTGTTGTTTTTCGAGTTTCGGTGTAAGATTATTAGCTGTCTGTCCTCCTACACAGGTAACAATACCTATGGGTTTCTCCTTTTCATAAATGTCTAAGACATGTTCAAATGTCAGTTCTTCAAAATATAGTCGGTCACTTTCGTCATAATCTGTTGAAACTGTCTCTGGATTGCAGTTTATTACCAATACTTCATTAACACCATTCTCCTTCAAACCCCAGACCATATTCATTGTACACCAATCAAACTCAACTGAGCTCCCAATTCTGTATGTACCGGCTCCCAATACTATAGCTTTCTTCTCTTCACTGAACTTCACATCATCTACTTCACCATTATAAGTTAGATACAGGTAGTTGGTTTGTGCAGGCCATTCTCCTGCCAATGTATCTATCTGCTTCACAATTGGATTTACTCGGATTTTTTTTCGGTAATCACGTACTTCTAATTCTGTTACACCGAGACAACTAGAGATTTGTTTGTCTGAGAAACCTAATTGTTTAGATTTCAAGATAAGTTTCTTCGAAACATTTGAGAGTTTTTGATTTCTATTTCTAAGTTCTAATTCAACTTGGACTATATTCTTAATCTTTTCTAGAAACCAAAAATCAATAAATGATAATTCTTGAATACGCTCTAATGACATCCCGAGTTTTATTGCCTGTACTACCACGAAAATAATATCATCAGTTGGTCTATTCAACCCAATCTCAATCATGTCAAGGGATTCTTCAGTGTCTTCGTTGCAAACTAATCCGTTTCGACCTTTTTCAATCATTCGTATGGCCTTTTGTATAGCTTCTTCAAACTTTTGCCCGATTGCCATGACTTCACCAACAGATTTCATCTGGGCACCGAGGTTTCTACTAACTCTATCAAACTTCTGAAGATCCCACCTTGGCATTTTGACCACTAAGTAATCCAAAGAAGGTTCAAAACACGCTGTGGTAACACCTGTAACTTTGTTAGTAAGCTCTGGCAATGTATATCCCAAAGCTAGTTTTGCTGCTACATATGCTAAAGGATATCCAGTTGCCTTTGACGCAAGTGCTGATGAGCGTGAAAGACGAGCGTTTATTTCTATAGCCAAAAACTTTTCAGACTTCATATCAAGTGCAAATTGGATATTGCATTCTCCAATTACTCCACAAGCTCTTGTCGCTTGTATGGCTGCAGTCCTGAGCATATGATATTCATTATTTGATAAAGTTTGAGAAGGTGCAATTACAATATTGTCACCAGTATGTACTCGCATAGCAAGCATATTCTCCATATTACAAATGATTACACTGTTATCTTTTTGATCTCGCATTACCTCATACTCTACTTGTTTCCATGAACCAAGATATTCTTCAATCAACACTTGATGTGCAAGACTGTTAGCAAGTCCTCGTTGAACTATTTCATCAAGTTCATATTCGTTATGTGCAACTCCTGAACCTTTTCCACCGAGGGTATATGCTACTCGAATCATAATGGGATATCCTATCTTATCTGCGATTTTTCGAGCTGTTTCAACAGAATAAGCTGCTTTGCTCTTCGGTACCGGTATACCTGCCTTCCCCATTGTTCGAACGAAAATATCTCTGTCTTCTGTTGCTTGAATTCCAGAGATAGGTGTACCCAATACTTTTACTCCATATTTTTCTAAGATACCTTTCTCTGCAAGTTGAACTCCGCAGTTTAAAGCTGTTTGTCCTCCAAAACTAAAGAATACTCCATCGGGTCTCTCTTTTTCTATTACTTTGGTTACATATTCAAGATTAATAGGCAAATAGTATATCTTATCCACCATTCTGGTGTCTGTCTGTATAGTGGCTACATTCGGATTCACTAGAACTGATTCTATTCCTTCTTCACGAAGAGCCTTTAAAGCCTGAGAACCACTATAATCAAATTCTCCTGCTTCCCCAATTTTAATTGCTCCGCTTCCAATAACTAGAACTTTTTTTATTCCTTGTATCCTACTCACTTGAATCACCTTTTAGGATATTAAGAAATTCGTCAAAAACATATTCTGTATCGTTTGGACCCGGTGAAGCCTCAGGATGAAATTGAACTGATATACATCTTCCATTCTTATGCTTCAAACCTTCGATAGTCTTATCATCAGCATTTACAAACCAAGGTTTTAAACCGGTACCCTCCAGTGATTTAGGATTAATTGCATATCCATGATTCTGACTTGTAACATAACTTCGCAGAGTTCCTAAATCTATGCAGGGCTTATTCTGTCCTCTGTGACCATATTTCAGTTTATAGGTATCTCCTCCAAGCGCTAAACCAATAATTTGTGTTCCCAAGCATATTCCTAAAAGGGGGATACTCTCATCAAAAAGCTCATTCACTGTTCTTACAGTCTTGACACATTGTTTTGGATTCCCTGGTCCATTACTCACTATTACTCCCCTTGGTTGAAAATCTAAAATATCCCTTGAAGAAGTATCATGAGGTACTCGAATCACCTTCAAACCCCTGCGGAGGAGTTCTCTAACTATGTTGAGCTTTACTCCACAATCTATGAGTACAACTTTATTATCTCCTACTCCGTACTCAACTGGTTCCTTTACAGAAACCTTCTCAACAAAATTGATATCATTGTAATTTAGATTGTTTTCAAGTTTTTTAATTAAAAAATCATCTGATGAAGGTTCTTTTGATACCTCAAGAATACTCATCATTACACCATGAACGCGAATCTTTTTCGTCAATTCCCTTGTATCAATTCCGTATATTCCAGAAACCTTACTTTGTTTCAACCATTCATTCAAAGTTATCTTGGATGCCCAATGACTTGGTTTTTCACAGATCTCATTAACAATTACTCCTGAAACTTGAATGGATTCAGATTCGAAACCAACTGGCAGATTATATTTGTCTCTTCGCCTGAATTCTGGTACCCCATAATTCCCTATTAATGGATATGTAAAACATAAAATCTGTCCACGGTAGGATGGGTCTGTTAAAGACTCTGTATAACCAACCATCCCTGTGTTAAAAACTATTTCTCCAACAGTTATACTTGAAAAACCGAATCCTTCTCCCTTGAGTACTGTTCCATCATTAAGGACTAATTTAGCTATTAATCCAGGATTCCTTTCTACATCCATTTAGGCAGCCTTGGCTCCCCTTTGAAGATGTTGATATTAAAGTTATTTTTTAGTTTTCAGTAATCTTCGAATCAAACTTTCCTTCACCTAATTCTTTCTGGAACTCACGAGGATCTTTCTCTTCTATCTTGACCCCCATACTTATGCAAGAACCCACTACTTCTCTTACAACCGCTTTCAATGTCTTTCCATATGATTGATCTCTCTTAGCGTTAGCAATCTTTAGTAACTGTTGAAAATCTAAATTACCATTCAATTTTGTATTAGGTTCACCAGATCCCTTTTCAACTCCGGATTCTTTAACTATCAATGCGGAAGTTGTTGGTATTCCCACTTCCACATCGAATTCTTTTGTTTCAGTATCAACTGAAATTTTTATAGGTACACGCATACCTGAATAATCTTTAGTCTTTTCATTAATTTCCTTAACAATCATCATGACATTCATTCCCAAAGGCCCTAATGCTGGTCCGAGTGGTGGACCCGCATCAGCCCCTCCACCTACTACAAGAGCATTAACAAACTTTTTTTCTCCCACTTCTCATCATTTGTCCAATAGCTTTGGTGGAGGTTCCTTACGACCCTGATATAAGTCTTAGAGATGTTTATGCCTAAAATAGTCCAAATAATAAATTATAATGATAAGTTAATAATGGATTCTAGTAAAGTATCTATTCAGCGTTTGTCTCACTATTTTTCTGAATGATCTTGAGATAATCAGCATCAACCGTTACCGGTAGCTGATATGGTGCATCTAATAGTATTACTGTAACTTCTTTACGTACTGGCTCAATACGGGTAATATTTGCTTGCATTCCTTTAAAGGGTCCAGCTACAATCTCAACTTTATCTCCTTCGTTAAGTTCAGTCAATATTGACTTTGTCACAAGGAATTTCTCTATATCTGGGAACCTAATTATTCCAGGTACTTGACTCTTAACATGCTTAAATCCAGCTATACTTTCACTGACAACCTGGGCGTCTGGAGCTTCAAGAAAGATATATCCTTTCATTGCATCAAATACCAGAACAGAATAAACCTTCTTTTCACGCATCTCTACTCTTGTTGCAACAAATGTGGCAACAGTCTTCTCTTGTCCACCCGCAGTTTTTACTCCGAATATTCTTCCTGAAATTGCTTCATTCATAATAGTCTCATCCTAGCTGCAAGAATGCACTAATCGTCTGAATGATAAAACCTAAAGTTCCTACAACACTGACACCTAGTAATACTAATTTAAGGTAAAGCATGAATTCTTGTCGGTCAGATTTGTGGGCTAGTTTCATAGTATTTTTAGCTGATCGAATAAAACTTCCTAACCCCATTATTTATTTTACCAACTCAATCGCATAAAATCATAAAGTAAATAGTTTACTCTACTAACCCGAAAAACCTTTCTATTATAAAGAATTAGTGTAATTAAACAATGTATGACCATTTCATTTTGGTGTCGTCTAACCAAGACATTGCCAGCAGAAACATGGCTCAACATCTAATCGAAACATATGGTTTTAAAGAGAGTAATCAAAGATTCGAAGGTTACCCAATTTATAAAAAAGGCAGAATACAACTAATAAAAACCTCTAAAAATCTTTTGTTTCTAGATGAACCAATCTTAGATCCCACTGCATACATCTTTCTATCTCATCATAAATCAGAAAGTGGAATACCGAGTTTAACTGCGCATTTTCCCGGTAATTTCTCAAAAG
This sequence comes from Nitrososphaerales archaeon, assembly GCA_030745655.1. GTDB lineage: Archaea > Thermoproteota > Nitrososphaeria > Nitrososphaerales > JACPRH01 > JASMAB01. Next base: position 10,141 of record JASLOE010000006.1, on the reverse strand, counting down.
TTGCTCAATTTGGTGGCGCTCCATCTAAATTGGCAATTACTTATCCTAGTCTTCATCAAGAATATCTTAAACAATTAAAGAATCTAAAGAGTAACGTTCTTAGATATTCAATAGTGACAGAGCCAATGCATCATGGGCCCACATCTTTCTCTAAACCAGTGCTCTTCGTAGAAATAGGTTCCTCTAAAGAACATTGGCAAGATAGTGATGCAATCGAAACTGTGTGTGAAGCAGTTATGACTACTGTTGAAAAAGGATGTTCTTCAGACAAGATTTCTATTGGTTTTGGAGGAAATCATTACTCTGAAAAATTCACTAAACTTATCACTGAATCAAATTTTGCTTTAGGTGCAATAATGCCAAAATATGCTATAATCAATCTAGACAAATCTATCCTTAATCAAATGATAACTAGGTCTATAGAGAAAGTTTCGTATGCAATCTTGGATTGGAAGGGTATAAAAGAAAGAGATCGAGTTATATCTCTTGTAGAAGAAGCTGGATTAGAGATTATTAAACTCTAGCGGATGTTAAGCTCTTAATATGCACACTAGAAACTGTTTAGAAAAGAATCATGTTTATGCATTAATTTTTCAGATATCTAAAGGTAAAGTCTCAACTTATGGTCATCTTGCTAAAGCCCTGAGAAAACCAAATGCTTCTCGTGCAATTGGCAAAATACTGAATTGCAATCCTTATCCAATTATTATTTCATTTCATGTCATAGGGTTGTTTATGCCGATGGTACTATTGGTGGTTATTACAAGGGATATAATAAAAAGATTAATCTTCTATCCGTTGAAGGTATTGTAATTATCCACAGAAAAATTTCTAATTTTAAGGAAATTCTTTTTACTGACTTCAAGTAGGCATTAGTTATTAAAAGGAGTCTTCATCTAAAAGTAAGAATGCTAATAGTGCTTTTTGACTGTGTAAACGATTTTCAGCTTCATCCCATACAATTGATTTTGCTCCATCAATAACTCCCTCTGTCACTTCTTCTCCTCGATGTGATGGAAGACAATGCATAAAAATTGCATTTTTTTTGGCTCTATTCATTAATTTGATATTCACCTGATATTCTGGTAGGAATGCTTTCAACCGTTCTTTACGTTCAGAATCTGAACCCATTGAGATGAATGTATCTGTTACAACAATGTCTGCATCCTTTATCGCCTCTTTTGGATCATTTATCACTTCTATCCTACTTCTATTCTTTTCAGCTGACTTCTTAGCTATTTCATATGCTTCACGATTAGGTTTATAATTAGAAGGTGATGCTACTTGCATATTTATTCCCATTCTACTACATCCAATAAGAAGTGTATTGCAGACGTTGTTTCCGTCTCCTATCCATGTCAATTTTAACCCTTCAAGTTTTCCTTTCTTTTCTCGGATAGTCTGAAGGTCCGCAAGAACTTGAGTAGGATGATAAATGTCTGAGAGACCGTTTATTACTGGGATAGATGCATATTTAGCCAGATTATCTACATCTCTATGATTATATACTCTGGCCATTATCACATCTACATAACGAGAAAAGCTTTTTGCTGTATCTTCTATTGTTTCTCCTCTCGATAACTGGATTTCATTAGAATTGAGTGTAATACTGTTTCCTCCAAGATCATTCATAGCAACATCAAAACTCACCCGTGTTCGAGTTGATGGTTTATGAAAAATCATTGCAAGAGTCTTATCTGAAAGGATTTTTTTTGAAATATTATTTTTCCTTTGTTTCTTAAATTTATCAGCTAAATCAAGTATTTTGATTATCTCTTCTTTCGAGAATTCTGCTAATGTAAGTAAATTTCTTCCTTTCATTTAAGATATTTTCCTCTCATTTCATATCAAATATAGATGATACAAAATTGTTTACATCGAATGGTATAAGGTTTTCATATTCTTGTCCCATTCCAAGAAAAATAATGGGTTTTCCTGTAACGCTAATAATTGAAAGTGCTGCTCCACCTTTAGCATCTGCATCTATTTTTGTAAGAATCGCAGCATCAAATTCAGTATATTCTGAAAACTCCTTGGCTTGAGAAACTGTATCACTTCCAGCAAGAGCATCACCTACAAATATTTTCAAGTCAGGTTCTATTACCTGAATAATCTTCGTCATTTCATCCATAAGATTCTTGCTTGTTTGCATACGTCCTGCTGTGTCAATCAACACAACATCTATCTTATGTGACCTAGCATACAATATTGCATCACGAGCTACTGCACTTGGGTCAGCACCATATCTCTGAGATACCACTTTCAAGGATAAGCGTTTAGCATGTTCTGTAAGTTGCTCAATTGCACCTGCCCTATGTGTATCTGCAGCAGCAAACACAACTGAGAAACCATTGTCTTTTAGGAGTTTTCCTATCTTAGATATTGTTGTAGTTTTGCCTGTTCCATTTATTCCAAGAAAAACTATCGAAAAGAGGTTACCTGTTTTCTTTTTCTCACTGATAACCTTGAGGAAGTTTAGATCTGAGGCTTCATTAAGAACATTTTTTACAACATTTTTAAGATGTGCCCTTAGGTGTGATTCTGTGTCTAAAGATCGATCAACTTTAGTTCCAGTTATTGTTTCTTTGACTTTTTTAACTAGATTTTCTGCAATAACTGGTGCTATATCACTTTCAATTAGTGCAAGTTCAAATTCTGTGAGTATCTTTATTGTGTCGCCTTCTTTTAATGTTCTTTGACTAGCTGTTGTAGTTATTGTTTTTATAGCTGAACGAAGCTTTTCAAACACTGTTTACTGACCTTTTTGCTTTGCTATCATCTCATTTATTGATTCACGTTTAGAAAGCATCTTCCTATTAAGATCTGCTTTATGGGCCTCTATACCTGATACAGCGTTTTCCATCTCGTTAATTCTATCTTCAACATATTTCAAAGCATCTTCTTTTGGCTTCTCAATTATTACATCTGCCCCAATTGTAACCAGAAATTTATCTGATGGTGGTGCCTTGGCATCCACAAAAATACCTCCTCCTATGGGTACAAGAACTTCGGTTGATGATGATATACTCAATCCCTTTAATGTGGATAGTCCACCCCTTGTTTCAATGAGAGCTCGTATTATTGTTTCACCCTGCGCTGAAATTTCTTTCATTCGTTCCTCTAGCATTCTAAACTCGTATAAGTGGCCTTGTAGTTGTTTTTCTTCTTCGCTCATATCTCAGACTCCCTCTAACACCAAATTTAAACTCATCCAACTGTTTGTATCATAGCTTGAAAATCCTGCTTAACATTATGAGTTCAGGCCCAGTTGTAAGGCTTCCAACAACTGCTTTTGTTTTGGATAGGATAATCCCTGAAGCGATAAATGGTAATCCTCGGTTGATAGTTATGGGTTCAACAGCTACTTTTAATGCCTTGGTAGCTTTGGTTATCTCTCCATCTGATGCTTGGGGATGAATTGCTGAACCAACATTCCCAGAAACCATAAGAGCACCGACATTGTCGAAAGAAGCTATTGTAAGGAATTCAATGGGGACGTTTAGCACATCCGCAATTTGATTTTTTACGTCTTTCAATAATGTTGAAGCAATCACTCCTCTATCATTGGCAGAAATGAGGTTTCCTACAGATGTGTATTTGGATTGTAATCTTTCCACAGGAAGACCTGTTACTTTTTTCAAAAGTGTAATCTCGTTTTCATCTGCCAATTTTGAAACCAAAATCCCATTATTGTTCATTGCAATTAATGGTCCAAGCAATCTAAACCCTCCAATTGAAATTTCTATCGATTCGACGCTAAGATATTCAGCCAGTTTCTCTATTTTGGTTTTGGCCAATCCGCGTGGAACTAATAGATGATTTTCATTACTTTTCAAAAAGATGCCAATATTACTACTTCGGTAGATATCGAGGAGATGAATTGCCAATTTAATTACTCCAATAACTAATATGACCATAAATTTTGAAGATTATTATCTACACCCTATTTATCTGAAGGAGCGGACATTATCAGGTTTTAAACATATGTTCATCTGAAAAAGTGTGGACTAATATAATGCAAAGAATTATATCTGTGCAGAAAAAACTCTAAAAAACTGTTGACAATTCCATTAGGGCCACACAGTGAGATCAAATTGTCCGGAAACAGGCACGAAATGGACCTCCCAAAGAGAATACTTGTGGGTAATGGTGTGATAAAGGAGTTAGGTAGTTTTCTAGATAATCTTGGATATCAGGTGGTACATATTGTAACTGGTCCTCACATTATTAAAAAAGTAAAGAAGCCCGTTGAAACGATTCTAACCAAAAAAGGATTCAAGGTCAATTGGTCAGAGATTAACATTGCTGATATGAAGACAATTCAATATATCACTGGATCTATTAATCAAAAGACAGATATCATGATTGGACTTGGTGGAGGAAAAACAGTTGATGCCGCAAAACTTACAGCATTTAATACAAATTTACCATATATCAGTATTCCAACAAGTGCTTCTCATGATGGAATATCTAGTCCCTTCGCGTCAATAAAGGGATCAGGTCGACCATACTCGATTATTACTAATTCTCCTCTAGGTATCATCGCTGACCTTGATATTATTGGTAATGCACCAATTAGACTCTTAGCAAGTGGGTGTGGTGATTTGATTGGTAAGGTTACTGCTGTAAAAGATTGGGAAATAGAACGAAGCGATAAAGGATCTTATTTTGGAAAATATGCTGCAAGTCTAGCCCATCTCAGTGCTGATATAGTGATTGGAGAAGCAAAGAATATTGGACTTGGAACTAAGGATAGTGTACGAGATGTTGTTGAAGCTCTATTAAGTGCTGGAGTAGCGGCCGGTATTGCAGGCAGTAGTAGACCTTGCAGTGGCTCTGAACATCTTTTTGCTCATGCTTTGGACATTCAGGGATCGAATAATGGATTACATGGAGAAAAGGTAGGTTTAGGAACTATACTTATGGCTAAACTTCATGGGATTAATTGGGAAAACATAGTGAAAGCTCTTGAAGATATTCATGCACCTACTAAGGGAAAGGATATTGGGCTTGAAGATAAAAGAATAGTGAAAGCAATATTGCAAGCAAAAAAAATCCGGCCCAACCGTTACACGATTCTTGGAAGGAAAAATTTAGATGAACCGGCAGCTTTTAGCTTAGCACGGTCGACAAACGTGATATGATTTCCAAACCGATATACACAATCATCAATGAATGTCTAGCTAAACTCGGATTTACTTTTCAATTTCTGGGTGAAGCTGAAACTTGTAGATCATGTCCTTCACTTAAAGCCTGCCTAGGTCGACTCGAAATAGATGAGTATTATACTATAACAAACGTTATGACGAATAAGCTCGAATGTAAATTATGCGAAGAAAGAGCAGTTGTAGTTCAAGTAAAACCATTACCAAGAGATCTAGCGGTTAATAGCAGCTCAGCGGTTGTAGGGACTACAATAAGAATTAGAGAAGCTAATGATGTGCCATGTCGGGATAATTGTCTCTGTCTTCCAGACAATATTAAAACAGGGAAATATTATATTGTGAAGAAATTAATTAAAAAGACATGCGATTGCCCTATTTACTCTTCGCGGTCTTTGGTAGAGGTTGAGCCTGCTTAGATTTTATTTTCTTCTTCGCGGTCTTTGGTAGAGGTTGAGTCTGCTTAGATTTTATTTTCTTCTTTGCGGTTATCTTAGTTTTTTTAGGTTTTTGTGATTCATATATTTCCAAATATGTTACTTTGTTAACGTTTTCAATATACTTGAATATGTCCGTAGAAGCTGCTTTTTTTATTATTTGTAGTCCTTCAGTAAGATAAGCTTCTTGTGGAATGCTTATAGTTATTTCATCGTTCTTAATGTTGAGCGAAATCTTTCCTTCTTCTATTGGTAATCTTCTACGTAGAAGTGACATAGTCTTTTCATAATCGGTTTCCAGCTTCTTAGTTATCTTAAAATCATATGTCAAAACTTTACCTGCATATCTATGATTGAAATCTAATTGCGTTCTTCCTGATCCTATGAACCTCACTAAACCTATTCTGTTATCAATTTCAACTTCATCGCCAACCCTGAGATCTGCAGCTTTCTCTCCAAGCTTCCTCAAAGGTATCCGTCTAACCTTATTTGGGTCTCTTGCACCAAAGGCTTTTTCTGGTGATATGTCGAGAACAACCCTCTTGTTGAGTTTTGCAGAAATTATTGCTTCATCAAGTCCTTTCAAAACCCAGTCTTCACCAACTGCAACTAATCTTGGTTCATATTTCTTGGCTTCATCAAAAACTCCAAACTTCTTAGCGTCTGCTTCCACATTGGTTTCTATAACTTCTCCAGTTTCCTTAACTCTTCCAGATAAATCAATAAGTACTAGTGAACCTTTCTCCAACTATAATTCCTCCAATTCATCAACACTGTTTTTGAAGCCCGTAAAAACGTTGCGCCCAGTTTTAAATTCAAGCAATTATAAGAAGGTGATTATTTTATCTATAGATTTTTTAATCTTGTTCTTGCTATTTCAACAGGGTCTTCACTTCTTGTTTTACCCATCAAAGACCTAAAAGTATTATTTACTGCTGAAACCGTTGTAACTACATGGTACCTGTGTACTTCACCAAGTGAACCTACTCTAAATAATTTGCCTTTGTAAGGTCCGAATCCTCCAGCTATGACTACCCCATACTCTTTATCTAACAAACCTCTAAACAATTTATCATTTATTCCTTCTGGATAGTTAACTGCAATAATCGTATTAGACCTTACTTCCTCATTTGCGAAGAGTTTAAGTCCCATAGCCTTAAATGAAGAATAGAATGCATCTGCACATAACTTATGTCTTTGTATTCTATGCATTAGTCCTTCTTCTAAAGCCATATTCAATGCTTCATCCAATGCATGGTATATCGGAATTGCTGGAGTAAATGGCGTCTGACCTATTTCGGCATATTTGAGTTGTCTTGCGATGTTAAAGTAAAGGAGTGGCGGTGGATTATCAATTATGTACTTTTTCGCTTTTTTACTAATTGAAACCAACGCAAGACCTGGTGGTGCTGCAAGACTTTTTTGGCTTCCTGTTGCAACAATGTCTGCACCAATTTTATCAACAGGAATATCGTCTGCAGTAAGATTAGAAACTGAATCTAATATTAGAAAGCTACCATACTTTACTGCCAAATCACCTGCTTCCTTTAACCATTTGAACATTGTTCCGGTTGATGTTTCATTTGTAACAATAACTAATGCCTTGACATCTTTATTCTTTTCAAATGCTTCTTCTAGTTGACCCATCCTCGGTACATCTCCAAACGGTGCTTCAACCTTTATCGCTACTCCACCTGCGCCTTCAATCAGAAGGGCTGCTCTTTCACCAAACTCACCAAAAACAGTTACAATAGCTTTATCCCCTTTTCTTATAATATTGGTGATTGCAGCCTCTACGGCACCAGTACCTGATGCTGTAAACACGATAACATCACTTGATGTCTGATAAACCTGTTTTGACTTTTCAACGATATTTTTCATAAGAACAGCAAAATCAGGAGTTCTGTGACCCATTACAGGAGTCAACATTGCATTCAAGACTCGTTCAGGAACATTTGTGGGACCGGGAAGCATAATCAGTTTTTTTGGGTTCATCGCATTATTTGCTATCTATATATATTGTAAACTTTGCTAATGTTTGTGTTTAACATTGATGTCTGCCTTATCCGTAAAATATTTCAAGTCGTATTACAAACTAAGGTTCTTATGGAGATAAGGAGTTGTTGAAAAGAGGATTATTTGTTGGACGATTCCAACCTTTTCATAAAGGCCACCTTAATGCTGTTAAGTTTATTCTGAAGCAAGTTGAGGAACTTATTTTAGTTGTAGGGAGTGCGCAGCATAGTCACGACTCCGTTAATCCTTTCACAACAGGTGAACGTATCTATATGGTGAGGCTTGCATTTAAAGAATCTCGAATAGATCTTAATACACATATTATAGTGCCGGTTCCTGATGTTACTTTACATTCCACTTGGTTTTCAAGTCTTCTCTCATACGTTCCTAGGTTTGATGTTGTATTCTCCAATGAACCATTAACTCGCCGTCTCACAAAGGAAGCTGGATACAGAGTGGAATATGTACCTTTAATTAGGCGTGATATATATTGGGCTACAGAGATAAGGAAAAGAATGTTGTCTGGGGATAATTGGGAAAAACTTGTCCCAAAAAGTGTAGCTGATTTTATAAATCTCCAAGATGGCGTTCAAAGAATCAAAGATTTGATGCAGTCAGATAAAATGATTAATGATTAATAAAACTCATTTATTTGACATTTTGAATATATGGTTTTCTAGAAGTGTTATAGTTGAAAAAGTCTCTTTTCTTTGAGATTGATGGATCGTTTGGAGAAGGGGGTGGTCAAATCCTTCGTACATCTATTACACTCTCTGTGGTTCTGAATAAGCCAATAAAAATTAAGAATATTAGAGCTAAACGAAAAAATACAGGGTTAAGGCCTCAACATGTCACAGCTGTTAAACTTCTTGCAGAAATGTGTGATGCTGAAGTTCAGAACCTCCAGGTAGGAGCTAATTGGATTACCTTTAAACCCGGACAGAAACATCGTTCATCAATAAAATTTGACGTTGGAACCGCTGGCAGTATTCCGCTTATTTTAATTGCTGCTTTACCTGCTGCTAGTCTAAATGGGGTTGGTTGTGATCTTGAAATTAAAGGTGGAACCGATGTTAAGTGGAGTCCCACTATTGATTACTTCCAATTCGTTGTGTTACCAGCTTTTAAATTCTTGGGTATGGACTGTACAATAGAAGTAGGTAAAAGAGGATATTTCCCTCGAGGAGGAGGAATTGTAAAAGCAAACATCAAACCTTTAAAGAAATTAAAACCACTACAATTAGTTTCCAGAATTAATTCTCCACTATCCTGTATAAGTATCTGCTCAAATCTTCCTAAAAATGTTGCTGAAAGACAGATGAGGGCAGCTCTTGAAAGCCTATATTCACAAAATATGAAGTGCAATAATGTTGTTACGACTGTAATAGATGCTATTGCATCCGGTTCCTCAATTACGCTCTACTCTGTCAATAAAGGCTCTTTCTTGGGTGCTGATAATATAGGTGAGCAAGGAAAGCCTGCTGAGAATGTTGGTGAACAGGTTGCCCAACTATTCTTGAAAGAATATTTGTCAGAAGCACCGATTGATATGCACCTAGGAGATATGCTGGTCACACCTCTTTTTCTTGCCACTGGTGAATCAAAATTCAAAGTATCATCATTAACTCAACATATACGTACATCTCTTCATGTTGCAAGTGTTCTAACTGAACGTAAATACTATTTCGAAATACATAACAATGGAGCCGCCACAATCACAATAAAATCGGATTCAACAGATGGACCAATGGAATAATGATATTACCTAAATAAGAAGTATAAAATATTGTGAATTGGTTTTATTGAAACAAAGAACTTTTATTTTTAAGGATTCAAAAATTTAAATGTGGGGGAGTTGGGCGAAGGCATGTGGCTCCAACGCCCGTGAGGAAAATATTGACCAGCCTGTCCAAGCCGCCACAATCCCACTTGAAAACATTTAGACAAACTATTGCTCCTAGATAGCTTTGTCGCCACTCTCGCCTGTTCTTATCCTGATTATGTTTTCTAATGGAATAATCATTATCTTACCATCTCCAATATTCCCTGTATGAGCAATCTTTTTCACTAGATCCACAACTTTTTCCACATCTTTGTCGCTAACCATCAACTCAATTTTAGTTTTAGGCAATAAATCAACATTATACTGCCTCCCTCTAAACTGAAGTTCTAGACCTTTTTGATGCCCTTTTCCTCGAACTTCATAGACGGTTATTCCTAGAATATCCGCTTCAAGAAGAGCTTTCCTAATCTCACTCAGCTTTTCACTTCTAATAATTGCTTCAATTTTTTTCAATTAAATCAATTATGGAACTCTTTCTCCGTGCACTGATATATCGAGACCTGCTTCTTCCTCTTTCTCATCCACACGTAGACCCATAGTCAAGTCTAGAATTTTCAGTATAACGAAGGTAACTACAAAGGCATAGATCCAAGTAATTCCAACACTGGCAGCCTGAATTCCTAATTGACCAGCATTTCCATAGAACAGACCGTCAGTACCACCTATAATTGCTGATGCAAATA
>JASLOE010000065.1 GCA_030745655.1 Nitrososphaerales archaeon | reverse complement strand
CAGAATGAAAAATACTTTCATTTGAAATAATAAACAATTTATTTTGCATCAAGTTTCCTTATTAATTTTTAAAACACCAATAAATGCTTCCTGAGGAATTTCTACTTTGCCAAACTGTTTGGATCTAGTTTTTCCTTTTTTCTGTTTTTCTAGTAACTTTCTTTTTCGATCTCGTGCTCCTCCTCCATGAATTTTTGTTAAAACATCTTTTTTAAAACCTTTGATACTTTCTCTTGCAATAATTTTTCCACCTATAGTTGCTTGGATAGGAATCATAAAATTGTGTCTTGGTATAAGATCTTTTAATTTTTCACAGACCAGTCTTCCTTGATTTTGTGCAAATTCTTTATGAATTATCATTGATAAAGCATCCACTGGTTCGTTATTAACTAAAATGCCAAGCTTAACTAAATTACCTTCTTTATAACCAGTAATCTCATAATCAAAACTAGCATATCCACTCGAAATAGATTTAAGCCGATCATAAAAATCAAAGACAACTTCAT
>JASLOE010000064.1 GCA_030745655.1 Nitrososphaerales archaeon | reverse complement strand
CGAAATCACCAACCGCTCACTGTTTGAGCTCTACGAGGTGGATCCGGCAGAGTTCGCGATGCTCGTGATCAACCTCGGCCGTGAGGTCGCCCGCCGCCTGTGGGAAGCCAACGAGCGTTTGTTTACAGCCACCCAAGGGAAGCTGGACAGTATTGGTGATTGAAAACAGTCGCAAAAAGGTGCGAATTGTGCGCTGTGGCTTCAATATAGAAAACAAGAAGGAGGTAAAGTGGTTGTCAGGGATGACAGGAGTGTTGTGAAACAGATAGCGGCCAGGTTTCGAGACCCAAGACACCACATCTGCCAAAAGCAAATTCCTATCCCTTATCCCTAAAATTTTACAACACAGTTCTTAAATTAAGGAGTGAGATCAATGCCCACACTAATGAAGAAATCTTTCGATGACCCAGATGAAGTGAAAGCACCTGAAAAAACTCACGCGGCTACGGTGAATTTCGGGACAGTTGCCGCAACAAGAATCGTGGCTCAACCCGGTTGGAAATGGTCAGAGTGTATA
>JASLOE010000063.1 GCA_030745655.1 Nitrososphaerales archaeon | reverse complement strand
ATAAGAGAATGCATTAAAGAACAAATAAAGATATTTCCTATTCCCGGAGTTTCAGCAATAACAACAGCAATGAGCGTATCTGGTTATGATGAAAAATATTTTTTTTATGGTTTTTTACCGAAAAAAGAGAAAGAAATAGAAAGCAAGATTAAGGAATTAAAAGACTTTAATTTTAATATTGTTTTTTTTATTCCTGCGGTAAAAATTAATTTTTATCTGAATTGTTTTAAAAAAGTCTTTTTTGGCAGAAAAATTTTTATTGGACGAGAAATGACAAAAATTCACGAAACTTTTTATAGAGAAAATTTAGATGATTTTAGAGGGTTTAAAGGTAGTTTGAAAGGTGAACTTACAGTTGTACTGTCAGGAAAGAAAACTAAAAATTCAAAAGAAAATATTTTGAATAAAGAAAAATTAAAATCAGAAATAACTAAATATTTAAAAAGATATACCTTAAAAGATGTGGTAAAATTAATCTCAGAGAAAAATAATTTACCAAAAAAACAAGTGTATAGTCTTTG
>JASLOE010000062.1 GCA_030745655.1 Nitrososphaerales archaeon | reverse complement strand
AATGAAAAAATAGAAGAAAAAAAAGAAGTTGCTGTTGTAAGTGATAAAGATACTCAAACTCTTCCTAAAATTGCGGAAACTTGTAGAAAATGTAAAAATGGAGAATGTTACTTTTGGACTGTTCAAACAAGAGCAGGGGATGAATCTGAAACCAAATTTTTTAAGTGTGTGAAGTGCGAACACACATGGCGGGAATATAGATAAAAATTTAAACTTTTTCTGACAAATAATTAAAATTAAATGGCTCTGTAGCTCAGTTTGGCAGAGCACTGGACTCTTAATCCAGGTGTCGGGGGTTCAAATCCCTCCAGGGCCATTGGATTTTCACCCTAAAAGGTTTCCCACGGGATGACACAACTTCATTGAGCCTCAAATTCCTCCAAGACTATACAAGAATTTCACAAAGAAGTTTTCTACAAAATGACTCAATTTCATTGAGCCTCAAATCTCTCCAAGACCATAAAATCTAAAAAATTTAAACCAGAAAAATTACTTAACTAATTCTTGTATATCTTCAATAG
>JASLOE010000061.1 GCA_030745655.1 Nitrososphaerales archaeon | reverse complement strand
AAAATTAAAGCATCTGTACCAGAAGCACATCCGACAGAATATTTAATTTTTGAAAGTTTAGAGAAATTATTCTCAAATTTTCTAACTTCTTCACCTAATATAAAATTTTTTTTATTAATTATTTTTGAAATTTCTTTTTTAATTAAAAAAATCTCTTTTGATGTTATAGGATTTACGTGGGTAAAATTAATTTTTTTAATCATTATATTGATTTATTTTTTCTAACAAAGTAGTAATTTTTTCATTAAAATTATTCTTAAAAAGATGGTTGTTATTATTTTTTATTGAATAAAAAATATATTTGGCTAATTTGAAAAGAGGTTCTGTTAAATCAATTTTAGGAATTTTTAAATCAAAATTATTTATGACTTCATAGGCAGATAAATAATTTAGACCCATGCGCATGGCGGGCTTCTCTTTCGAATTAAAAGAAAAACCTCTGCTTAAATCTGAAATTTGTAATGATGAAATTCCAAGGTCAAAAATTATACAGTCTACTTTAGTATCTTTTTTTATGACTTTATC
>JASLOE010000060.1 GCA_030745655.1 Nitrososphaerales archaeon | reverse complement strand
ATTGTGGCCATCAATGTGAGCTTCCAACAAGTCATCTGGGTGAGAATACCATTTTTTTAAGGCTAAGTGAAGATTCTTCTCACCCATATTCCTCTAAAACTCAACATTATTTGCACTTGGTTTTATTTAACTACAATTATGTTATGTGTCGAGGGTAGGACTTTGACTCGCAAATGTGTGCCAAGAACCCTAAATTGTGCTACTTGACGTATTATTATTTGAATAATAAATCAAGATTTTTCTAGATTATTGGTTCAACAGGGTAGATCTAGGTTTTCACTTTAAGTTGGCGATTAGTTTGCATCTTCTACAGTTGCCTTTTTTGTCAGGAGTATAGCAACTGCTAGTACTGCTAATACGGCTATTGTGACTGCTGCATATGTGATTTCTTCTGGCAGACCAACTTTTTCGGTAATCTGTGAAGATACGGTAGTTGAAAGGGTGATAGTTGTAGGTGAAACTGAAGTAATAGTAGTTGAAGAAGTTGTCTTTAATGTAGTTGTTGATGTTGTTGTAGCTGTTGCTTG
>JASLOE010000005.1 GCA_030745655.1 Nitrososphaerales archaeon | reverse complement strand
TTTAAAGAAATAAGAAAAATATTTTCTTACATTTCATAGTTTTATAATGATTTTTTTAGTGAAAGACGAAGTCAAAATACTGTAGGTAGGTAGAAAAATATATAGCTAACGCGGAAGATGTGACGATATGAAAGATGAAGATAACCATGGACTTATGGATGTAGTGGGTCTAGGTAATGCAATAGTCGATGTTCTAATTCATGAAAGTGATGCATTCCTGAACGATCATGGGATAATCAAAGGCGGTATGACTTTAGTGGATGAGAATTACGCGGCAAACCTTTACAGGGCAACAAACTCCACTGTAGAGATGTCTGGAGGATCTGTTGGCAACACGATAGCTGGCTTGGCGGCTTTAGGTAGTAAGGGATCTTACATAGGCAAGGTACGTGATGATAAGCTTGGGAATATCTTCATTCAGGATCTCAAAGCTATGGGTGTAAAATTCGAAACATCACCTGCATCATCGGGACCAACCACAGCTCATTGCTTGGTTATTATTACGCCAGACAGTCAACGTTCTATGTTGACCTATTTGGGCGCCTCAGTAAAGTTGTGTCCTGAAGATATTGTTGAAGAGACCATCCGTAGGCATAAAATAACTTTTCTTGAAGGTTACTTATGGGACTCACCATGCTCGAAGGATGCTTCAATTAAGGCAGCACAGATAGCTCATGAAGCAGGTCAAAAAGTTGCTTTAACTCTATCTGACTCATTATGTGTTGACCGCCACCGAGAATCATTTCATGATTTTTTAGACAAATATGTTGACATCTTTTTTGCAAACGAATCGGAAATCATTGCCCTATATGAAGCCGAAGATTTCGAATCAGCTCTCAGTAAGATGAAAAATGAAGATAACCTGGCATTAATTACGCGCAGTGAGAGGGGTTCAATAATCGTTTCTGGAGAAAAAAATTACATCATCCACCCTGAACCAGTGCATGAGGTTGTGGATGCAACAGGAGCAGGAGATCTTTATGCAGCAGGTGCCCTCTATGGTTTAGCAAACGGGCATGATCTTGAGACTTGTGGTAAAATAGGATCAATAGCAGCGGCAGAAATCATTAGTCACGTCGGCGCAAGACCAGAAGCTAATTTACGAGAACTTACTGGGAATCTATCTGATTAAAAAAGATAGGGACTTTTAATCACACCATTATAGGGAATTTTGAATAAACATTAAAAAAGGCTTTTTTCATTTCTTCTTATGCAGTGAAATGAAGAATGAATGATTTTCACCTAAATGAGAAAGCAAAAGTAGGTGTTTTGGGTGGTTCCGGATTCTATTCAATGATTGATAATGCCCAAGAAATTGAGATTGATACACCGTATGGGAAACCGAGCGGAAAAATAGCTTTAGGTGAGATAGATGGTGTAAAAGTAGCTTTTCTACCAAGACATGGAAAAAAACACGAATATCCTCCACACAAAATACCGTATAAAGCCAACATTTGGGCATTACACAGACTTGGTGTAGAACGAATAATTGGACCATGCGCTGCAGGAAGTCTTCAACCACATATCAAACCTGGTGATTTCGTAATCTCAGATCAATTCATCAATTTTACAGATGGACGAACCCACACCTTTTATGATGGCCCAATCACTACACACATAAGCGTAGCTGACCCCTATTGTCAAGAGCTTCGCGAAGTAGCAGTAAACACAACAAAAAAACTAGGCATTTCGGTTCATAATACAGGTACGATAGTAGTTATTGAAGGCCCAAGATTCTCCACTCGAGCAGAATCCAAGTTTTTCACAAGCAACGGCTGGGAAGTTATCGGTATGACTCAATACCCAGAATGCACCTTAGCTCGAGAATTAGGCATATGTTACGCGAATATATCTCTTGTAACCGACTACGATGTTGGGCTTGAAGGAAAACCAGGGCTAAAACCTGTAGAATTTGCAGAGGTCGTTAAAGTTTTCAGGGATAATAATGACAGAGTAAAGAATCTGATTTTAAACATGATACTTAAAATACCGGAATCAAGAAGTTGTAGTTGCAGTAAAGCCCTTGATGATGCAGTAATCCAAGCTTAACAAAATATTGAGTTGAATAATAATAATAGATCTTAAGAAAAAAATTAGAAACATACCCGATTTTCCAAAACCCGGTATTCTATTCAGAGATATTACAACATTACTTCAAGACCATGAGGCATTCAAGTACGTAATAGATACACTAACAGAAAGATGTAGAACCCTTGGAATAGATGTAATTGTCGGTATAGAAGCCCGTGGATTCATAATAGGTGCACCAGTTGCTTACAACATGGGTGCCTCATTTGTGCCTATTAGAAAGAAATCAAAACTTCCGAGTAAAACAATATCCACATCATATGATCTCGAATACGGTTCTGAAACTATGGAAATGCACAATGACGCAATAGTTTCCGGTCAAAAAGTAGCTATTATCGATGACCTTTTAGCAACAGGAGGAACAGCAAAAGCAGCAGTTGAACTTGTAGAGAAGATCAATGGAAAAGTAGCTGATATCGAATTCATAGTGGAACTTACTCCTCTTAATGGCAGAAAGAAACTTGAAGGTTACAATATATTCTCAATGTTAAGCTACGATGAAGCTTAATTCGCACATTTATTTATAACATATACTTGGTAAACATGTAGTGCAAATGGGCGAAATCTCCGAAGTCTCAGAGAAATATGTGAAATCTATCCTAAAACCTCGTAACCCCGATTCAAGAAAAGGTGAAAATGGATCAGTAGCAGTTATTGGAGGTGGAAGGCTATACCATGGAGCACCTTTTCTTACTGCATCTTCAGCTTTACGATGTGGAGTAGATCTTCTATACCTATGTGTTCCACAGACAATAACAACAGCAGTTAGAGCACTTTCACCCAACATTATAGTGATCCCAAGGCCTGATGTTAAACTCACACCAGGTTCAGTAAACAAACTTTTGAGGTGGCTTCCTAAAGTTGATTCCATTGTTTTAGGACCTGGACTCGGAATTCAAAGAACTGATGGGTCGTGTAAACTTGTTCAAGAACTATCTTCTAACAGAGTAAAAGTAGTACTCGATGCAGATGCATTAAGAACCGATATTGTAAATAAAATTCAGGGTAAAAATGCTGTAATTACTCCGCATATCGGTGAATTTAAACGTCTATTTGAAATTGACTTAAATATATCTTTAGATGAAAGAATTGATGCAGTCAAAAAAATGGCTGCGAAGAACGACATAACGATACTTCTTAAAAGTAGAGTTGATATAATCTCTGATGGAACTAAAGTGATTTTGAATAAAACTGGATCTCCCGCAATGACTGCTGGGGGTACAGGTGATATCCTTTCAGGCATAGTAGCTGGTTTGCTCGCAAAAGGGTTAGACGCATTCGAAGCAGCAACTTTAGGGGCATTCTTCAATGGGCTAGCTGGTGAAAAAGTAGCGGAAACAAAGGGATTCCACCTACTCGCTTCTGACGTAATTGATGAGATCCCAAGCATAATGATGAAGTTCGAGTAATCTATCGAAAATCTTCTCTATTTTTCAATCTTCTTTTTCGATGCCACTGTTTTTGTCTGTTCCTTTGGCGGATTCTTGAGATTTTCTAGTATCTTATCAACTAACGAAACAATATCTGGATTGCTGTAATCTTCTATATGCCCAAGATCTGAAAGTTTCGGTATCTCTGGATCAAGAGGTATTACTCCCAAGAATGGTATCCCGATTTCTTTTGAGTTTTCTTCACCTTTAGATCGTCCAAATATTGATAAATGTTCATTACAACTTGGACAATTAAAATAACTCATATTCTCAACAAGCCCAAGTATTGGAATTTTCATAGTTGTGGCCATACGAATAGCTTTCTTGACTATCATTAAAGCTAAATCTTGGGGAGTTGTTATTATCACTGAACCATTCACAGGCATAGATTGATAAACTGTTAGAGGTGAATCACTAGTTCCAGGTGGTAAATCTACAAGTAAGAAATGGAGGTCTCCCCAATCTACATCAGAATACATCTGTCTTATCACCTGATTCAAGATTGGTCCTCTCCAAACAACAGCATCATCTGGTTTTTCCAGTACAAGGTTCATAGAAATTACCTTTATTCCTAGCTTGGTTTGAGCTGGAAGAATACCTGTCGGACTTCCAGTAACTCGTTCAGTTAACCCAAACACTTTGGCCATGCTTGGACCAGTAATATCCGCGTCAAGAATCCCTACATGATAACCACGTTTTACAATTTCGGTAGCAAGGATAGCTGTAGCAAATGACTTTCCTACACCCCCTTTCCCAGAAGCTATCGCTATAATGTTTCGAATACCCGCCTTTGACATTTTAGTTATACCTGTTACAGGTTGTTGATTACTTACAGGTACTTTATTTTCAACTGAAGATTTTTTTTGAATTTTCGCTCTCACTACTTCTAGTTCTTCCTTACTCATAGTTTCAAATTCAATCTTTACAGAAGAAGCATTCCTCAAAGCAGCAGATACATCTGTTCTTATCTTATCTACAAGTGGACAACCCTCAGCTGTAAGAGCAATTTTCACATAAACATCATCATTTTCTACTCTTACCTCCTTAACCATGCCAAGATCCATTATACTCATTTTAAGCTCCGGGTCCATAACTGGTTTCAAAGCTTCCAATACTGCTTTCTTATCTAGTGCCATCTCATCTCACAATCTCTAATACTCAATATTTATTTTGACAAAAAACAGCGTTATAAATCTGGCTGTATTGTTTATAAATCAAATAATATTCAACAGATAGAACATTAATCGTTGTATAAAAAAATGGGTCTAAATTATTTATTTGGAGGTATCTTATTCTCTAGGAATAAAGGTTCAGCATTATATCTTGCTCCAACTTTGAGCTTATCAAATTCATCTTTTGTAAACACGTTAAACTGATTATATACACTCCAATATTTATGACCACTATCACCGAAAATTACTATTCCAACACCATCCTTCACATTATCGCTAAGATCTAGAGCAGCACGGAGAGTAGCTCCTGATGAAGGACCCAAAAACAGGTTCTCCATTCTTCCAGCTTCTGCCAATGTGTTGAATGCATCTTCATCAGAGATAGTCCTCCAATCATCAATAACTTCTACGCGTCGTTTAAGTACATCAGGCATCTGTGACTCCTCAATATTTCTCAATCCTTGTAAATGATGGTCTTTTTGTGGTTGTACCGCAGTAACCTTAATCGCTGGATTCTTCTCTTTTAGGTAGGATGAAACTCCGGTTATAGTTCCACCGGTTCCTATGCCTGTTATGAAATGTGTTATCTTACCTTCTGTTTCTTCCCATAATTCTGGGCCGGTAGTCTCGTAATGAGCTTGAAAATTAGCTTCATTCTTATATTGATTTGGCATACAATATTTCTTAGGATTACCTTTCACTATCGCTTCAGCTAACGCTATTGCTTGGTCAGTTCCTGGACCTACTCTGGGACATAAATCATCATCTGTTTCAAGCATCTTCACACCCATTGCTTTCATAATGCCTTTAGTTTCTGAACTTACTCTTTTTGGGACTACCATTTCAGCTTTGTATCCGAGAGCTTGACACATCCCTGCCAAGGCTACTCCAGTATTTCCTGATGTCGGTTCAATAATGATGCTTTCACCTTTCTTGAGAATACCTTGTCGTTCGCCTTCTTGAATCATCCACCAAGCTGGCCTATCCTTAACCGAACCAAATGGGTTGGCCCATTCAAGTTTAGCATACAGTTTCATCCCTCGGGAACCCACTTTTTTTAGGGGAATTAGGGGTGTATGCCCTATTTTGTCGAATATTCTATGGAATGGATTAGTTTGCACAGCCAAGATAACCACCGAAGAAAGAGTTTCTTAAACAGGTTAAGGCTGGACCAGACTACAGCATAGACAACAAGCAAAATATGTGCAGGTTGTAAAGATGTCTCTGTCCATTATTGCTCTTTCCTATTCCTGAGCTAAATTCAAGTACAATAAAACCATTTCTATTTAGAATAGAATCTAACAAGACGTCAAGCATCTACTGGAAAGATTTATCAAAACTTAGTATCCCCCCAAATAGTAATCACCAGTGAAATAATCAAAGTGGACCACAAAAAAATTCTTGAAAATGCAAGGAAGAATATTGAAGAAGCTGAACAGTGGCATAAACGAACCAATGTACGTGAAATAGTGTTTGGTTTTAATGATGGTTCAATTTCATTACTTGCTCTTCTCGCTGGAGTAACCGGCGGATCTTTTGCACAAAACCACATCATTGCAGTAGGGATTTCAGGAGTTATCGCTGGCGCTATATCTATGGGTATAGGGGCATACATCTCATCCAAATCTGAGATAGAGCATCATAGGAGTGAGATCAGTAGAGAGAAAATAGAAATTGAGCAAGTACCAGAGGTGGAAAAAGAAGAGATCAGAATTATGTATCGGAATAAAGCATCTTTTAATGATGAAGAAATTAACATGATTGTGAATCGAATTACTAGTGATGAGGAAGTTTGGCTTGACGTAATGATGAAAGAAGAATTGGGGCTTATTGAAAAAAGGTTTGAACCACCATTCAAAATAGGTTTGATTATGTTAACTGCATTCTTAGCTGGAGGTATGATCCCCATACTTCCATTCTTTCTAATACCGACACCACTAAACAGTCTGATAATCTCTGCCATCTTAACATATTTGTCCCTATTTATTATTGGATGCTGGAAGACCACATTTACAGACAGACATTGGATTGTATCCGGCCTTGAAATGGTCGGGATAGGAATAGTAGCTGCAGTCATACCTTACCTGATAGGCGAAGTACTCTTATCTTTGGTATTAACCGGCACATTCACCTAGTCTTATTCATCATTCTTCTGGAGATTGCATGAAACATTTTCTCCTTCACAATATGGACACAATCCTCCATCACAATCTGCATCAGGCACAAATCTCTTACAATCACGACAATAACCAACGACCATATTACAACAAATTCAAGATTGGCCCCTAGAAACTAATAAGTTCTCTTATTCTTAGGTGTGAATAAGAAAATAATAAAAAAACAATTATTTTTAAATTCAAAAATCCATATATACTCAATTACACAAAAACTAAATGAAATGGTTGAAGCCGCAAAAGCAAAAATCAATATGAATGAAGGAATTATTGAAGTAGAAGGAAGCGAAGATTTTATCATAAAGCTTCTTGATAAGTATGGAAAGAAATTCGTAAATGAATCAGTTACAGTAAAAGCTTCTAAGAAAAAGTTTCTTCAAAAAGATTCAAAAAATGTTAGGCAGGAAACCATGATGAAAAAACACGTTGACCAAAAACCAATCCCCATTAACCTAGAGGGTGATGAACATAGCCCTTCTCTTAGTGAGCTCTATGCTAAGAAATCACCACAAACTCACCAAGAGGCAGTGACCTTCTTCTTATATTACGTAACCAAATATTTGGGGATTCAAAATGTACACATGGGACATATTGTTTCTTGCTACGACGAAGTCAACGCAAAAAAACCCTTACAAATTGAACGGCTTTTCCAAGAAATAAAAATCTTCACAGGATGGCTTGAATCAGGTGATTTACCACAGACTGCAAAGATTACAATAAGCGGGGAGAATTTTGTTGAAAATGACCTACCCGGTCATTCAAAAACAAAATTAAACGTTATTCAATAATTCGGATAAAGCTCAAAATTTATTCAATTAATTCTACGTCCTCTGTATTAACAACTATATACAAATTATCTCCTAGTTTGATTTTTATGTGTTCATATTCTACTGAATCAATAAACACCAGTCATACCTTTATACATAACTTTATCACCAGATGAAAAATTAACTAAATTCATAAAATTATGTCATCATATCTCATCTTTAATTCCAAACATCTCAGATGTTATGCCCATTTGTCTCAATATATTGCCAATATTATGAATAAAAAAAACAGCCAAACGATTCTTTTTGTACTAACCATGGAAGGAAATAGTCGATCGTAATCATTTCTTACTCTGTTGGGATATAATCGAGTGGTTGTAGTGTATTCATTCACATGTAATCTGTTATGCAGAAGTAGTATTATCTTATTTTAGAGTTATAGGTACCGTAATATCTTGTAAAAATTATCTCTTTCAGCAATCGGTCTATTCATATTTTTGACTGAATGTACTATTTCCTGAGCCTTTATATCTCTAACTTGTTTCCCAGTAGCCGGTATCACTTCTTCATCATAAAGTGTACCTCCCCAGTCATTGGCACCATTAATTAATGCTACCTGTGCCATCGAAATGCTGTTAGTCAGCCATGATGACTGGATATTCCGGATAAGTTCTCTGAACACTATTCTAGCAGCTGCAACTATTCTAAGAAGCTCCATTCCTCCCAAAGAATGGGTGACTAATCCGTCTTGCTCTAGCTTAGTGGACCCAGACTCAAAATTCCAGCCTATAAATGCCATAAATCCTCCAGTCTTCTTCTGTAACTCCCTTATCGTGAGAAGGTGTTTAGCCCTATCAGTCTCGCTTTCGATATGTCCATACATCATAGTGGCTGAAGTAGGGATGTTTAGCTTGTGTGCCTCTTCCATAACTCGCAACCATCCATTAACAGATGAAAGGCGCCGCCCAATCTTCTTCCTAATTCTATCTACAAGAATTTCTCCACCTGCACCTGGGATAGAATCTAGCCCAGAATTTTGCAAGCGTTGAAGTACCTCCTTAATACTTATCCTTTCTTTCTTTGAGATAAACTCTATCTCTGAAGTGCTTAATCCATGAATAGCTAAATTTTTAGTCTTCTCTTTGATGCCATGAAAAATCTCTTCGTAATATTCAATAGAAATCTCAGGATTCACTCCACCCTGAATTAAAACCTGTTTAGTATTATATTGGGACCAGGCCTTAACAGCTCTATCAATCACTTGACTAGGATTCAACGTATAACTATCTTTATCACCACTATTCCTATAAAATGCGCAGAAATCACATCGTACAGTACAGATATTCGTGTAGTTCAGAATCTGGTTTGGAATAAATGTGACTGTATCTCCTACTATTTCCTTTCTGATTCTATCAGCAACTAAGCCGATGAGATGAGTATCCTGAGATTTCATTAGATAATTTATGTCTTTAAATCCGAGTCTGTCACCGTGAAGAGCCTTTTCAAGAATACTGTAAATGTCAGAGTCACGGAGTAATAGACCAAGCATTTTTGTGTCAATAACCATAGATCCTCAATCTCTTGGGAGTAAAGGAAATATAATGCACTATTTTTGTATTTAAGAGATTGCGAACTTTAGAGACCATTATAGCTGATTCATCTGCTTCCAAGGCACTTGAAAAAGCAATTCATGGTGAAGAACTTGATTTCAACGATGGGGTCTCTTTAATGAATATTGATGACATTCACCTACTGGGATTAGTGGCTGATAATGTCAGGAAGAAACTTGTTGGTGACAAAGTTACTTTTGTATCAAGCTATAATCTGAATTACTCGAATATATGTGTGGCGAAATGTTCCATATGCGCATTTTATAGACCTTACAAGAAAGGAAAGAAAGTAAGCGGAGGGTATACTCTCTCAGTTCCTCAAGTATTGGAGCGCGTAAAGAAAGCAGTCAATAATGGAGCCACCGAGATTCATATAGTCGGTGGACTTAATCCTGACCTTCAGATCGAGTTCTACGAGAATATCTTCAGAGGTATCAAAACTAAGTGGCCTAATGTAACTGTAAAGGCGTTAACAATGATTGAAATTATCTTCATATCTAAGTTAACTAATAACTCAATTACTGAAGTTTTCTCACGGTTTAAGGATGCAGGGATAGATGCTAATGCAGGTGGAGGCGCAGAAATCTTTAACCCTGAAATAAGAAAGATTGTTGCAGCTGCCTCTAAGTGTAGTGGTGAAGAATGGCTTAATGCAGCGGAAATAGCCCACAAACAAGGAATTCGAGGCAACTCCACAATGCTTTATGGTCATGTTGAAAAGACTGAGCATAGAGTAGATCATATTTTGAAGATTAGAGAATTGCAGAAACGAACGTCAGGGTTTTTATCCTTTATTCCATTAAAATATAGTCCAGAAAATACTGAACTTTTAATTTCGGGAAGAGTTAATGGTCCTTCTTCAGTATTTGATGATCTAAGAGTTTATGCAACTTCGAGACTTCTTCTAGCAGGTAGTATCAACAATATTGCAATATATTGGGTTGCACTGGGTAAAAAAGTAGCTCAGATTGTTTTAACCTATGGAGGAAATGATCTTGTAGGGACAGCCCTAAATGAAAAAGTTTACAGATCTACAGGTAGAAATGAGATAGCTACTAAAGAATCTATTGTTCATATTGCAAAAGAGATAGGCAGGATTCCCGCGGAAAGGGATACATTGTATAATGTTCTAAATTATCTGTAGGTGATGCTAAAACGATTCGAATAGGTAGAATATCTTTCAGCCATAGCGACTCTGCATTCTACTACTTTGAGAAGAACAAGTTTGAGGATGTGAAGATAATTTCAGCGACACCGAAAGAGTTGATGCTGAAGGTAATTTCTGGAGAACTAGATATTGCTCCTGTGGCGTCTGCCAGTCTAATCGCTCATGAACGAGAGTTGAAGGTGGTGCCAGCCCTATCTGTACATAGTGTCGGTCCATCACTAAGTTCTATCGTAGTCTCTGATGGTGAAACTTCCATACAAAACGGTGACACAATCGCGGTAACAAACCATACAGAAACATCAATCATGATGCTTAAGATCATTCTTGAAAGAAAAGGCATCAATGTAAATTTTGTTACTAATATAGGGGCAGATGCTAAAGACCTCCTAAGTGAAGCTCCCTTCGCTCTAACAATAGGGGATGATGCTTTAATGTCAACGATTAATGGTTATAGAACTATCTATGACATAGGTGAAGAATGGTGGAATCTAACGCATACTCCAGCTGTATTTGCAGTAACAGTAGCCAACTCAAATATCACTCAAAAAGAACCGGAAAGGATAAGAAAAGCAGTTGAACTGCTCTCCAAAGCCGTTAAGTATAGAGAAGAAAGTCTTGACGAAATAGCTCGTCATGCATCAATCAGACTGAATCTTCCAGTCAAACTTCTTCTACAATATTTTCAGATGATTAAACTAGATTTCAATAATGATGTTGAGAAAGGCTTGAAACGATTCCTAAACGAAATAAAAAAATAAATCTACTAGACGTGAAAACTTCATAGGAAAATATCATATAAATTCTAGCGAAATAGATGGTAAAAGCCCTTGCTTAGAAGCACGATCAAATAATGTCTTAAGAGCTTGCTCTCCCGTTTCACCCATATTTAAGGTCAAATCATTTACATACATATAGACAAAGCGTTCAACTATATCGCGCGGTATGTCTCTAGCGTATTGCATAGCGTAGTCAAGTGCATCTTCTTTATGATCAAAGGCATAACGAATGGAATTTCTAAGAACGTCCCTAAAGTCACGAGCAAACTCTATCCCTAAATCCTTTCTGGATACATCTAATCCAAGCGGAAGAGGTTGACCCCCTGTCTCTTTATCCCACCACTTTCCTAAATCTAAAATATTGGTCAAATTATGCTGTTTATGAGTGATCTGACCTTCATGGATAACTAAACCTACGTCAATATCACCCCTAACAACAGCTCCAATTATTTTATCGAAGCTCATCTCCACGACATTAACGTCACCAAGAGCCATCTTGAGTACGAGATTGGCAGTAGTTAATTTTCCAGGTATAGCTATCGTTTTATTTGGAATTTCGTCTAGAGGAATATCGTTACGTGCAACTAGAATTGGACCATACCCTATTCCTTGACTGCTACCTACACTAAGAATATAATACTTGTCGCTTACATATCCGTAAGCATTCGCAGATATAGCTGTAACCTCCAATTCTGCAGCGCGGGATCGTTGATTCAAACTTTCAATATCCTCAACTATGTGAGTTAATTCCACATTTTTCATATTTACTTTATCCTTCACTAGAGCATAATACATGAAGGCATCATCAGCATCAGGACTACGGCCAATTCGCACTTTCATATATGGACTTGAAAACCAAATGTCTTTAAAGATTTATTGTATTTGATTCAGTCTTCTTACATTTCACGATTACTACTCCACCTAACATTCTGGTCTGAAAGGATACTTCAGAAAAAATTTCTTCAAGAAGGTTCTTCTGCTCTTCGTTGGTGAGAAGCTTCTTGTAAGTTGTATAAAGAGTAGTGAAAAGTAAACCTTTTCTCCCAGCTGCAATAAACCCTAGTAGCCCAACGAGATATCTCCAATGTATACCGGTTATCCACCGAAAAAATCGATTATTCGGTTTCCCAAGATCAACAATAAGAAAACTGCCTCCGTCCTTCAAAACTCTATGTATTTCTGTCACAGCAAAATGGAGATTCCCAGCATCTCTTAAGGAAAAACCTGTCATCACAACATCAAAACTCTTATCTCTAAAGGGAAGATTCTCAAATATCCCGAGAGAAAAATGAATACTTTTGTCTACAATACGCCTTCGTGCCTGAGAAAGCATAACCTTCAGTGGGTCAAGCATCACCAAATTCCCTGTATCCTGTACGGATTGCAAGAGTATCTGACTCATAACTCCAGGACCAGCACCTGCATCCAAGACTATGTCATTTGATTTAACGGTCTTCAAAATTCCCTCTCTTCTATAAACTAAGTCTTTACCAAATGATATGAAGTGGTTGACCCGATCATAGACAGGGATTATCTGAGATAATACATCTATAACTTTATCCCATTCTTCATTAAGTCCACCTGTTTTCTGATCCATACATCAGCACCCCCGTATATACCTAAAGAATTTACACTTCCTCTTATGCCAATTCAGTGAACCCTTATATTAACCATATCTATCATATCGATTTAAGTGAAAAAACATGGTCTTTGACAACTTATGTGACTTTATCAATGTACTTGAGAAAAAAGACAATCTTCGAAGAATTTCAACTGAGGTTAATGTCGATCTAGAGATGGCTGAAATTCTAAGGAGAGTAATGTACAATAAAGGCCCAGCAATTTTATTTGAAAATGTCAAAGGTTTCGATATGCCCGTACTTGGAAACGCCTTCGGTACTATGAATAGAATGAAGATATCTCTTGATACAGATAACTTCGAGAAGATAGGATCAAGACTTACCGATATTCTTACGCAGAAAATGCCATCCGGCATCTTGGGAAAGGTCAGTGCACTCCCACGATTGGCTGAAATGGCAGGATTTGCTCCTAAGATTGTTAAAAAAGGTCCAGTAAATCAGATTATTGAAACTGATTCTCCTACCTTGTCCTTCCTTCCAGCCCTTAAAACTTGGCCCAAAGATGCCAGTCGTTTCATTACATTTGGACTTGTATTGACAAAGAATCCTGAAACTGAAATTCGAAATATTGGTGTCTACAGGATGCAGATTTATGATGATAAAACAGCAGGTATGCATTGGCAGATACACAAACGAGGTGCACAACACTTCAAGATGGCTCAAGAAGAAAATCGGAAGATAGAGGTAGCGGTGATTATTGGTGCTGACCCAGCCACCATCTATTCAGCTGTTGCTCCAGTTCCTGAAGGTTTGGATAAGTTCCTTTTCGCAGGAATCATGAGAAAGAAAGGAGTTATGTTAACCAAATGTAAAACAATTGATCTTGAAGTTCCAGCCAATGCCGAGATTGTTTTGGAAGGTTATGTTGATCCTGAAAATATGAGAGTTGAAGGTCCATTCGGAGACCATACAGGTTACTATACTGCTCCCGACCTCTATCCTTTATTTCACTTAACAGGAGTTATGCGAAGGGAAAAACCAGTTTATTTGACTACAGTTGTGGGTAAACCAATACTTGAGGACGCATATATAGGAAAAGTAATTGAAAGATCGTTTCTTCCTCTTATTCAAGTCTTCCAGCCTGAAGTTGTGGACGTCAATATGCCTGCCGCCGGATGGTTCCATGGATTAGCTATAGTCGCAATAAAGAAGAGATACCCTGGTCAAGCAAGGAAAGTTATGATGGGACTATGGGGTCTTGGCCAATTTATGTTAACAAAAATGATAGTAGTGGTGGACAATAACATTAACGTTCATGATATTAATGAAGTTATTTGGGCAGTAACCACAAGGACTGATCCAAAGCGCGATACTTTGATTCTGGATAATGTTCCCACCGATACACTAGACCCAGCATCTCATTTGGTAAATTTAGGGTCTAAACTTGGAATAGATGCTACAGTGAAGTGGAAAGAGGAAGGGTTCGCTAGGGCATGGCAAGAGGTCGTGAAACCAGACCAAGAGACAGAGAAACTTGTTGACTCTAAGTGGAAAGAATATGGAATAACAGAAGATTCTACGGATTAGATCGGGAAAAGGTAGCTTATCATAATAATAATCCCGATTAGACGTGCTATGTGAGAAGTTATAGCCATATGCGGAATCAGTTTATTAGAATTCCCATAATTTTCTTTCAACCCTTTTGCCACTCTTACAATTAAAGGAAGAATTAGAAGTGATAGCAACGCTAAAACAGGAATTATTTTTAGAGCTACACCTAGTATTATCATAGAATAAGAAACAATATGAAAGAATTTGTGAAAGGCAGCTGCTCTCTGCTTTCCAAGACGTACTACAATGTTCTTTCGTCCCTTGGCTTTGTCTGCATCATAGTCTGGAAACTCGTTGATAAATAGAACAGAAGTGGATAGAGTTCCGAATATAAGTCCTACATAGAATGGTTCAAAATCCAATCTGATAGTCTGAACTAGATATGTTCCCAATACGATGAATGCACCTTTAAAAACTAAGAGGAGTTCACCTACACCCCATGCTATGAGCCGCGTAGAATAGAAGTAGGTTGAAATAGCAGCGAAAGCTAATATTGGCAAGATTAAGAAGCTCTGGGTTAACGTGAGATAAAGACCTATGATTATACCTCCAACTAGAAAGAAGATTCCAGCTTTATACACACTTAAAGGAGCAAGAAGACCAGCAGGAAGAACACCCGTTCCTCCACTGAAAGGGGTTCGTGTAGTGATTAGATCTATTCCACTTTTATAGTCAAAATAGTCATTTAGTAAATCTACACTGATGTGGAGAGAGATAACCCCTAGATATGTTAAAGCAGCTAGAAACGGGTTAATTAGACCGAATCGTCCATAAGATATTGTGAGACCAGATGTGACGGCTATAATAGAAGCTGATAGAAATTTGAGTCTAACAATCTGGAGCCAAACTTTTAGCTGAGTCATTAAAATCACTTTTTGATGTTAGATGTTATTTATCATGCAAATATCTTTCCTTATATATCATTATAGATAGTTACCGCCGTATTGCTTCCCTCAGATGAGCTTGCTAAGATAGGGTTCGTAAGAAATGGAATAGTTGAAACGATAGTTTCAACTTTTGATAAACATCAGAATCCTATAGCAGCCCCAATGGGAGTATCTTCTGAAGATGAAAAACATTTTACATTATCTATATACAAAACAACGAAAACATACATGAACCTTAAAGAAAAGAAATGTGGTGTTGTAAACATTACATCAGATCCAATTTTGTTTCATAGAACAGTGTTCAAAGATGTAAATCCTGGAAATAAATTACCAAAAGACTGGTTTACACACGCATCCAAAATTGATGCACCATATTTACGGAACACTGATGCATTTATTGAATTCAAGGTCACTAATCTAACAGGGTCTGGTGAAAAAGCAGAGATTTTATGTAGAGTACAGAAGATTACTGAATCTAAAAAGAATTCACTTCAAGTTTATCATAGAGCCAAATCAGCGGTAATTGAAAGTATAATTCATGCAACCAGAATAGAGGTTTTCATAGTGTCTGGTGAAGAGAAAAAAGCAAAAGAACTTGTAGATTTAGTGAATCATTACGCCAAAATTGTAAATAGAGTTGCTCCAAATTCAATCTATTCAGAAATTATGTCCGATATACAAACCCGAATAAAAAAGTGGACTAAAAAAAGATGAAAGTCAAAGTCAAGACTCCTTCGAGACTTCATTTGGGAATTATTGATGTAAATGGAGAATTAGGCAGGATGTTTGGTTCAATTGGATTGTCTATTAAACAACCAAATGCAATAGTAGAATTCTCTGAATCAACAAACATGGTTATTGAAGGAGAATATCAGGAACGTGTTAAGAACACTGCTGAAAGAATATTAGATCACTTCAGAATTGATGAACTCTGCCAAATCAAAGTGTTGCAGACTATCCCATCCCATGTAGGACTTGGTTCTGGAACTCAACTCGAACTTGCTATAGCTTTAGGTCTATCTGAGCTCTTTAATTTTAAAGCTCCTATCAATCATTTATCTGAAATCTTAGGTCGGGGAAGTGTATCTGGAATAGGAACTGCAGCTTTTGAAATGGGAGGCTTCATAGTTGATGGAGGAAAATCTACTGACGAAAAAAGAAAGAATAATGCTCCGCCAATTATAGTCAGACATGAATTCCCTGAAGATTGGTTTATGGTAGTGGGACTTCCTAGGATAAAAAAAGGGATAAGTGGAAAAGATGAATGCCGTGCATTTGAAAAACTACCTTCGGCTCCGACTGAACTCGTGGGAAAAATGTGTAGACTTCTATTAATGAAGATGATTCCTGCACTTCTAGAACATGATATTTCTAGATTTGGATCCGCATTTACTGATTTTCAAATTATGACCGGAGAAAATTTCAGCAGTGTGCAAGGAGGTAAGTTTGCAGGAGGACCAGTATCAGAGACAGTGAAATTCTTACTTGATGAAGGGGCATATGGTGCTGGACAGAGTTCTTGGGGACCAACAGTTTATGGATTGGTGGAAGGAAGAGCCGAAGCAAAAAAGCTATTTGAAAAGGTTCAGAACTTTTTAGATTCTAATTTTGGCGGTTACGCATTTTACACTCAAGCAGATAATAGTGGTGCAGAAGTTTTGGTGGAAAAAAGTTAATTATTCCTAACTTAAGAATAGGATGTTAAGATTCAATGCAAGAAAAAGGATTTAGTGAAGAAAAAATTCTTAAAATCTTACAAAAGAGATTATACGAGGACCAAAAATACAGTTCAGGTAAAATTTTAGCCTCTATGTGCACTAATCCTCTTGAAATATCTAAGAAGACCTATTCTATTGCATTGGAAAAGAATCTTGGGGATGAATTCCTTTTTCCAGGTTCATCAAATCTCGAGAAAGAAGTCATTTCCATGCTGGGGGTTCTTCTTTCAAATTCTCATGCAGCAGGCCACATTGTTTCAGGTGGAACTGAAGCGAACATCACAGCACTCTGGGTTGCCAAAAAGCAATGCAATAACGGAAAAAATGAAGTTATCCTCCCTATTTCGGCACATTATTCATTTGAACGAGCGGCTGATATTCTTGGATTAAAACTCGTTGAAGTACCTTTAACGAACGAATTCAAAATAGATACATCTGAAGTTGAAAATGAAATTAATCGACAAACACTTGCCATAATCGGGATTGCAGGCTCTACACTTTTGGGAACTGTGGATGATATACCTAAACTCTCAGATATATCTCTTGAAAATGATGTATTCTTGCATGTTGATGCTGCATTTGGAGGGTTTGTAATTCCATTTCTAAAAGATCTAGGACTTTATGAAGGAGTTTTTGATTTTGAGGCTCCTGGTGTTAAATCAATAACTATTGATCCTCATAAGATGGGGTTGTGTCCCATTCCAGCAGGAGGTATTCTGTTTAGAGATACGTCATTTCTTTCTATAATAAATAGATCAGTTGATTACATAGGTTTAGGTAAAGTGAATCTAACAACTCTTCAAGGCACAAGGCCTGCTGCTCCATCAATTGCTGTCTGGACAGCTATGAAAAGTCTTGGAAGAAGCGGGTACAGATCAATAGTGAAGAAATGCATTGAGAATACTGCAATGCTTTACGAAGAATTAAGAAAGTTGGATAGAACTCAAGTAATAATCAAGCCCACAATGAACATCATTGGGTTTACTTGCTCAGGTGTAGATGATAAATTGGTAGTTGACAAGCTCTTAAAGAAAGGATGGATATTGTCTCTTTGCCAAACTTGTATTAGAATTCTAGTGATGCCTCATACTAAAGCGAAACATCTTAAAGAATTTGTTTCTGATCTAAATGATGTTTTATTATCAATTAAATAATCTTTTTAATCATTTTTCAGTTTTTTAATTAGCTTTTATTGAATTTGAGTTTCTTTTATTTACGATAATCTTTTGATGATGTGGTATCCGAATTTTGTTTTTACAGGGTCTGATATCTCTGCAACTTGAAGCTTAAACGCTGTACTCTCAAATTCATTTACCATCTGGCCTCTCCCGAAATAACCCAGATTTCCTTCTCTTTTTGCACTAGGACATAACGATAGTTCACGCGCAAGTTTTCCGAATTTTTCTCCTTTCCTAATTCTATCCATAATTTTAAGGGCTTGATTCTGTTTTTCCACTAAAATGTGTGCACATTGTATTTTGTTTACCATAGCTATCCCCGTAATCACCTGATAATCAGGCTTAAAAGATATTGAAATTATGGAAAATTATGATCCTTTCGGTGTCTTTTCAAGTATGATTTATTTGGAAGTTGGTTAATTGGTAATCGGATTTTTTAATTCTGCTTTTTAGAAATCAAAGAAACCATGGAAACTGTGGCCTAATGTTGATGAATAATAGATTTGAGCCCTTTAATTTAATAAATGGAACTTGAAAGATGCGAGCCCGCCGGGATTTGAACCCAGGACACCCGGGTTAAAAGCTTCACCGAGAAGATTTCTCTTCCCACCGGTGCTCTCCCTGGCTGAGCTACGGGCCCAAGATGTATTATACCCGTAAATATCCTGTGTATATATCTTACTTTTTGATAAGCTAATTATAAACTCAATATTTGAATTATTTAAACCCAAAGTATTTAATTGAATATATTAGAAAGTGATGCCGTCGCCCTGGTAGTATAGAGCGGCAAAGATCCAACGTAGATAATTGCCGTGTATAATTCGGTCCAGTATGCGAGACTGTCACTCTTGTGACCCGGGTTCAAAAGATGGTGGAAATTTCAAGCCATCGGAATATCCCGGCCAGGGCGCCACTTCTATGTATTATCATTGCTCCCTTTTTTTAGACAAAAAAATAATATTGTGTAATGACTGCAAGCTATAAAATATTTTCTTGAATGATATTCATTAAACATCAGGCTTATGAATCATGATTGGAAACCCTCAAGACTAACTTAAATGGTTCGAATAATAAATCGGCTTCTTCCGGATTTCCCCATTTTAAACCCAATTTCAACACTTCATCTTTTGTGAATAACTCGTCATAAACAAAAACATCCACTCCTTTATCCGCCAAAAGTTTGGTCAAAGCCAAATTACGACTATGATAAACTTCTTTAACTCCTTTTCTATATGATATCCCATTAATACACACTTTTACTTTAGAATTTGGTTTTTTCAACTTGTCTCCTTCTTGAATAATCTTCTTAGCCCAAAATTCTATCATTTCATCATTTATTTCACGAGAAGTTCTAAGTAACTTAACATCAAGATTTTTACCTTTCTTCTCCATTTCTTTTATCAAAAACCACGGATAAAGAGGAATACAATGTCCTCCTGCACCTGTGGAAGGTAAATGAATATCACAATAATCATGGTTAGCCCACTCTCTTGCCTCAAAAAAGTCTAGCCCCAATTCATTTGAAATCTTATACAATTCATTAGCTAAAGCAATATTGTTATCTCTATAACATCCTTCAATAATTTTGATAAATTCAGCTACCTTAGCAGACGAAACAAGATGCAGATTAGGAATAAATAGTTTATAGACATCATACGCTTTTTGTCCACTTTCCTTATCAACACCACCTATCACTTTCGGAAATTCCCGTAATCTAGATATGCTTGAACCTGTCATAATTCGCTCAGGAGAATTTGCAAGATAAAAATCACCAAGCTTCAAATTACTCCCTTCTTCAAGCCAATTTTTCACCAAGGTTTCTGTAGTCATTGGAGGTACTGAAGTCTCTAAAACTATAATGTCTCCTTTCTTAAGAATATGCCCAATATTGGTAAATACACTCTTTAACGAAGAAAAATCTGTATTATTATTCTCATCTAAAAATAACGGAACAATAACAATGAAAATTCCACAATCTTCCGCATTATTATATTCAGATGTGGCAAACAGATTTTTCCCTCCATGTTTCTTTATTAATTCTTGAAGTCCTGGTTCTTCTTTAATTGGATTTGTTCCACTATTGATCAATTCACACCTTTTAGAATCAATATCAATACCAGTTACGTTAATACCGCTATCAGCGATAACTGTCGCAAGAGGCAGACCTGCCTTCCCGAGACCTATAACTGAAACTTTCATCTTCACCAATTCTAACTATTTCTGCGAGAAGTAAATCTCTTTATAAGTACTTCATTTTTCCATTAATAAAAGGCCAATAGATTAATCCATAAGAATAAAGGTGCTGTACGTAGGTTATTTTAGGTTGACTCAAATCGAGATTAAAAGATCTAGGTTAATGTGGGCAGTTTTTTTGAACTTTATTTTATGGGGCTCAGGTGGGCTTCTATTGAAAAGAGGCCGAATAGAAGTTTTTGCAATTGCTCTACATATATATCTCTACATTTTGTTTTTACTAATCGGAGTTTGGTTACTCTGGTTTCCAATATCCGCACTAGGAGGGGCTTATTTTGCATTAGATATAGACCGCAGATTTAAAAAAAAGAAATAAGTTAAGTTGTTCTCTATTTATGATATCTTTCTTACAAACATGACTAGTTCTAGTGCAAGTGTAATTGCTGCAATTATCCCAACAACAGTAATCCAGACTGAAGCTGATGATACTCCTGCACTAACTGAATCTAAGTTAGTTTTCATTGTATCCACAGAATCAATAGATTGGCTGAGACCACTTGAAATTGTTTGACCTGATTCCACAACTGATGTCACAACTGTTGTTTGTACTCCATCAATTGCTAAAATAATTGTCTCTTCAGACAATTCAATCTGAGATCCAATATTGGATTCTATATCTGATTGGGCTGAAGAAATTTGACCATCTATTTCGGTTACTGCTGAGGATATTGCTCCCTGAAGGATATTTCTTGAAGATAATACTGTCTCCTCAATTATTGTTTGAAGTGAATTGATTTTTTCCTCAAGGTTATTAACATTATTCTGGACTGAAGAAATAGCATCATTTACATTCTCAACAATATCACTTTGGGCCAAAGCGATTCTATCCACTATAGTGTTCTCTACATCATTCAAGTTTACCTCAGTAGCAAAACGCTCAGTAATATGAAATGTTTCAACCCTAATATTACTTGTTCCGTTAGCTGTTCCCTCAACTTGAACAACATATGTTCCCAGCTCATTTGGTGTATAATCAAAATAAAACAGACCCGTATCGATGGCTACTAAACTAATTGTTTCAGGTGCAACCTGCCCAACACTTGGAAGATGAACATTTGCCGTTTTCACAAAAGGATCTACGGCTGTTCCATTATAATTGAATAAAATCACTACTCTAACTTCATCACCTAACTGATATGAAGATCCAGTTCTTACAATTATCTGTAAAACCAAAGGTTGGTCTGGAGTATCATCCTTTGGAATAACAGGTGGTGATGTGGATACAGTATATTCAATATATATTTCTGCAGATTCACCTGTAGCTGCATCTACTGCCCTTGCAAGATATGTTCCATATGGCATCATCACAGTAGGAATTTCAGGAAAATTGAATACTTCAACGACATACTGCCCATCACCACGAGTATTCGATTGATCAACTCCTACAAGATTCCCGGCTGGATTATAGATTTGAATTGCAACCGCTGACCCCGGTGTTGCTGTTCCCAAAATAACTAATGTATCACCTGGATTATATTCCGTCTTACTTGCCACCACTGTAATTGAGGCTGCCAATACGATTGGACTTGATAGAATAAGAATTAATCCTAAAACAATAAATGTTCTCCCTATATTCATTCATACCGCCTTAGTACTTCAAAACATCACTACTTTTGTTTAAATTGGAAACACTCAATAGTATTTTACAAGTGAATTAAGAGGTTTGACAAAATCCAGATAATATGACTATTTTTTTCAACAAATATCTCAATTCTTTCTTTCTAGTAATGATAACTATAACATTCAAGCTAATCCTTTAAAGTAGAAGATATTTGAAGATGTGCCAAGCTCCGGTAGTGTAGTCCGGTCAAGCATGTCGGCCTCTCACGTCGACGACGTGGGTTCGAATCCCGCCCGGAGCACTTTTTTCGTCTTATGATTTCATTTTTAAAAATCTCGATAATTACAGATTGGTTTCTTTATAAAATAATGGAATTATCGAATATTTTGAATCGTTACAGAACACATTACAACAACTGAATCGATTAATTCTATCCTTTCCATAATCCTATTCCTAAGCCAATTAATAAGGATGCTGAGGCGTAGGGTATTACATCAATTATTCCTTGGCCTGAATCAAATAACCTAGGTAGTACCTCCATAGATGTATCGTAAATATCCTGTACTGTTAAACTAACATATCCTGTTGCAGCAAGAATTGTTATTAGTGAACTTATAGCTATTACCAGCTTTATAGTTCGTCTGATTATAGCTCCTAGAAGTAACCCAATCACAAGAGGCATAATTATGGGAAATAGCCATGCATATTCTGGTGGAACAGACAAATTGTTAAATTAATTTCTTTAGGCCGCATATAAGCATTATCTACTCTTATTTCATTTATTTGTCAATATTATGATTAACTTTTGCATTAATAATTTATGAAAAAAAGAATATTTCGCAATCTTTAAGGACTTGCCTGTTTCTAATAATAATATGGCTTCTGCAGATTATTCTTCTCTTATAGGTTTCGTAATCATTGCCTCCTTAATATTATTTGCAGCCTCAATAAAGATAGTGAAGGAATATGAGCGGGCAGTAATCTTCAGATTGGGTCGATTGATAGGGACAAAAGGACCAGGGATGTTTCTAAGAATTCCCATAATAGATATATTTAATGTGGTTGACCTTAGAGTCATTACCTTTGACGTGCCTCAGCAAAGTGTCATAACTAGAGATAATGTAACTGTGGAAGTTAATGCTGTAGTATATTATCGAGTATTTGAACCTGAAAAGGCAATTGTTTCAGTTGAAAATTTCAACTTAGCTACAGATCTATTGGCTCAATCAACATTAAGGGATGTTTTGGGTCAAGTTGACCTTGATGAGCTTCTCACTGAGCGGGATAAGTTAGGAAAACAGATAACGGACATTATTGACAGTTCAACCGATCCTTGGGGTGTAAAAGTAACAGCACTTGCGATCAAAGACGTTGAACTACCGGATGTTATGCAGAGAGCAATTGCAAAACAAGCTGAAGCAGAGCGTGAAAGACGAGCTCGAGTTATTATTGCGGAGGGTGAACACCAAGCATCCGAAAAGATGGCACTAGCTGCGGTGCAATACACAAAGAATCCAAGTGCCATACGGTTGCGAGAACTTCAAACAATGACTGAAATTGCACGCGAAAAGAACATGGTGGTTGTAACTACAGCTGGGGCTCCTCAGGATCTTGCAACAATACTTGGTCTTGTGAAAGCTGAAAAGAAAAAATAATTCCATCTTCAAGGTGAATTTATGTTGCACTGCAGAAGATTGTTAATCTGTTTCATATCCCTATTTTTGTTTATACCCGGGTTTGCTGTTGCGGAAACGCCTAACTTAATGATTGTAACTCTTGAAGGCTCAATATCTCCTATGTCATATGAGCTTGTAAATGAAGCATTGGATAGTGCTTCTGTATCTGGGAGTCTAATAATTCTCATAATCAATACACCAGGTGGTAACTTGGATGCAACTTTCAATATAATTGAAGCAATAGAACGATCTGATGTCCCAGTTATTGGTTATGTCTTTCCTACTGGATCTAAAGCTTGGTCAGCAGGAACCTATATTCTTCTTTCTACAAACGTTGCAGCAATGGCACCACACACTATTCTTGGATCTGCTCAGCCAGTTTTGATGGATCCATTAGGTGGTGCAGTACCTGTGGAAGACCCAAAAGTCTTGAATGCTCTGGAAGCGTTTTTGGTTGAGAAAGCACATATGCATGGTAGGAATGAAACAGCTTCTCGTCTTTTCATACTGGAAAATTTGAATCTTTCAGCTGAGGAAGCAATTGAGAGTGGTGTGATAGAAATCATAGCTTCTTCAATTGATGAGTTAATTGAAATGCTTGATGGTACTGAAATTGATACTGCTGAAGGACCTTTAACTCTCAAAACATTAGATGCTGAAATTGTTCAGTGGTCTCCTAGTTTAAGGGTAACTGTTCTTCAATTTCTATCTGAACCAGTGTTAAGCTACCTATTATTCATT
Source organism: Nitrososphaerales archaeon (assembly GCA_030745655.1). Lineage (GTDB taxonomy): Archaea > Thermoproteota > Nitrososphaeria > Nitrososphaerales > JACPRH01 > JASMAB01. The sequence goes on along the minus strand of JASLOE010000005.1, from coordinate 15,793 downwards.
ATCGGAATTTATGCGCTTATCTTTGGCGTGACTTCTCCTGGTTATGGAGGGGAAGTTCTAGGAGCAATCCTTGTTATTTTGGGTATAATTGGTCTAGGTATAACAGGAGTAAATTTTGGTGCAATCATATTGCTGGGGATAGGCACTATTTTATTATTGGCTGAATTATTTACACCAGGATTCGGTATTTTGGGAGGAGGTGGATTATTCTCTATGTTAGTTGGTGGCATGTTAATGATCCCAGCTGGCCCTTGGGTAGTGTCTCAGGAGTGGTTGAATACTCTGAGAATGACAATCTTATTTGTCCCACCAATTGTGGGATCTTTTTTCATCTTTGCTGCCTATAAAATCCTCAAAGCTAGGCAGTTGCAGCCCTTTATCAAAGGAGTGGTTGGTGGTGTAGGCGAATCTGTTGATAACCTTTCTCCAAATCAATTAGGATTTGTTCTCTATCAAGGTGAATATTGGAAGGTAAAAACAAGATTTTCTATCAAACGAGGTGCAAAAGTCAAAATTCTAAAAAGAGATGGAATGCTTCTGACTGTTGAGCCTATTGAAGAAACGGTGGAGTAAATCTTACATCCTCTGACATCATGAACTATGTGAATCATTTGGGTAATCAATCACTAAATATTATTGGAATAACTGGATCACCTGCAACCGGAAAGAAATCCATAGGTAAAATAGTGGCGGATAGTCTTAAATACAAATTTCTGGATTTGAATAAGATTGCATTAGAATCAGGTGGTGTTCTTTCTGATGGTGAAGATTTTGAGGTGGATACTGATAAATTAAGGAAACAAGTTTTGCGAAAAATTAAGGGAAGAAAAGTAGTGTTGGTTGGACATCTTCTTCCATTCATTCTTTCACAAGATGAAATCGAGTTTGTAGCAGTCCTGAGATGTTCCCCAAAGGAGCTGGAAGCGAGATATTCCAAACGTGCTTACTCGAATAAGAAAATTAAGGATAATATTTCATCAGAGATACTTGATATATGCTTCGCGAGTGCATTGCGTAGTTTCGGACCAAGTACCATTGCTGAATTTGATACAACTGAAAGACAGCCTAATGATATTGCTAAAGACATTAGGCTTGTTTGGAGTGGTGATGCAAAAAGGTCATTTGGGAAGATTAATTGGTTATCTGAGATATTTACAGAAGATCTTATTAAGAAATATTTGGATTAAAAGGAAAAGAATAAGGAGTCATTTATTTACGCCTTAAAATATAATCTGGTGAATTTCAAATTGGAAGGTGATGATACAACTGTTGCAAAAGGTGCTACATCAATCTATTTCTCAAACATTGTTATCCTTGGTATGAACACCATTTATTTCATAATAATAGCTAACCTCTTTTCAACAGTCGAAATAGGTATTTACGCTGGAATCCAGCTTATCATCTTTGGTTTTTCGACTCTTACTAATTTCTCACTTCCACAAATAATTCCAACCAATATTATGATTCCACAGGCAGTTACTAAACTTATCCCTGAATTTCTAGGCCGAAATGAAAAAGGAAAAGCTACTCGAAGTTTCTTTATTATTATACTCATCGCACTAACAATAGCCACTATTCTTTCTCTTCTTCTTTACTTTCTAGCAGAACCAATTACACAAACATTATTTAAAGGTGAAGCGAAAATATTATGGATTCAACTTCTCGCCTTGGATACATGGATTTTTTCGATGAGCCAAGTCTTCTATGGTGGATTAGTTGGGCTGAAGCGTATCCCAAGAGCTAGTTTATTTTTAATAATTTCATTTGCAGTAAAATACATTCTAGGAGCAAGCCTAGCAATTGCAGGACAAGGTCTTCTAGGCATAATGATAGCATTTGTAATCGGAGACATTATCTTTCTTATGCTAACCAGTATCTCGTGTCTAAAACCTCTTTGGGTTAACCATGAACAAGTATCTCCGAAATTCATAATGAACTATTCACTTCCATTGTTAGTAACATCACTAATCATTTTCGGAGTCACTCAGCTTGATAAGATATTCGCCTTCATGCAACTAGAGTTAAGTGATCTAGGAATATACAATATTGCTGTAACAGCTGCTACAATAGGTGCATTTGCACCTAATGCTATTACTACCGCTTTAGTGCCAAGCTTATCTACTTTGGATGCAACTAAAAAGATTGATGAATTTAAGGAATTGGCAAAAACTTACACCCGTTATGTCACCTTAATTGCTACTCCAATGTCATTTGGAATAGCGGCTCTAGCCTCAGGTTTTGTTCAGCTCTTTGGACAGCAATATTTACCTGGAGCTTTACCTGCAACAATTCTGTCTGTTGCAATAGGCCTGACTGCCATTTCAGCAGTCTACAATAGTGAACTTTTAGCAACTAGTCGTACAAAAAGTATTATGCTTGTAAACTTGGCAGGTCTTGTCATTTTAGGCATAGGTTTAGCAATTCTTACACCATTGTTGGATTTTGTGGGTGTTGCATTGAGTAGATCCATAATGATAGTTTCAATAGCGATATTGTTGGCGTATGTTACACATAAACGAGACCTCTTCGTTATCGATGGTAAAGCTTATCGAGACTCTGTCTTTGCAGCGTCAGTTATGGGTATTATTCTCTTTTTGATATTGAATTTTATTAGTGGGTACAGAAGTCAAATCATCTCACTAGTATTTCTGATTCCTGTAGGGATGGTCATATATCTAGTAATTCTCCGTATTTTGAAAACATTCCAACCTGCAGATATTGAATTTATTAGAAAATTCCTTCCCAAACGTGCAGAGGGGTTAGTCCAAATTATATCCAAGATTGTTGGGATAAGCTAACTAAGCACATATTCTTCTATTCAACAGATATTTTTATTGAATTTCCATCAATATCTGTAGTCATCCAATTTACTCCCCGAATAGGTTGGTCCATTATCTTAATCTTTTTTACGCGAACTAAAAATGTCAATTCATCAAGTTTTGTATCAATACTCGCTTTCCAAATAGAATCAAGACCAGATACATATGCGGTATCCAAAATTTCAGTAGGATTATATCCTCTTTCTTTCCGTAATGCTTGAAGTCTTCTAGCTAAATCTCTAACATTTCCATCAGAAATAAGATCTGCATCACGTTCTTTTTGGAGTGCTATAATCATGCCTTCTTTCACTGCAACTACATGATTATTATTAATTGATGTATACTCTAAAATCAATTCATCTTTCAATATCTTTATTTCATCCCCTTCTAATTCAACAGATATTCCACCTTTATCCTTCAATTCTGAGTAGATTTTCAGAGAATCCGCTGTTGCAAGATATTTCATAAAAGATTGCATTTTGGCTTTAAGTTTACTTCCCAGAAGATCATATCGTGGAGTAATCTTAACTCCTATAGGCGTGCCTTTTAGTTCTGTGGTGAATAAAACATCCTTAATGTTTCCTTGGTCTTTAATTAAGCCCAAGTACTTTTCCATTTTTTCTTTATCCTTAAGAACAACTTGAGCTGATTTGAGAGGCCACCGCCTTTTCAGCTTTGCCTTCATTCGTGCAGAATTCATTAATGATATGAGATGTAAAACCTGCTGAACTTCTTCTTCAAGTTCTGGAAGAAGGAATCTCTCTTCCACAATTGGCCATTTTTCCATTAGTATGCTTTTCTTTTCTAAAAATGATTTCTGATATAGATGTTCTGTAATATACGGTGAAATTGGGTGCAATAAAATGTCTAAAATCTTAAGAATGTAAGCTAAAATTGCATATATTGCTAATCTCCTATTCAATGTTTTTGGACTATCGTCCCATATCTCTTTTCTGGTCATTGGGACATAAGTTTGACTTAAATCATCTATGAGAAATCTCTCTATTGTTCTTACTGAAGATTGAAATCTACAGTTTTCATTGTCTTGAGTAACTGACTTTATAATTTGTTGAAGTTTAGAGAGAAGCCAATCCTCTTGATCTTTTAGAAGCGATTTGTCTGAAGCCCAATTTATTGAGTGCAGATTTATGTTAAATTTATCATATTTACTGTTCTGCAACAAATATAGATGTAGATGGTAGAGTGTACTAAGTACTTGATATGATCTAGTGTTCATTTCTTTAAAACTAAAGTTTAGACTATCTATTGGACTCGCCTTCCACACCATATAAAATCGCATAATATCTACAGGATTCGACTTCAATGATTCAATTCCTTCAACCATATTTCCAAGACTCTTGCTCATCTTATTCCCTTTTTCATCTAAAATATGGCCCTGAAAGAGAAAAGCTTTGTACGGGGCTTCAGATTTTTCTGTGAATATCACATGTTCAATTAAAAGAGTATATGCCCAACCCCTTGTCTGATCTATTCCTTCTGTCAGAAATTTCACTGGAACTAATTCTTTATACTCATTGTTAGTAAATGCTGCATATGGAGCTGCACCACTATTATGCCATGTATCAAGAACATACGGTTCTCTATTTGCAGCATTACCACATTTGTGACACTTAACTTTCACTCGATCAATCCATGGCCTATGCAACTCAAAATCTGGACCATCTGGAATAACTATTGCATTTTCAATTATCTCCTTTCTACTGAAAAGTCCTATCTTTTCATTACATTTAGAACATGCCCATATTGGTAAAGGAGTACCCCAAACACGATCTCGAGATACACACCAAGGAACTTTCTCTTTGATCATCTCAATAAAACGATTCATTGGTGGAACGAAGAAGTAATTTACTTTCTTAGCTGCTTCTATTGCTTTATCTCCTAATTTTTCAACCCAGTAAAAATATTCTCGTCTAGCCATCCAGATAAGTTTATGATGTGATCTCCAGCAAGTAGGATATTCATGAGTTATCTTTCCAATCTTCACTAAACTTCTCTCTTTCCTTAGAATTTCCACAACCTTTTCATCTGCATCTCTAACAGGGAGCCCCTCAAAATCCCCTGCTTCAGCATTGAATCTCGCTTGATCATTTATGGGATTAAAAACTGGAATACCCCTACGTTTCGCTACCTCAAAATCTTCTTCCCCATTAGCAGGAGATAAATGAACCATTCCCGAACCTGTGGTTACATCTACAAAATCCTCAACTACAACACTGTGTACTTTCTCATTTTTATGATTCTCTACTTGCATAGGTACTTGCTTTGCAAGAGGATATTCATACCTTAATCCAGCTAGATCTGAACCCTTAATTCTATCCTGCACCATGTAATCATTAACACCCAACTCATTCATGATTTCCTCTAACCGAATGGTCGCCACTATCCATTTTTCAGAACTTACACTCACAACAACATATTCTTCATCTGGTTTAACACCAACCATTTCATCTGTCACAACTGTAAATGGCATAGTTGTCCAAAGAACCAGGTATCTATCATCTCCTTCAATTTTCACCTTATAATATAACGATGGGTCTGAAACTTTTTCATATCCTTGACTTACCTCAGCATGGCTTAGAGAACATTGACAACTTGGACAATAAGGCACTACCCTGAAACCCTCTCCAAGAAGCCCATTTTTCCAAGCTTTCTCAAGGTATTTCCACTCTCTCTCTATGTATTCATCTCGATACGTCCAGTATGCCTTATCATAATCCATAGACATACCTAAAAGAGCATCTGCTTCCCTCCATTTTAAATTAAATTTTTTTATCAATTTCTTGCAGGATTCAACTATCTTTTCTTCACCTACAACTTTTAGATTCTCTGCCTTACTTCCTGTCAATCCTAATTCTTTCTCTGCTTGTAATTCCACTGGTAATCCTTGCGTATCCCAACCAGCTCTAAAGACAAGATTCATACCTTTTAATATGGAAAAACGGTACCAAAGATCTTTCAGAATACGTCCACGCATATGTCCAATATGTGGTTCACCATTCATAGTTGGAGGGCCTTCCACATAGCCGACAGGAGAATTATTTGTAATTTTCTCGGAGACAATATGTCGTACATCAATATCTTCCCATAATTTACGTACATCATCCTCGATTTCTTTTGGGTTAAAATTCGGATTTAGTGTTCTATCCGTTTTATTATCTTTCAAATAAGATAATCTCCATTTTCATTTTTTTCAACCAAACTGTATTTCACTTTTAAAATACGCTCAATTTCAATTTCCACATTCTTCGCGTGAATCCAATGAACAATAAAAACCTATCCAAGATATCTTTTAAAATCATAATCTTATAAAAAATAGATATTGGAAAACTAAATTCCTTTGAAAAGTCTGTCTGCTAAGAATCTTGGTAATCCGGCAGTTTTGATCTTCTTTGCTGTAGTTTCAATATCGTAAGGTATTGTTTTGTGTATTGCTTCTATGTTTCCATTCTTTTCTTTCAATATTACGTATTGTGCTTTAGAATTTTTTGATCTGGGTTGGCCAACAGAACCTGGGTTAATCACTATGCCGTTTTTCCCTTTCCATGTAAAAGGGATATGTGTATGACCTAAAACGATGATATCAACTTTATTCTTTTTCAAATATCCATTGAATAGGTGTTCATGAGTGGCAGGATGAACATATTCAAAGAGATTGTTTGTTGGGCTTCCATGAACCATTAACATTTTAAAATCCTTCAATTTCACGATATTTATCTTGGGAAAACTGCTCAAAAATTTTTTTTCAGCTGAATTTATTTGTTTTGAAGTCCAATTAATAGCTGACGTGGCTATATCATTAAACCATTTTACATCACCAGTTAAAGTTGCGTAATCATGGTTTCCAAGAACGGCTTTTACTTTTTTTTCTTTAGCCCATTGAATAATTTCTTTTGGATTAGCTCCATAACCTACAAAATCACCAACGCAGTATATTGGTAAATTAGGTATCGCCTCTGATATTGCATCAAGTGCTTCAAGATTTGAATGAATATCTGAAATGAGAATAATATCCATTGATTATGTCCTTAGATTCTAAAATCTGTAAATAAATAAATCTATTTAATTAAAAGGGGAGTGTTCCCAAATGAGACAGTATCTGTAATCACGTTAACTTTTTTTTGTTTTTAGTTGAATATGTTATACCTAGTCTCTTATCGCTCAAACATCTTATCTAATTTGAATAGTGTAAATATCTATGTCAAGTTTCACAAAAAATTGGGCAAAATCACCAAGCGGAGGATTCGGAGATAAAGTAAAGGGTGCAGTGAGGTCATCAGGACCCCTGAAACCACGACTTGAGCAAGCTACGAGAAGGATTCAAATCCAGATCTCAAAGCTTGATACAGCATCGACAAAACTAAAAGATAGAGACAAGAAAATTTTCGCTAAAGTAGTAAGTGCAATTCAAAAACACGATATGCCGCATGCATCAGTTTTTGCTAATGAACTTTCGGAAGTTCGAAAGATGAATCAGATGGTTACCTCAGCTCAACTAGCTTTGGAACAAATAACCATGAGGCTTAACACTGTGCAAGAGCTAGGCGACATAGTCGTCACTCTCACACCTGCAATGTCTGTCATTCGAGGAGTAAAAGGTGGACTAACAAGTGTGTTGCCTGAAGCAGAAAACGAGATAGGCGAGATAAGTGGATTACTTAGCGGTATCTTAGTGGATGCTGGACAATTAGGAGGATCAACATTGAACTTCGAAGCAGCAAACGAAGAGGCAGAGAATATCATGGCTGAAGCATCAGCCGTTGCAGAACAAAGAATGAAAGACAAGTTCCCAGATCTTCCAGCTACTGCTGAGACATCGCAAGCTGGAACTGTAAGCTTCGGTTAGCCCAAAAAACGGAAGAGGAAAATGTGGCAGTTGCACCATTTCGGTATCGGTTTATAAAAACTACCTCCGAGATTGGCGTTGCTGTCCACATTACATATTTTTTACACGTGAAAAAAAGTAGTGTTTAGTTTGATTTTGGAAAAGAGAAGATTCATCGAAATCTATATCTAAATCCTAGTGGTGATTATTCTTGAACTTAGATCGTATTCGTATTTTTGGAGGTGGGGATGGATTAAAAAAGAAACTCATTTCAGCTGCGAAGCGTATTGAAGTTCATAAACGTGAGGTTACATCGCTCCGTCTTAGACTTGAACATAGAAGACAATCTCTTTTTGAGAAAGTTGTACGTTCTATTGAAAATAAAGATGAAGATAGTGCCAAAGTCTTTTCGGTTGAACATACTGAGTTGGCAAAAGTTTTGAAGGTTGTAAAAGTAAGTGAGTTAGCTTTAACGCAGATAATTGTACGCATAGAAAGTATTCGTGATGTAGGTGATGTTTATTCAAATATGAATGAAGCATTCAAGATTATGAAAGGTGTAAATAGTTCCGTTTCAGGAGTTGTTCCGACCCTTGAAAATGCTACTGAAGAAGTGAACGCTACCTTATCTGAAACACTTACAAATCTTGGAAATCTCTCTTCATCTGTATCATTAGATGTTAAACATGAGAATGGACAAGAATTATTAGAAAAAGCGAAATTATTTGCTGAGGAAAAAGTTCTCGAAATGAATGAAGGAATTCCATCATCTGTTCTTTCTGCAAGTGGAGATTCTTTACTTGATAAAGCAAGAAGGGTTGCTGTGTTAACTACTGGAGAAGTATCAGATGAAGATGATTTTCAACTAACCATGTTGTCCAAACCAAATGGAAAGAAACCAATAGATGAAAAGGTATACGAATATATAATGAATAATAACCAGCGTTTGAATGTTGTCAATGCAGCAGCAACACTTGATCTACCTGCAGAAGAAGTGGAGAAATCTGTCTTCAAACTGGTATCAGAGGGTAAATTAAAAGCAGCTCATACAGAAAAGTGAAAAAAGTTTGTCAGCAGCAAAAGAATTAGAGGACGCAGCGGGTAAATATGCATCTGAGGCTATTCGATTTGATTCTCAAGGTGCCAGAGGTATGGCTGTGCAAAGTTACCAACAAGCTATATCCACTCTTATAAAATTGGCAAAGATTTACCCGGACTATAATCTGAATAAACTCTACTTGGATCGCGCAACTACCTATCAAGAGCGAATTAAAGCTCTTTCTTCAATTCATGGAGATTCAATAATTGATTCACAATCAGATGAACCAATGCAAAATGTTCAACCAAGTAATGAGTCTCAGTCTCCTCAGGTTGTTCAGTCGCTTAAGGCATCTTATGACGAGCTTATCCTGAAAGAAAAACCTAATGTTCATTGGAATGATGTTATAGGATTGAATGCATCTAAAAAAGCTCTCAGAGAATCAATTATTTTTCCGGTGCAACGTCCTGATCTATTTCCACTTGGATGGCCTCGGGGTATTCTGATGTATGGTCCTCCTGGGTGCGGAAAAACTATGCTTGCAGCTGCAACAGCGACAGAAATAGACGGCTATTTCTTAACAGTTGATGCAGCAACAATAATGTCTAAGTGGTTGGGAGAGGCAGAAAAAAATGTAGCCAAACTATTCAACTCTGCCCGAGATATGCTAAATAACGGAGCACAATCTGTTATAATTTTTATTGATGAACTCGATTCTCTACTTGGATCTAGAAATCAAGAGGTAGGTGGTGAAATTCGTGTCAGGAACCAATTCCTCAAAGAAATGGATGGGATTATTGATAAAGGTAAAGTTCTTCATTTGTATATTATTGGTGCTACAAATAAACCTTGGGCTTTAGATTGGCCCTTTCTGCGGCGTTTCCAAAGGAGAGTTTATGTTCAATTACCTGACAAAGAGGCTAGAATAGAGATGTTTCGAGATTATACTGCATCTATCAAATTAGATAACGTTAGTCTGGAAGATCTTGCTGCTCTCACTGATGGGTACTCTGGAAGCGACATTAAGGATGTTTGTCAATCAGTTCAGATAAGTGTTGTGTCAGAACTCTTTGCTAAAGGTGAAGCTGAAGATAAAGATTCAAAACCAAGGGAAATAACTTTAGATGACTTTAAAGGAATTCTAAATAATCGAAGGCCTAGTGTTTCGGGTGAGATGCTTCGAGCATATGTCCAATGGTCTGAAAACTACAAAGCTCTCTAAGATATGTTGTGATTTCGAATAATATTCAGATTATCTTAATCACTAAATTATAATTGATTATTTTTGGTGAATGTTTCTTTTATCTTTTCAACAATTGATTTATCCAAATAAATATGATCAAATATAGTGCCTTCAGATTCAAAAATCTTTAAATTTTCTACTATAGGCTTGTATTTTCCTCCAGCAATTCCGTTCGCAAGTATTGCTGAACCTTGTGCAGCTTCTTTCACGTTTGCGGATTGTTTTTTCACTGTTCTTATTTCATTGATACTAAGCGGTTTTGTTCTTTTATTTAGCATAGAAATAATGTCTTTTCTAAAGGTGCTTATCCCTAAGAATCTACCACTTAATAATATCTCCTTAGGCAATTCTTTCATGGAGACAATTAAAGAGAAAACATTTTTTATAATTCCTTCCTGAAAAGCTTCATATGCTGATTCAGTCTTTTTATTTACCTTTGTTTTTCTTATAAAATCCTTAATGTCAATCGAAAATGGGTCAATTCCAGCTAATGAAGATACGCCACCAGAGAATAACAGCAATCTTGAATAATCCTGAAGTGAGTTAGAGATAGCATACGCAAGTTCACCATCCATGGTTCCCATCCCTAGATATCCCATGTTTCCTGTTGTTCCACCAATTCCATCCACTAATGCACCTTTTTCAACTGCCATCGCAGATGTATATGCAAATCCAATCTCAATTAAAATAAATGAAGTTTCAGAGTACTTAATTTTAAGGGTTTCAGCTTGGTCCTTCATAGCTATTATAACACTGAATAATTTGTCTGCTGTCCCCATATCAATTTTCCCAGCTTTTCTAAATCTAGGTACTGTTGGGAGATGTATTACCCCAGGGGTAAACCAGATATTTAGGTCACTAGCTTTTTTCATAAGAAACATAAGTTCCCTTATTCCCAATATTCTTAATCGTCTTTTTATATCACTCTCAGAAACGAATGTCGCCATAAGAATTTCAGAATCCTCGGTTTCAGATGCTCTTTTTGGGGTAATACCGTAACCACTTGGACCTACAATTACATCCAACTTTCCTGTGGATTTGGTGAGATTCCTCAGAACATCTAGAACAATTTTTGGATTTTTAGTGAATTCATCTCGAAGAATTGTTTTGTCAATTAATATTTTTTTTGTTTCATCATCGAATCCAAATATATCAATACTCTTAGTCCCGGGGTCTATTCCGATGGCTTTAACCATCTTTTTTCATCACTGAAATTCCAATACTATGAATATGATGCACTAGCTCCTCTATTATTTGATTTTGTGTAAAACACGTCTCCACCTCCAACATTTAACATATATTGTCTTAATTCATCTTGAATCATATTTGCCTTTTTTTCTCCATCCACAATCGAATAAAATGTTGGTCCCCAACAAGTTTGACAAGCACTTGGAGCACCTTTTTCAAGCATCAGTTTTATTCCATTTTCCACTATTGGATCACAATATATCGCGTCTTCTTGAAAATCACTCCAGAATCCTCCAAGTCTACTATTGAACTTTGTTAGTGCTTTTCCGAAAGTAATTAAATCACCTTCTAAGAAACTTGGCAATATTTGCATTAAGACCAGTCTCGAAAGTTCTGCTGAAATTTCTTTCTTCATTGGTTTCAAATTGTTTAAAACTTCGTCTTCATTGTATTTTATATCTAAGATTTTGGGTATCGGAGATTTGGGGATACACACTACAAAAAACCAATTCTCAGGAATATCTTTCCTAAAAATTAATGGAGGAATCATTTTTCCTTTCATATCTGTTCTAAAACCACCATCAAGAATCAATCCACCTAACTTAAATCCATATGTCCCTAAAGCTGTTACTGTTCCTCTACCCAGCTTTAAAGCCATTTCCTCTAAACTTACATTATCAATTCCATAAATCTTCGATAATGCTGTACCAATCCCTAACGCGAGTGCTGTTTGAGAACCCATACCAAGATGTTTCGGTATGGAGTTTTCAATAATTATTTCAGCTCCTCCATTGATATTGAATTTCTCAAAAAAACTTCGTGCATATTTTTTGGCGTTTTCTTGGTCTTCACCTTTGATTTCTATTCCGTTGGATTTTCTTACCGTAATCAACGTCCGTGGAGAATCAATAGTGAAACCAAGAGTTCCATAGATTCTACCTAAATCCCCTGTTAGATCGGGATTACCAGCATGTAAATGAGCTGGAATGGATAATCTTACTTCTTTCAAATCAGTTCACGATAATTATGTGTGCCAAATTGTAATATTTTTTCGATGCTCTATGGTAATAATCTATCTTGGTCTCTAGGATATAAAACTACTTCACGAATATTCTCCATACCCGTTAGAATCATTAAAAATCTATCTAACCCGAAACCCCATCCTGAGTGAGGTGGCATACCCCACCTAAAAGTTTTCAAGTGGTCTTCAAAGTTCTTAGGAGACAATCCTGATTCTTTTAGTCTTTCTTCTAATTCTTTGCCATCTGAAACACGTTTTCCACCTGAAGAAAGTTCTAAATAACCAAACTGAAGATCAAATGAAAGTGCCTTTTTACCATCAGTTGTTCTAGCGATATAAAATGGTTTCAATTTTGCTGGCCAATCTATTATCCAGAAGTATTCAGAATGAATTTTTCCTAATACTTGTAAGTCATGATCCTTCAAGTCATCGCCGTCTTTTATTTTGATTCCTTCTTGGTTCAACTCATTTATAGCTTGGGTATATGTTAACTTTTGGAAGGGACGCTTTGGTGCCTCAATCTTGTGTTCAAGAGTTCGTAACTCATTAGAACATTTTTCAATTACTTCTGCTGTGGCATTTTCCACCATTTTTTCAGCCAATTCCATAACATCCTCTTTTTCTGCAAATGCTGCCTCAATATCTACACTTATGAACTCATTAAGATGTCTTCTTGTATGAGATTTTTCCGCTCTATAGTAACTCGCAATCTCAAAAACTCGGTCAAGAGACATTGTTAACTGCTCTTTAAACAGTTGTGGACTTTGAGCTAGGAAAGCATCTTTTCCAAAATAATCGAATGGAAATAGGGTTGCACCTCCTTCAGCAGCCTGACCGATAATCTTTGCTGTATTAACCTCTAAAAATCCTTCATCAGAGAGGGTTCGATGAATAGATTGTAATGCGATATGTCTTATCTTGAATATTGCCATTGTTTTTACATTACGAAGATCTAATGCTCTTGCATTGAGCCGTGTATCGATTGATGCATTAACTCGACCCGTTGGGTCTAGAAGCAATGGATGGATTGCTTCCCCTAAAACATGCATTTCTTTAGCCTGTATCTCCTTGGGAATGTTTTTTCCCTTTCCTTTACTTAAAATCCCTTTTAATGAGACAATACTCTGTCTTGGAACATTTTTTGCTAAAACAAATATCTCATTTGATGTTTTATTTTTATTGAATACAACTTGTGATACGCCTGTTTTATCTCTAATTGTCATGAAGACAAGTGAACCCATAGGTCTTATATCTTCAATCCATCCTGCAATTGTTACATTAGCACCTATCTTTTCTGATAATATCTCTTTACAATAATGGGATCTCAAAAAAGGACTCATCAACACAAGTCTGCCATTTGATTTAAGTTCTTTCAAATTCGATGAGTAACTCTATTCCTATCACTGCCTTTACCACTTTCTTCACGTGCTTTAGATTTAATGGAAAACGTTTAGTCTTTCTTCCAGGAACAATTACTTTTGTGAGTTTACTTCCATCAGGCAACCATACTACATTTATGGTTAAAATTTTTGCAGGGAAAAAAATGTTTTCAAGAACCTGTCGATTTGATGTTTTAATATCTGTAATCCACAACTTGCTTTTCAATTCATTTTCCAATTGCCTAAACAATAATTGGTTTTTTCGAAGTTTGTCATGACTACCATTACTCATCACTAGAACAGTGCCTCCTTCCACTTCCATACCATGAATAAGAGTTGTTTTGTCTAATTCATGAATTTTATCCACTAGCTTTGAGAGTTTCTTTGAAATATTTACATCAGATTTGGTGATATGATTATTTTTTAGTTTTGTTTCGCATTTTGGGCAAAGTATTCCTGTTTTTGCGTCGAATGAGCAAATTGGTAACTGCAAGTTAGTGTCCAAACTGGGTTAAAAAAAGGATTAATAAAAGGTTGCTGAAACAATAGAATTGTCGTTTGCTATTTTGTTAAATGTATCTCCATTGAGCTTACGTTGTTGAGATTTCCCGTCTCTACGCTCTTTACTTGTTCGGTGTTAATATCAATGCCTTTGACTGTTACATCTGTGGCGAATCGTTTTGTGATTATTTGGGCTACATCAACCGCTTTGCTGATGGCTCTTCCACGTGCCTTGATATTTATCACATCTGCCCCATTTTGAATGAGGGTTAATCCTGCCAGAACATAGTTCATAACAGGTTTTTTTCCTATTAGTACTGTATTTCCTTCCATTTTCTTAGATCACTTTGTATCCTGTATGCTGATTAAAGTGGCTTAAATATATTCCGTATCTAATTATGTTCTTAATTTTAGTTTTCTAATTGTTTTTTTACAAGATTTGACTATATTGATGTTCTAAATGATTTTTTTTGCTTAGATTAACTCTATGACTAAGATAAAATTGTAGAAAAAAAAGCGGATAAAAAAATTACGTCCGCTATGTTATTGTCGGTTATGAAAAAGCATTCTTTCTATAGACGCTTATTATTCACTTGCTGTTTCTTCGCTCGATGTTTCTTCACTTGATGATCCATCGACTATTTCTGCTTTTGCAAATCTAGGCGCGACATCTATGATCTTAATCTTCGCTTGTTGACCAACCTTTGCTCCACTTACGAAAATTATGAAACCTTCGATTTTAGCTATTCCGTCACCGCGGCGGCTTATCTCTGTTATTGATACATCGTATTCTTTGCCAGTTTCAACGGGTGCAGGTTTTGAAGACCTAAATCCGCCAAATCCACCACGATCACGTCCTTGTCCGTAACTCATTCTTTCAACTCCTAACGTTTCGATACGTTGGAATACGGGATAAAAAAACCTAAATATATACTTGCCTATTCTTGTATCAGATAATTATTTTTGGGTTAAAAGATAATAATGGGGGTGTGAGCGTCGAGTGTGCTATGCCGATTACAGATGTTATAAAAAAACAGATTGCACAGAAAAGAAGACTTTACTTTAAGATTTGCATGAAATGTGGTCGAAGGAACCCAATATCGGCATCTAGATGTAGGGGTTGTAAAAGCTCTTCACTCAGAAAAAAGAATACATCTCTGGGTGTAAAGAAATAGCATTTTTATTGGTTTACAACTCTTAAATTATTATAGCGATAATGCTGGATCAAACAAAATCGGCGGCACAAACATTGGGCAAATCGTTATCCTTATTCCTAATATATGTGATGAATCTTAGGCGGGCCGATGGTCTAGTCGATGAAAGATTTTAAGAATACTGCTTTCGTCGGGATAGCCTGGTTAGGACACTACCCTCACACGGTAGTAGCTCAGGTTCAAATCCTGGTCGGCCCATTACGGTATAACGTTAATGTTTAGTCGGTCTAAATACGACTAATTATATCTATTTAGTAAATGGTTCATGTTTGTAACTATCGCTGAAAAAGAGCGAAATCAAGTGAAAAACATAGATCAATAAATTAAGGCTGCTTGATTAATGATAGTTATGCGGTTGCTAAATTGATCTATCATTTATATCTGTGATTAGTCTCATATGTGTTTCTTTGATTATTTTAATGGCCTATCTAAGATGATTAAGTCATGAATATGGCAACTAATAAATACTTGTGACTCATTATGTGTGTGTTATGGCAATCGATACAGCAGATACAGCTTTCATATTAATTTCTGCGGCCCTTGTGT
>JASLOE010000059.1 GCA_030745655.1 Nitrososphaerales archaeon | reverse complement strand
CAAATTTAAATTTACCCCTAGGGTCAAGGAACGCTGATTGCTCTTGAATATATATGCTACATATATCCCTTGTATTTACTAATTCTTCAACACATTCAGCATAAGAATTCAGACCATTCTTTATATATAATAATTCATCATCACCATCTTCATCTATAGTTTCACCCATAGCATATTTTTCAAATACATTTTCTATTAAAACAGATTTCATATAATTCAGATCTTTCTTAGATAATTTTTTCATATCATTGTACTAATTTAATCCTATCCTACTAATTCAACTTTCACCTTACACATCTGCCAGGTCTCTATGTCTGGGTCAATTTAAACAATAAAGCCTCACAAACAAAAAACCCCGCTACGGGTGTGTCCACCGTTGTGTCCCCCGTTGTGTCCCCCAAATCTGTGTCCCCAATTCGTATATGTTTGATATTGATTGAATCAGTTTGACAAACCAAAAGCCCCTCAATAAAGAAGGGCTTTATGTCGGTCAGATAGGGTTTCTGACGTGTCGGAGCGGGGAGATTCGAACTCCCGACCCCCTGCTCCCAA
>JASLOE010000058.1 GCA_030745655.1 Nitrososphaerales archaeon | reverse complement strand
ATGGTAAATAAATTTCAACTCTATAAGAATTGAAAAAAACACCTAATATATAAGTTAATTTGTTATTTAAATTAAAATGGAAAAAGCAAATATTGATAAAACCAATGCCTGGCCATTTGTTGAAGCAAAAAAAATATTGCGTGATAGAAAAAAATTTATAGATCAAAAAGGTAAAATTGTTCTTCAAACAGGCTATGGTCCAAGTGGATTACCACATATTGGAACATTTGGAGAAGTTGCAAGAACTGCAATGCTTGTGAATGCACTTAATCATATAACAGATCTTCCAAAAGAAATTATTACATTTTCAGATGATATGGATGGTTTAAGAAAAATTCCAGATAACGTTCCTAATAAAGATCAATTAGTTCAAAGTTTGCACAAACCTTTAACTAATGTGCCAGATCCATTTGGTAAGTTCAAGAGTTTTGGCGAACATAATAATGAAATGCTAAAAAATTTTTTAGATAAATTTAATTTTAAATACACTTTTAAAAGTTCAACCGAATTATATAAATCTGGTTTTTTTAATTCAGCTTTACAATTGATATTAGAAAATTATC
>JASLOE010000057.1 GCA_030745655.1 Nitrososphaerales archaeon | reverse complement strand
ATTTGAAAAGTTTTGTTGAGAAAGGCCCTGACAAATACCCCGGAGCTAATTATATAATAAGACCCGACGGCAAAAAGAAGAAAATAACGGAGGAAACTAAAGAAGCATCTTTGGAAGAGCTGCAGCCAGGATATATTGTGGAGAGGCATTTGATGGACGGAGACATAGCAATTTTCAACAGGCAGCCATCATTGCACAGGATGAGCATGATGTGCCATCGCATCAAAATACTGCCTGGAAAAACTTTGAGATTGAATCCAGCTGTCTGCACACCATATAATGCAGACTTTGATGGAGATGAGATGAACCTGCACATACCCCAAACAGAGGAAGCAAGGGCAGAAGCTGAAGTTTTGATGGAGGTCCAGACACAGCTTATTTCATTAAGATATGGATTAAGCATCATTGGCTGTACACAAGATGCAATATCCGGGAATTATGTTTTGACAAAAGCCAATTCAATTAAAAGAGAAGAAGGTGTTGATATATTATCGTCAGTTGGCATAACCGATTTCTCAAAACTTCCAAGAAAGGCTATTGTTACTGGCAAAGAAATTTTCAGCGTCTTGCTGCC
>JASLOE010000056.1 GCA_030745655.1 Nitrososphaerales archaeon | reverse complement strand
AAGTAACAATTAATAATCCTTGAAAAAAATCTTACCACGTGTTTTAAATCTTCATGTCTCAAAAAGATAGTTTCGTTAGATTTGAAAAAGTTGATAAAAGCTACGACGGTGAGATCTTAGTTGTAAAAGACTTGAATGTAGATGTTCCGCAAGGTGAATTTTTAACTTTGCTAGGTCCATCTGGCTCTGGAAAAACAACGACCCTTATGATGTTAGCTGGATTTGAAACTCCAACAAGCGGCGAAATATATTTAGAGGGAGAACCAATTAGTAGTATTCCACCTTATAAAAGAGGTATTGGAATGGTTTTTCAAAACTATGCTCTTTTTCCACATATGACAGTAAGTGAAAATTTATCCTTTCCATTAGAAGTTAGAAAATTATCAAAGTCAGATATCGAAGAAAAAGTTAAAAAAGCTTTATCTATGGTTGAGCTTCAAGATTTTGGATCAAGAATGCCCATGCAGTTATCAGGAGGACAACAGCAACGTGTTGCATTGTCTCGAGCTTTAGTTTTTGAACCAAGATTAGTTTTAATGGATGAACCATTAGGAGCATTGGACAAAAAATTAAGAGAG
>JASLOE010000055.1 GCA_030745655.1 Nitrososphaerales archaeon | reverse complement strand
AGTTGCGAATATTCCTTCCGGTACTCTCGACTTTGTGCGATGTGTGTTGGATTCCGGCCACTACTCTGTCTGGCTACGTTAATGTTGCATGTCTGACTCGTATAGTTGACAAAGACGGTGCTGAAAGCCTTGTAGTAAACCTAATTATGGATACCGACATGACTATCGTGGGCCGAGGTAGCTCAGCCTGTTCCTTCGGGAGGCTAGGGAGAGAAGGCTGTTCTCCAACACCCCGCTGAAGCCGGGGCTGTCGCAGGTTCAAGTCCTGCCCTCGGCACACATTTATGATCTAAAGCATCCGGAGATCAAGTTTCTCTAGTGGTCTGTTAGTGAAACATGAACATTAACTCTTGATTGGAGGCCATAAAGGAACTGATTTTAACTCTAGCTTTGTCAGGATGACTGAAAAGTGAACAATATTCAATGGTTAAGCAACATTGGGTAGGCAAATCCATACGTCGACGTGAAGATCCTAGACTACTTACTGGTAAGGGGAATTTCCTCGATGATGTTTGGTTGTCTCGAATGTGCTTTGCCGCGATATTACGTAGTCCATATGCTCACGCACGGATAAGAAGTA
>JASLOE010000054.1 GCA_030745655.1 Nitrososphaerales archaeon | reverse complement strand
AGAATGGAGCCACGTTAGGAAGTCCCTGACGATCTATTGATGAGATCAGAACTACAGGAGATGGAGGCCAGAACATATGAGCTGCATATTTATCCTCGTCAGAAATTTCGACCTTTGTCATGTCTTGTAGCTGGATTTTAGGCCATTTAAATTAATGGCCTAAAATAATTACATATCGAATTTCAAGCTCCTTATGAAAAGATAAACAACCAACGGAAGGAAGATTCTCTTTCTTGCATTGGCCAAGTTGTCTTAAGAAGAACTCTCCACAAACTTGTAAACGTCAACAGATGTGAAAAATCCTTAAAACTCATGCAAGTGTTGATACGCTTCGAGGATTCCAAACAGCCAAAAATGCGGTCGTCGTCCAGTCTGGCCTAGGACATCAAGTCGGCGACGGCGTGTAGGCCTTCCAAGCTGACGACCCGGGTTCAAATCCCGGCGACCGCACCATCTAGAATTCTACTGAAGTCGCTGAATTCAACTAAGATGTTATGCAACGTAGATAATGTATTCAATCAACTTCTCCTATCAGTTCAGCTCCATCATTCTATCTATGGCAACCTTAGCCTTTGTTGCGATCGA
>JASLOE010000053.1 GCA_030745655.1 Nitrososphaerales archaeon | reverse complement strand
ATTGAAAAGTTTGTCAGTTTATCTAATGAAAATGATATTTTTTATTCATTTCCTGACGAAACTTCTCCTTCTATTTCTACACAAACTGAAAAAGGGAAAAGCCTTTTATCTGTCAAAACTCGTGGCAGTCAACCTTTCCAGGAATTATTAGATACAAAACTTCTTTCGGTTGAGCAAGTTTTACATTTTAATTATGGACCAAAAGGTAAAAGGAAAAAGCAGTTTGAAGGCATTGTTAAAGAAAAAGGAATAGAAGTTGATGGTAAAGTATTTTCGCCAAGCTATGCTGCCGTTTACTGTATACAAAAAACTGGTTCACTCCGAAAGACTGCAAACGGTTGGACAATTTGGCGAACACATGAAAACAAGTTGTTAGATGATCTTTATAATTCAATACCAAGCAATGGCGATAATAATGACGCAAATGAAAAAATATAACCCTCACTCCACCGGACGGCTAAACTTGGTGAGTGAATTTAAGATTTGGAGACAAAATGAAGATTTTTGTAACAAGGAAATTTAGTGGAATAGATTCGCCGTCCTCCGGTGAGTTTATTCGTTAACTTTCCCCTCTCCTCCCCCATCCCATTT
>JASLOE010000052.1 GCA_030745655.1 Nitrososphaerales archaeon | reverse complement strand
GGTGCAGTTCATCTTGATCCAGGTGAACTGGAAGATATTTTAAAAAATGAAAAAGTTGTTCTTGGAATAAGAAAATCCATTTTTTCCGTATTCACATAATGATGAATTCGTAAAAAGTCGAATTCATTCCCGCCTCGCGGGATTTGGTGTTTTGTTTGAAATATATGCGGGTATAACAGTGTTCTGTTCCGAAAGTTGTTTTCTTACAAAAGGCAATTTAAGTTGCCTTTAAAGTAATTGGGTATTTTTTTTATAATCATAATCTTAAACCTATTTGATTACGATTAAGAGGTGCTTGAGGGCGCCATAATAAAACACTAAACACCAAATACAAAACACTCTCATAAAAAGTCAAAAAAGCGACCTTTTTACGAAACTCATCTGGTTTGTTCCTAGAGGGAATATTTTGATTAGTTGATTTGCTCTTGATAACAGGATACATTCTACTGCGAGAGGGTTTTTTAGCCTTTAAATAGGAGCACCACTATTACTGGAGAACAGTATGGATGATACGACCACGGTTCAAGACCTTAAAACTGCAGTGGATAATTTTGTTGATGATAGAGATTGGGCTCAATTCCACAGCCCGAA
>JASLOE010000051.1:238-600 GCA_030745655.1 Nitrososphaerales archaeon | reverse complement strand
GAAAGCACATCTATATCTCCGTCACCATCCATATCCACCGCATAGACAGAAATAGCCCCATTAGCACTGGTGGTGATGCTGGTTGCCGCCCAGCTGTTCCCATTCTCATACCAGGCGATCTTGTTATCCATGTATGAAGCCGAAAGCACATCTATATCTCCGTCACCATCCATATCCACCGCATAGACAGAAATAGCCCCATTAGCACTGGTGGTGATGCTGGTTGCCGCCCAGCTGTTCCCATTCTCATACCAGGCGATCTTGTCATCCTGAAATGAAGCGGACAGCACATCTATATCTCCGTCACCATCCATATCCACCGCATAGACAGAATTAGCCCCATTAGCACTGGTGGTGATGCT
>JASLOE010000051.1:0-138 GCA_030745655.1 Nitrososphaerales archaeon | reverse complement strand
GGTTGCCGCCCAGCTGTTCCCATTCTCATACCAGGCGATCTTGTTATCCATGTATGAAGCCGAAAGCACATCTATATCTCCGTCACCATCCATATCCACCGCATAGACAGAAATAGCCCCATTAGCACTGGTGGTGAT
>JASLOE010000050.1 GCA_030745655.1 Nitrososphaerales archaeon | reverse complement strand
CAATCTGCCGCGGGAGCAATCCCGCTCCCAGATTCCGATCTGCACAAAGGAGGTACCGTTCACAGTGTCCCTGGATACTCTCAATACTTTTCTGCTGTTGATTTTTATTTCGCCGTAGATCATTTGCGTTCCTCCTTTTTTATTTATTCTTTTCTCTCTTCACTACGTTCAGAGAGAGAAAAGAATTAAAAAGATAGAAAACGCCGCTCATGCGGGGTTTTTTGTTTGTGAGGCTTTATTGTTTAAATTGAACTATGAGTGATGATTTAGAGCATAGAGGGATATCCAGAAAAACATTTTTAATGTATTTTCTGCAGTTGCCACTTTTGGGAGGTATTGCTAATTATCTCTATGGTTTTAAACCGCAACAGCGCTATCTGCTCAATAAATTTTCAGTAGCTGGTTTAACCTTTTATAAGGGTACTGAACTCATTAATATCATGAAGTCGGGTGAAACCCTTACCATGAATCCCAAACCGACTAATCCGCATGACAAATACGCAGTAGAGCTATACTACAAGGAACAAATGATAGGGCATATACCCCGCACTGACAATAAGCTTATTTTTCGGCTGATTGATCAAGGTAAGGAACTTGTATGCACTATTAGAGAAATCGACCCAGAT
>JASLOE010000004.1 GCA_030745655.1 Nitrososphaerales archaeon | reverse complement strand
CATACATTAGTAATAGCTATATTAATGCTGTGTTTATTTTATGAAGTTATTATGTGATAAATATCTAAATTGATGAGTAAATATTAATCATATGTCCATAATAGTCGTTTTTCTTTATTCTCACATATATTACCTTAAATTATCAAATAAAAGATGAAGTGTCAGATTATAATCAAAGATATCTTAAAGCGGGCTCGGAGGGATTTGAACCCTCGACCTTTAGCCAAAGATCAATAATGATCTTCTACAGCTGTCGCCGGCATGCATAGGAGGTTCGGCCAATAAACTAACTGCCGCGCTATCCATGCTGCGCTACGAGCCCACTATATTTAGACTCCAGAAGATATTGATTAAGTTTTATGGATACAATAATATTTATTTATCAAATTAATGCGAGAACTGCAACAGATATTAGATAGTAAGACAAAATAGTAAATGGTTATGATAAAGAAATCAGGTAAACAGGAAATAAAGAGTTTATCGTTATACATACCTGTTGAAACTGTGGTAAAAGAAATTACGGAATTGGGATTCACTGAAATTGCATCAGCAACTGTAATCACAGATGCTAAGTTTTGGATAAAAAAAGTATTCAAGAAGAACCAGGAATACATTTCAGTTTCTGATGAAATAGGAGATGCAGATTATCTAAGAGATCCTATTGTAACAATATGTGGAAATCAGAAAACTGTAAAAGCATTGAAAAAAATGGAGTAGTGAAAGTATGCCCATTTATGATTGCAATGAAAATCAGTTCATTGAGAACTTAAGGAAGGTAATTGATACAAACTTTAAGATTATCGTTAAGAGATCCATTAAACTTTACGCAGACACTAAGCATAACATATCAAGAATTCCAGATAGTGAATTCAATAAATATAGTCCCATTATGCGCAGATTAAATCAACGAACAAATGTCTACTCAATCAAACCATTTTATGATGAATTTCACAAACGATTTTATCCAGAGGACTATAAAGTGCACTCCGCAAGATATTCCAGAATGATAACACTACCTATACCATATTTCAAAGTAGAATATTCTTTTGACATCTGGGGAGAAACATATTCGTATAACTTCGATGTTCTACTCAACCCTGAAATAAAGCTTGAAACAAAAAAAATTAAGCCAATCACATTAAGAGAAAAAAACAAAAGTAAATCCGTTTTATTGCATGTCCTCTCATTTATTCCACCCCGACCTGAGACCATGCGAATAGAACTCCCACAATCCGTCCTAATATTCGATGTTAACCAAAAAATAAAATTTTAACTCCGTCTCTAATGGTTATATATCCTCTAGTTATTTGAAGGTTTGAGCGGGGGTAGCCGAGTCTGGCCAAAGAGGGCACTGGTAACCGTGGAAGCGCGGGACTTAAGATCGCCTCAACTGAGGTATAAAGTTGGCCGAATAGATATCCCGTCTCTCAGGAGTTCGTGGGTTCGAATCCCACCCCCCGCACCAAGAAATTTTTTTTATTTGAACATAGAATATATAATATCTGAAAATAATCATTTTTTCTGAGACAATATATTAGGATTAATAAACCGATAATGAAATAACTTTCGGATAATTAAGGTCATAGTATGGCAAAAAGATACCTTCCACAATTTCTTGTAGAGGGAGAGGTTTTACCCGAAGTATGGGAAAAAAGTTTGGAGATACTTTGGAATAAAGGGATTACCTCGTTTAAGGAATCTTACAAATTTGAGACAAAGAAAGACAGGATAAAGGAGTGTTCAATAAGGATGGTGATTAGACAACCTTTGAAAGAACCTCGTTTCCATCTTGAATGGGGAAGAGTAAAAGATTTTGATGATTATTCAGATGATGTAATCCTTGGGAAAAAAAATCATCTGATTGGAAAGGCTTATGATTACACATACCATGACAGATTATTTCAATATAAGCCAGCAACCAAAGGCATTATTGATCAAATAGAGTATATTGTTGAGAAACTGAAAAATTCACCATACTCAAATAGAGCTCAAGCAGTTACATGGATGGTTTGGAACGATGAACACCCAGAGGTTGGACCACCCTGTCTCCAAATAATTTGGTGTAAAGTTATTGATGAACAATTAGAATTACATACATACTGGAGAAGTAGGGATGCATATGCAGCAGCTCCTATGAATATGTGGGCTTTAACCAATTTGCAGAAAATTATTGCTGAAAGAATTGGGGTTAAGGTAGGTCAATATGTTGATACGGCTGAAAGTTTCCATGTATACGAAGAAAATTTTCATCGAACACAAAACGTTGTGAACCTTGCTAAGAATAGACGTGAAATTGGGAATCCGGTGTGGCTCAGTACAAATGACCCAAGGTTACAGGGAGTTAATTTACTGTAAACACATCAAAAACACACATGAAAATATATTTAGGATGATCTATTTTGAATTAATAAAAAAGAATAAATGGAACTCAGATAATCAAACTTTAGAGAAATATAGTTGATGAAGAATCTGTTAAAGTAACTTGTAAGGATTGCAATGCAGATTTTACAATAACGGAAAACAGTAGATTTACGGAATTTCAGGGGCATAAATACTCAGAATGTCCTAATTGCCATAGCAATTACAAATTTGAATTAGGGGATCCTCTTTTGCAGAATGTGACCGTGGGATTGATGAAAAATCTAATATGTACAGAAAAAGAATTAATTGAGGAACCACTAGGAGAATCAAAACCAGCATCTGAAATGTCAATTGAGGAATTAAAAGCAGTCATTAAAGTAAAAAAACCAGTGAACACAGAATCTAAAAAGAAACCCTCAGCAATGACTGCTTTTTTATGGTATATAGTTGCAATCTTATTAGGACTAATTGGAGGAATATTAGATTACGTTATTACGAAAGATGATGACCCAGAGATGGCAAATAATCTATTATTTGTTGGAGTATTTATCACTCTTCTTGGATTAATATTGGTTTTTTCAGTTTTTTAATTCTATTTAATTATAACTAACTAATTCTTTCTATTAGGAATTTTATGTTAGATACTTGATTATTTTTATTTTAAAATGATTAGCGAAAATTGATTTATGAATTTAGTGAAAAAATCAATTGATAAGAAAGAGGTAAAGAAAGGCATGCAATTAATCTTTAAAATAAAGCGGAAGTCATCGTCTGTTGGGGTCGTGGTCTAGGGCATCAATAAGGAAAGATGCGGATAGCTTGGTCTAAGATACGTGGTTTGGGAGGAACTGTTCCCGAAACTCCATGTGGTCGTGGGTTCAAATCCCACCGACCCCACCATATACTAAAAAAGAAGACTAATTCTAATCATCATTCTGAAAATTTATTTTTTTGGAAATAAAAATGAAGTAATATTTTCTCTTGAAATAGTTCCGATTATCTTAGAAGTATCTGATGAATCGACTACAGGTATTGGATCAACACCGCTACGCGACATTTTCTCAACAATAGAGGATATATCATCATCTTCGAACGCTCTAACCCTTCGTTTTCTCATAACCGATCCTACACTTTTTGTCTTCCAATATCGGCGTCGACTTTTCTTAAGGGCTTTTGCAGAGACATGTCCAATTAGTTTATCTTCTTTATCAACGACATTATAGAAACGTTCTCCTTTCTCAAGATGTTTAAGAAATTCATCGATAGTTATTTTATCTCTCACTGTTAATGTATTATTAGACATAACGTCTTTGACGTTCACACCCTCACAGGCAAGTTCTGTATATGTTGGAATCAGATCTTCACCGATTTTTTCCGTATCTTCATCTCCTTTCTTTAATAATAGACGCATTGACAGTGGGGATATTACCAGTAGAAGAAGAATTGAAAAGGTACCAAGGGAGAATATTTTTTGATCGATCAAATTCAGGTTAAATAAAGTAAGCATCAATGCTAAATCTATTGATCCTTTCGCCATAACTCCTGAGCTTATCCAAAGAGGATATTTCATTCGTCCTACAAGGGCACCTAGAAAAGCTCCAGAAAATTTTCCCACCACAACCACTAAAATGAAACCTATTATCAATGATAAATCAAGCTCTAAAAATTTGAATGTTATCTGAAGACCCACACCTGCAAAAAATATTGGAACGAATATTCCATTTGCTATACTTCGTAATCCACTGATGCTCTGATGATAATCTTTTTTAGGCATTTGTGAAAGTGCAAGCCCAATTAATAGAGATGTTATTGCACCATGAACACCGTTGATCTCACCGATATAGACGAATAATAGGACAATTCCTATCAAAACTCCGAAGAAAACTCCTTTAACTTCTGTATGGCGCCTAATAAATCTAAGAAGAATTGGAAGTACTTTGAGGCTGAATAATGATGCCACGATGAAAAAAAGTGTCATTCTACCAAGAGTAACCAGTAATTGAAATGGTGCAGATGATAATGGTTCTGCTGATAACTGCAGAATAAGACTAATTGTAATTAGACCAACAAATTCAAGTATTGCAGTAATACTAAATATTTCTAATCCAACAGGGTCCCTAAGGTGGTCCAAATCAGAGAGAGTCTTAGCAACTACACCAAGGCTAGATAACCCAATTACTCCGGCTAGAGCAAGACTTGAAATATTATTTATTCCAATACTTTGAGACATGTAAAAAGATAATAGAAAAGGAACTAAGAAACTCACTGCAGCTGTATAAAAGACCCTTCGCCTAAGCGAAGATAACAAACCGGGAAGATCAATCTCTTCTACACCAACCAAGAAAAAGAGAAAGAATATTCCTAGACTTGTGAATAATTCAATTTCAGTTGTAGGTTTTACAATAGAAAGAAAACTTGGGCCAAGAATTAACCCCGCTAAAACATTACCCAAAAGTCCTGGCAATTTAACTTTTACAAATAGCTCTTCGAAGACTTTACCTCCAATTATTAGGAGACCCAGAAAGAGTATTCCCTCAGCTGCAGACATTCAACTTCAATCCAAAGATAGATGATAACATAAAATAAGGAATTAGTTAAGAGTATCTATCAGAAGATAATAATTATTAAGAAAATATTATCAATAAAACAGAATTCATTATTCTTAAATTAATTTTAAGATTGATTTCACTCAAGTCAATAAGCCTTGACCACAAGCATAGATAGTTAGGTTGAAAATTTCTAATTAAATTAAAATACCTTCACATAGAGAGGTTAAGTCTATGCAACCTGTTTCCAGAAGAGTTAGAACGATCTATTCAGTTATAGCATCTTCAAATAGACTGGAGATTCTTCGCATCCTTAACACAAAAGGGCCATTAAGCTATTCTGAGCTTAAAACATTAGCTGGGTTTAAATCAAAAAAAGAATCAGGTAAATTTGCATACCATCTTCGCAAGCTTGTAAGACAAATGCTTATATCTCTAAATAGACAAGAACGAAAATACACAGTTACAAGTCTGGGAAGGCTTGTATTAAATGTCACAAGACAGATAGAAGAACAATCTGTTGTTGAGAGCGGAAAGCTCTATGTTAGAACTTCAAGACAGACAATGGAGGAGTTCAACTCTGATAAAATCCTTCAATCTTTAGTTAGAGAAGCAGGAATGCCAGTAGAATTAGCACAGCGAATCACTAGCGAAACCGAGGCCAGGCTCTATAAATTTCAGACTATTTACTTGACAGCACCACTCATAAGAGAGATGGTTAATGCATTACTTGTAGAGCATGGATTTGAAGAGTATAGACATAAACTAACACGACTCGGCCTACCTATTTATGATATTTCAGAAATGATAAACAATACAGGTTTTGGTGAAGGGGATGTTGGAACCGTTTTATCCAAGACAGCGAATGCTGTTTTTTCAGAATATTTGATGCTCTCGCAACTACCAAGAGATGTCACCGATGCACATCTAGCAGGTGAGATTCATATTTCAAATGGTGGAAGCTGGGGACTTATGCCTGATACTGTGTTTTTTGATCTTGAGGCATTAAGAATCAATGGAATTAATCTTAAGGGTAAACTTTCTGCAATTCCAAAGGTAGAACCCCCAACAAAACTTGATGAGGCTCTGAGTACTTTAGTTAATATTACCGCTATTCTTAGCAAAGAAGTTTCCTCAGAAATATCATTAGAGAACTTCACATCCTATTTAGCTGAATTCGCTCAGGAGAAAACTAAGCATGAACTTAAAGAAACGGTAAAAAGAGCTTTAATGCTTTTACCGGCTATTACAATCGGAGGGCATGGTATCCCAATTATTTCATTACAAGTGGGTAAAGATAATAGTTCATCAAAATTTGATGAAGCTTTGATAAAAAGAGTTTTAGAAGCTACATTTTTGGCATACGAAGAATATGTCAAGAGCGTTTCTGAACCTATGGTAAACTTAGTATTCACAACTGATTCAGAAATAGAACCAAAGCTAAAAAGTATGTTATCATCTGCAATATATTCAGGTGGAAAAATTGGAATATCCAATAATATGAATGGTGCTATTGCTTATTCAGGATTGCGCAGAGATAGAGAAAAAAGGTTTCCTGCAGACAATGTAAAAATACTACATTCTCTCGCAATTAATTTACCAAGACTTTCCTATGAATCGAATAGAGATGAAACGTATTTTAGAGCCAAACTCACTATGGCTATACAAACGTCAATAAGTGCCCTACATACTCGAAAAAAGATAATAAGCAATCTTTCACGAAAGAATCTTTTACCGGCATTAACTAATGGAACAACGATGGTGGAAGAAGAATATGTTCCGCTTATTGTAAATCTAACTGGCCTTAATGAAGCCATTATCAAATTGTTAGGAGAAAGGGCAACGATGTCGGATAAACGTTCTTTATTGGAAAAAATACTAGAGACATCTTCTAAGAGTGCTGCTGACATTAGTGTGAAACTTAATGAGAATGCATTTGTTGCAATAATACAAGGGGATTCTGGAGAGCGCTTTGCATCAATGGACATTGAGAAATATGGTAGATCGTTAATATCTATTCCATCCGGTAAGAGTAGATATAGTCAGACCCCCATAGTTACTCATTCAGAACTTTCCAAGATAGATTATTTGCGAAATTTACATAAATCATATGAATCATTATCTGGAGGTTCCACAATTGAGATCGAGATACCAACTGGTGGATCTATTGAGATGTTATCAGAAATAATTGGCAAAGCACAAAAAAATACAGGATTTTATCATCTTTGGCATAAAATGGCGGTATGCCGTGCATGTGGTGACAAGTTTCCTGAAGGAACAGAGAAATGTGACTCTTGCAAATCAACTTCTATGAAACTATACTCAACTATTTAGAAAAAAATTCATATCTAAAAAAAACTTTTTTTATATGTCAAACTAATTACACTTTTATTTAGTTGGTACACTAATATTTTTATAATAAATCAGGTCTCAAAGTGTTAGAGACTATAATGAACAACATCCAATTATTCAAGGCAATGAGAGCGTTTTCATTGCATTATTCAAGTCAAATGCTATTGACCCAAAAGCGTCTCATTAACTCTTTTTTTTGAAGTTGTTGTGGCTATGAGCATTAATAAGCGTCAAGACTGTTTCACCGATAACAAGAAAGCCATCACAACAATTCCCCATCATATTTGTTCAGTAAGATTTGGTGAATAATTGTGGAAACCAATAAAATCACAAAGATCAAGAAACGTAATGGGCGGGTTCTCGAATTTAATCAAGAGAAGATTGCTATAGCTTTATGGAAAGCCATCCAATCTGTAGGTGGTAAGGATAAAAGTTTAGCAATACGATTTTCAGATAGATTGGTTGAGCTGGTGAACATGAAGTTTTCACCATCCACTATGCCTACTGTAGAAGATATTCAAGATATGGTTGAAAAGGTGTTGATGGAGCAGGGACAATCTAAAGCAGCAAAAGCATTCATCCTTTATCGTCAGAAGAGAGCAGAGATAAGAGAAGAGAAAAAGACAATTCTGGAAAAAGATGACATAGATGAAGTTGACAAACATTTTGATCTCAATGCATTACGTGTTATGAAGGCGAGATATCTTAGAAAAGATGGGTCTCGACTAATCGAAACACCTAAGCAATTATTTATGCGAGTTACGATTAATGTTGTTTTAACGGACTTAATATTTGATGAAAGAATATACAATCAAGACGGTGGACTTGCAACACATAAGGATGAGGACTTCGATTTTGGAAAATATGAAGATAAGTTTAGCATTGGAAAATATCGGTTAAATAGGTATCATTTAGAATCGTTGAAGCATCTATATGACAGAATGAATCTTAATGGATTCATGAAAGTGAACTGGAGTAGGTTCCTTATGTTACTTCAAAACTCTGAATTTGATAAATATGAGAAGACAGCAGATGAATTCTATAACTTAATGATAAATAAACACTTTATGCCGAACACCCCAGTTTTAGCCAATTTTGGAAATCCTTTGGGAATGGGTTCTGCTTGTTTTGTCATTAAAGTGGAAGATTCTATAGAAAGTATAATGGATACTCTGAAGAAGGCGGCCATAATATTCAAGTCTGGTGGTGGGATGGGTTACAACTTCTCAAATATTAGACCAGAAGGGGATATTGTTAGTTCAACTTCAGGTATAGCTTCTGGACCTCTTAGCTTTATGCGACTCTTTGACATGATGACTGAGGTAATCAAACAAGGCGGTATTAGACGAGGCGCAAACATGGGAATTATGAATATAAATCATCCAGATATTGAGAAGTTCATAACTGCCAAGAAAGGTAACATCGCTCTGAGAAACTTCAACATATCTGTTTTAGTATCTCCAGATTTCTGGGATTATTATGAGAAGAATGAGCCATATCCACTCGTAAATCCTCGTAACGGTGAAGTTATACGTGAAGTTAACCCAAGAATGCTTTTTGACATGATAGTATATCAAGCATGGGAAAGTGCGGAACCAGGTTTAATTTTTTCAGATCATGTGAATAAGCATAACCCATTTATGGATTCTTTAGGTCCAATAGAATGCACTAATCCTTGTGGTGAAGTACTGCTATATCCTAATGAGTCTTGTAATTTAGGGAGCATAAATGTCTGGTCATTCTGTAGAATAGATGATAGAGGAGAACGATTCTTTGATTGGGACGGTTTGAAAGAGACCATTATTTCTGCTGTTAAGTTTCTTGATAATGTAATTGACATTAACATCTTCCCATTACAAGAAATTGAAGATATGACTTTATCAACACGCAAGATAGGTCTGGGGATTATGGGGTTGGGCGATCTCCTATTTGATTTAGGAATATCTTATGATAGTGAAGATGGAAGAAATTTTATGGAGAGATTAATGGAATTTGTAAACTATTATTCCAAAGTTGCATCAATTGAATTAGCAAGAAGTCGTAGGAGCTTCCCATATTTTGAAAAGAGTTTCTTTAATGAAGGCAAACTTCCATTCAGTGGATACGAGAACAATGAGAAATGTTTCTTTGATTGGAATGAGATTGCCACGAAAGTTAAGGATGTTGGCTTGAGAAATTCGTATACCACAGTCATAGCACCAACTGGGAGCATATCAATGATAGCGGGTTGTAGTAGTGGTATTGAGCCGGTATATAGTTTGGTATATGAAAAGAATGTGAAAATAGGTAAATTTCACTATGTTGATCCAGTTTTTGAGAGAGTCATGAATGCAGAAGGACTGTATGATAGTGATTTGATTCGTGAAGTAAGCGAAAGAAATGGAAGTGTACAGAAAATAGCATATATTTCACCTAAGTTAAAAGACGTATTTGTAACTTCACTTGATATAACTCCTGAAGATCATATAAAGGCACTAGCTTCACTTCAAAAATGGGTTGATTCATCTATTTCTAAAACAAATAATTTTCCAGCAGATGCAACAACTGAATCTATGCGTGAAAGTTATTTGCTAGCATATAAGTTAGGTTGTAAGGATATCACTGTTTTTAGGGATTCCTCAATAAAGGACCAAGTATTAGTAGCTAATAAGAGAAAAAGAACCGACAAACCTACTAAATCAATTGGGTCTATACATCTGGAAGACCCATCTGTAAAATCAAAAGATAATAACAATCTGCGAACTGTTGGTATATCAAATGTAACTGATCAGACATATGTAATGGAATATAGGGACCAGACAGAAAAAGGAGATGTTTGTCCGATCTGTGATTCTCAGATCTTCTTTTTAGAAGGATGTGCAACCTGCCCTGATTGCGGTTGGGGTTTCTGCGCTTAATTCTTTTCATTCAACATTAAACTAATCAGAGCTGCTCGTACAATCTTCCCGTAATGTGCCTGAATAAAGTATTTTGCATTTGGAGTTTTATCTACTTCAGGTCTTATTTCGGTTGTACGAGGCAACGGATGAAGAATTATCAAGTCATCCCGCCCCTTAGAAAGTAATTTGTTATCGATCACATAAGACCCCTTCACTTTTTCATATTCTAAAGGGTCTGGAAGTCTCTCTTTCTGTATTCTGGTTACGTAAATCGCATCAACCTCCTCAATTATTTCTTCAATATTTTCGTGCAAAGAAAATTTAACTTTTTCTTCAAGGTCAATCAGCGCTTCATCTCTCACCTTTAAATCAGGAGGTGAGACTAGAAAGATTTTTGGGTTGAAGTGTGCTAAACCATATAGGAGAGAATAAACAGTTCTTCCATATTTTAGATCACCTATGACAGCGATTTTCAAATTTGTTATTCGACCTCTCTCTTTCAATATAGTGTAAATATCCAACATTGCCTGAGTAGGATGCTCTTCAATTCCACTCCCTCCGTTGATTACAGGTTTCTCTGCAATCTGTGCTGCAAATCGTGCGGCACCTTCCATATGATGTCTGAGAACCAAAATATCTACATATGACTCTACTGTTCTAATCGTATCATTAAGATTTTCTCCTTTCTCGATTGAAGATGTTCGAGCTTCAATTATCGATACAGTTCCACCACCAATTGATTGCATTGCTGCTTCGAAACTTAAACGTGTTCTTGTACTAGGTTCGAAAAACAATGTGCCTAAGAGTTTGCCTGAAGCCAATTCTTTCAACTTCATAGGAGATAATTTCTGAATATTATCAGACATCTTAAATAGATATTCAAGATCTAATTTTGAAAAATCTCTTATCGATATAATGTCCCTACCATAGAAGGGGTTGATCATTACATTCCACTCACCTACCAATTCAGATACATATAAAAATTTGAGGCGCAATGTAGTTATTCAACCATTACACAGGTTATGGTCGGGCAAATTTGTCTGAGGAACATCTAGCGGTTAGACGGATAAAAGATGGAACAGTTATTGATCATATTGACCATGGAGAAGCTTTAAGAGTACTTTCAGCACTTAAAGTTACAGGGCATGATGGTAATCTAGTAACGATTGCGATGAATGTTTCATCAAGTAAATTAAATAGAAAGGATGTAATAAAAGTAGAAAATCGGTTTCTCTTCGCTAATGAGACTAATAAGATAGCATTAATTGCACCCAATGCCACAGTAAACATAATTAAGAATTTTAAAGTAATAGAAAAGAGAAAAGTACACCTTCCAGATGCTCTTGAAGATGTTTTTAGCTGCCCAAACCCAACTTGTATATCAAATTCGGATGAACCATTGAAACCTATTTTAAAGGTAATTAATAGGAATCCACCTAAATTACAGTGTAAATATTGCATGAAGATATCAAATCCTGAGGAATTACTATAAATTGTTGGATTATGTAATGCTAAACCTTTAATCAATGAACACATGTAATCAAGATGTTAAAATTTAGACGCATTATATGAAATGTTAATAAAATGATGAAGATAGATTCTAAGCAAAAGAAAATCCAAAAATATTTACTTATTCTGCCGATTATCTTTATCGCGTTAATTGTAGGAGGAACTTATATTGGATTTCAATTATCAGATATAGGTGGAGTTTCTGACTCGATAATGTGGCCTCTTATTTTTGCCACCCTAGGTTTTGGGATCTCGATAGTTATTTCGATATTAATTTCCAAAATATGATCTTTAATGAATCCTAGATATTTTTGACTCCATAACGATTATATTAATAAGGCATAAAAAATACTTGCATTAATATGGTAAAAAGATTAAGAGAAATTCTATCTTGAGATTCATCAAAATCTACAATAACAAATGTTAGCATAAGGCTAATGGCAATATATGTAATTAATAGATTTTTGATAACTTTAAGAGAACATAAAAAGTCCAAATTAATGCAAAAATAACCCAGCCTATCATGTTAATTGGTGTTACAATCTGTAACTCCAAGATAACCAGTAGAATGATAATTTGAGGTACAGTTAGAATAATGGCAAGAAGAATGGTTTTCATTATAAAATTGAACGAAGAAAAATTATATCTACTGAATTCCACTTCGTGTGTCTGCTTTTTTGGCATCACATTAGTTAACATTTGTTTTTTAGGATATATTCTTTATGGGCAAGTCCATAGAATTATTATCTTTAATATTTGAATATCTCAGATAACTAATAATAAAAATAAAGATTAATTTTCACTATTAATTTCCAAGAATCAATATTGCTACTACAATACCATAAATAGCTATAGCTTCACCAAGAGCAGTAATAATTATGGCGGTAGTTTTCAACTCAAGTTTTTCTGCAGACGCTGCCAAACCAGCCGAACCAGCTTTACCAACAGCTAATCCTGCACCAATTGCTGCAGCACTAAATGCAAGAGCTGCGGAAAGAAATTTACTAGCACCAGCTATATCAAGGGTTTCTTCGGCTACAGGTGTTTCCTCTTCTTGTGCGAAAGCTGGTATAATACTGAAAAGACTTAATACAAGTCCGACCATTAGAATTGTTTTATAATTCATCTATATTTCTCCTTAAATTATCACTCTAGGTTTTTTCAAAGTGTTTATAAGTCTTCTCCAGTAAATCATTTAGCTTGTCTTTAACTTCTTTTTGTAGGTCAATATGTTTTTTATCTATTGATTTACGAGCTTGAGAAAACTTCTTTTTTGTTGTTTCATTTTTCACCATTATTATGTAACCTCCTTTCGTTTCTCCATTGTCGCTTTGACGTGCTTAAGCTTTACAAAGTCCTCTCTTTCGCGTTCCTCTAGAGTAGAAGCTATAAACTTTATTGAATCTTTATAACTTGGAATAATCACATATTCTAAAGCGTTTATGAGTCTCTGAGTTTTTTCCAGCTCTTTTGCAAGTCGAAAGATAGTATTTTCAGATTCAGCAGCTGAACATATATGTGGTAAAACTAATCTCATCATCTGAGTAGTGGTGTCAAGTGAAGAACTAGTATCGGCAAATCCATAGGTTAATTCAGACTTTTTTTCTGATAATTTTAATGTGGGGACCAGAATGTCCACGATCGGTTTAACATCAGCAATAACATCGACTTGACTAGGTGTTGTTAGTGCAATAGATTCAAGAGTAATGGATCCAACCTTAAGATATGTATTAAATAGAAAGCGATATGCTGTTGATAATGGTTCCCACATCTTATCACGCGAAATAGTGGCTTCTTCAATTATTTCGTCAAGCTTTCGTAGAAGAACATCCCTTTTATCTTCAAGTATCTTATGCACAGAATTCGCAACTTGTAGACTCTTCTTTATCCGAATAAGTTCTATCTTCGTTGGTAATGGTCTTCTACCAGAAGCAACAGACATTCTAGCTCTTCAACTCAATTTATTCAGCATACTTATCAATATACTGCTGCTTAATCTTAGTTAATTCTTTATCTGGTAACTCTGAGAATAACTTCCAAGCGATTAAGAGAGTTTCTTTAATAGTTCGATTCTCATCATAATCTTGTTTCAAAAATTTCTTTTCAAAGGCTTCACCAAAGTCAAGATATTTCATATCAGTTTCAGCTAAACCTGCTTTACCGACAATTTCAGCAAGAGCTCTTAACTCTTGAGCACGTGCATATCCAGCATAGAGCTGATCGCTTACATTCTGGTGGTCTTCCCTTGTTCTCCCTTCACCTATTCCATCCTTCATAAGTCTACTTAGACAAGAGAGAACATTTACTGGTGGAAAAATATCTTTACGATAGAGATCTCTCCCAAGAACGATTTGGCCCTCAGTAATATAACCAGTTAAGTCCGGAATAGGATGTGTGATGTCATCACTCGGCATAGAAAGAATAGGCATCTGAGTTATACTTCCTTTATGTCCTTTAATACGCCCTGCACGTTCATAAAGTGAAGCTAAATCGGTATACAAATAACCCGGATACCCTTTACGGCCAGGTACTTCCTCTCGTGCCGCGCTTATTTCACGAAGTGCTTCTGAATAATTGGTCATATCTGTAATAATTACCAATACATGCATATCTAGATTAAAAGCAAGGTACTCTGCTACAGTTAACGCTACTCTAGGGGTAATAATACGTTCTATTGCAGGATCATCAGCAAGATTAAGAAATAATGCACTTCTCTTTATTGCTCCACTTTCCTCCAGAGATTTTCTGAAGAATGCTGCTTCTGAATGTTGAACACCTATAGCAGCAAATACTACTGCAAATTCATCTCCACTTCCAGCTACAGTTGCTTGTCTAGCTATTTGTGCAGCCAATTTATTGTGTGGTAATCCTGCTCCAGAAAATATCGGAAGCTTCTGACCTCGTACAAGTGTATTCATTCCATCGATAACAGAAATTCCAGTTTGTATAAAATCTGTTGGATAATCTCTTCGTTCAGGATTCATTGGTTGACCGTTTACATCCTTAAAAAGTTCTCCAATAGGTTCAGGTAATCCATCTATAGGCCTTCCTAGGCCATCAAATATTCTTCCTAAAACTTCTTCAGAAACAGGCATCTCCATTGTTTTACCAAGAAAACGTGATTTAGTTCTGGCTACAGACAGACCAGTTGTCCCCTCAAAGACTTGTACTACAGCCTTCCCACCTCCAACTTCTAATACTTTGCCAAGTCGTGTTGCTCCTTCTTGAGGCGTGATTTCCACTAATTCATCGAATGCAGATCTTGTGACACCGTCTAAAATAAGGAGTGGCCCTTTTATTTCAGCAACTTTGGTATACTCTATCCCGCTAACAGATTTACTTGACAATTGTTTCTGTCTCCTTAACTTTACGAATCTCTTTGAATGAGTCCTTCATTTTTCCAAGCAGTTTATCAAGTTTATCTAATTCTGTATTAGGAATTTCATATTTAGATCTAATGATGCTCGTTATGATTGGCATAGCCCGGATATCTTCCAAAGGAACTCCTGAGCCTAGGGCAGAGAGAGCTAAATGATAGAATTCTACCAAAATATTAAGTTGCTTTACCTGTTTCTCTGGACTGCAATATGTATCAATATCATCAAAAGCACTCTGTTGAAGGAAGCCTTCCTTGACCATTCTAGCAACATCCAAAAGGAGCTTCTCTTCATTAGGAAGGGCTTCTGGCCCCAATAATCTCACTATCTCCTTCAGAACATCCTCTCGTTGAAGAATTTCGAAAGCTTCTAACCTCAGCTGCCTCCAATTTTGATATACATTTTTTGACCACCAATCTGATACATCATCTACATAACCAGTATAGCTTGTTATCCAGTTAATTGAAGGGTAATGCCGTGAATACGCTAATTTTGTATCAAGTCCCCAAAATGTCTTAATGAATCTAGATGTATGTGTTGTAACTGGTTCAGTGAAATCAGCTCCTGAAGGGGAAACAGCTCCAATTAATGTAACTGACCCTATCCTCTCAGGGCTCCCGAGACTCTGCATCCTCCCTGCACGTTCATAGAATTCTGCAAGACGTGAAGCTAGATACGAGGGATACCCTTCCTCCGCAGGCATCTCTTCAAGACGACCGCTTATTTCTCTAAGGGCTTCAGCCCACCGGCTTGTAGAATCTGCTACAAGTACAACATCATATCCCATATCTCTATAATACTCTGCCATTGTTACTCCAGTATAGATACTAGCCTCTCTTGCAGCAACGGGCATATTACTTGTATTTGCTACCAAAACTGTTCTTTCCATTAATGATAAACCTGTAGCAGGGTCTTTAAGTTCTGGAAACTTAATCAGAACCTCAGTCATTTCATTTCCTCTTTCTCCACAACCAACATGAAATACAACCTTAGCATTTGCCCAAGCAGCAACCTGATGAAGTGTAACAGTCTTTCCGGTTCCAAATCCTCCGGGAATAGCTGCAGTCCCACCTTTTACCAGTGGAAAAAATGTATCGATTATTCGTTGTCCAGTTACAAGTGGAAGGTCAGAACCAAATCGTTTAGTATATGGACGTCCTCTTCTAACCGGCCATCGATGATACATCTTGAGATCTTGTTTAGGCCCATTTTTTTGAATTGTTGCAATTATTTCATCTATATTGTAATTCCCTTCTTTGATAACTTCTAGAATTTTTCCACCAGAATGTTCAGGAGGAACCATTACCTTATGTTCTATCAGAGGAGTTTCATCTACTACCCCAATTA
Organism: Nitrososphaerales archaeon; assembly: GCA_030745655.1. Taxonomy (GTDB): domain Archaea; phylum Thermoproteota; class Nitrososphaeria; order Nitrososphaerales; family JACPRH01; genus JASMAB01. Next base: position 35,058 of record JASLOE010000004.1, on the reverse strand, counting down.
CACTTCCAGCTTCAACTATATCCCCTTTCTTAACTGTTGGTTTGAAATGCCATTCCTTATCATGTGATATGGGGGGTACCGATATACCTCTTTCAATGAAAGACCCTGCTACCTTTGCGAGTTCATCAAGTGGTCGCTGCAATCCATCATAAATCTTGCCCATCATGCCAGGTCCTAATGATACTGAAAGTGGTTGTCCTGTTCCAATAACAGGTTCACCAGGTTTTAGACCACTAGTGCTTTCATATACCTGTATGAATGCCACGTCACCTGTTAGTCGAATAATTTCACCGACTAAACGATCTTCACCTACCTCTACTGTTTCATACATCTTGGCTTCAGACATACCTGAAGCCTTTACTGCGGGTCCACTAATCCAGACAATTTTACCTTTAGCAATCAATTAATTCTCACTTCACTTTGTAAGCATATCCGAAATCTGCTTTCTTAAAAGTGGTTTGAATCTTTCCAACCGTGCCTCTACAGTATTATTGAATATTACTGATCCATCATGATTCATGATTTTAACACCACCATTGCAGGATATGCTTTTTGAGGATAACTTGATCTTTACACCCCTTGTTTCTTGGACTTCTTTGGAAATTTTATTCAATAGATCTACATCTTTTGTGTCACAAGAGACAGTAAATTTTTCTCCACCTATCGCATCCAAACCTTCCTCTAGATGTCGTTTTATAGATTTATCATAATTTTTGTTTGATGAAATATCATTTAGTCCTTTTAATGATTCTGCAAATATTTTATTTACTGTCTCTTCGATGAGTTGAAGAGATTTATTTCGGGCTTTAAGTTCAGTATTGCCTATTATCCTACGACGTAATGTATCTCCTTCCTTATCTACAGATTGAAGTATTTCTGCAGCGTTAATATCTGATTCTTGTTCCGCGTTCTCGATGATCTTTAAGGCATCATTATGAGAATTTTCTAAACTTGACATGATTTCTTTCGTTATATCATTTACTACTTTGCTAACTACATTTTCAAATGCTTCTCGATTATTCAATGTTACTCACCAAAACAATTGTTATTTGAAATTTGATTTTTAAGTTATTCAAATACTTATCCCATTATCCTATCTTTAACATTTGTTTGACAATCTCACGATATTGTACCTTTTCTTGTTTACCTCCTGGAGCTGGAACAGCATAAATTATTGGCACAGGTTGATTTAATCGAATTTCTGATACCTCGGTTCTAATATTTTTCTCAAGATCATCACTCAATATTATCAAACCTATATCCGGAGTTGCCATTAGGTCTTTTACGTTGGCTAATGCTTCTTCTGGTGTTGAAACCTCTTTACCGTCTACACCTGCAAGTTGAAGACCGGTAACAAAAGGTCGGCCTCCAATTGCAACTATCTTCATATCAACGATGGTTGCATAATGGAGAATTTATAAAACTTCCTCTTGAATTCAATATTTATACTAAAGATAGAGTTAGGAATGAAGATCACAATACAAACACAAAGAAACCTTTTCGAAATACATTATTTGATAAGATGTGGATGTTATAGATAGAAGAGATTAAGATAATATCCAGATGTAAAACGTTATGATAAGTTGTACCAAAAGGTTATTAGAAGACATTCTGAATGCGCATTGTAGTTAGGCATAGGAGCAAGGAAGAAACTTGGTAGTTCAGAAGTTGATGAAGGCCACTCTTGTGAGTCCACGAAACGAACTTTCACAAATTACAACTGAACTTTCAAGATTTGATATGTTTCATGTCATTAGGGAAGGAAATTCTCAATCAGATCCTAATCTAAATGATTTAGCTCTTCGTGCTTTTAAAATTCTTATCAATATGGAAGAAATTCATAAGGAATTAGGAATTAAAGAAATAGGACTAATCGATACTTTAACTAAAGGAAATAAAGTTGAAAAAGAGAAGTTTAAAGCAAAAGATTGGAAGGATTTTATTGAAAAACTCGAGGCAGATGCTAACCCACTAATTAATGATTTACAATCATTACTATCGGAAAAAAGGAACCTACAGAATCAGATAGTAGAGAATAAATCTCTAAAGAAAGCTTTCTCAATGCTTGCAGATCTTTCAGTAGATTTGGATATATTACGGAGTCTTAAGCAATTTCATGTATTCTTTTCAGTTTTCTCAACAAAGGACCTAATAGAAGTGAGGAATAGTTTGTCTGATGACATATTCATTTCAGTAAAACTAACTCCAGAAAGAAGTGCTTTATTCATTGCGATATCTGTTACTGAATATGATAGAGTAGAGAAAATTCTAAGAAGCTTCGAGATAAAACCCTTTGAAATACCAGAAAGATTACCACAAAATTTGATTGAAGCACAAAACGTTGTAAACCAAGATCTGGATAGACAAATAATTAGGTTGAATGAAATAACCAGCACGATCAGTACTAAGGTTGAGAAGTCTACACAGAAGATGCATTCTATTAGAGAAGGGGCACAAACAGTTCATGAAGTTTTCACTGGTGTGAAGAAAGCAGGCGATTTGCAGCATTTTGCAGTTGTCAGCGGTTACTTTCCTAAAAAAAATATTATTGACTTCAAGAAAAAATTTTCCAAATGGATCACCTTGATAGAAGATGTTAAACATGAAGAAGAAAAGGAAGAGAACTCATCTAATGAACCAACTTTAATGAAGAACTTCCCATTCATTAGAGCATTCGAACCAATTACTTTGAATAAAGGTCCACCTAAGTATAGTGATGTAGACCCTACCCCACTTATTATGCTTACTTTTCCTGTCTTTTACGGAATTATGTTTGGTGATTTAGGACATGGAATGATACTTTCGCTTTTTGGTATCTTGTTGTATATCCGAGGTAACAATCCTACGAAAAAATGGGGAGTTATGCTTACAGTTTCAGGCATCACAGCATCTATTGTTGGATTTAGTATTGGTGAGGTTTTTGGTTTCGCTATAGGGGATATTATACCCAGTCTTCAACATCCACTTCTAGAAATTGTAGAACGTCATCATGGAGTAACGAGTTTCAACAAGGAAGCAGTAACAACAATTCTGCAAATATCGATAATTTTAGGAATATTTCATCTTACATTAGGTTTTGGATTAGATGTTTACAAAACCATAAGAGAAAAAGAGTATGTTGAAGCTTTTGTAGATAAAATTCCAACCTTCATTATGTATATATTTGGAGTAATTTTTGCATTGGCATTTCTTGGTGCTGGAAACAATTTTGATGGTCTTTTAACGATGCAAAATCCGATTCCATTACTTGGTATTCCTGTAGCTCAGGCCACATTAATATCATTACCAATCTTTGTTATAGCTACAATCATTTTGATATTTGGAAAGCCAGTAGCAATTATTCTCAAAAAGGCGCCTAAAGAGAGTTTAGCAATGTCTCTCATTATGGGGTTAGTTGAATTCATAATTAGAATAGTTGAGTTTCTTGCAAATACTATGAGTTATGCTAGACTTGGGGTTCTACTTTTAGTTCATGCTGCATTACTTATGGTTTTAAACCGAGCAGTTTCTCTTCCGATATTTGTAGCTATCCCAATGTTGATTATTTTTAACGTTTTAGTAATGATGTTAGAAGGTTTGATTGTGTATATTCAAGATATTAGGTTACATTTATACGAATGGTTTACAAAATTCTATGAAGGTACAGGATTTATTTTCCAAAAAATGAAGCCAGAACCAACATATTTCGATTTAGAGTGGGAAGAAAAATAAATTTAATTATTTTAAAAAAATAATTTTTGACATAATATCTTTTACACCTAAATGATGCTCAACCCCAAAAGCTATTATGGAAAGATTCCTCATCTCAAGTTCAGTAAGCTTAATTGCACCAAGTGCGATACTTGTCCCATCAATATCCCAAAGAAACGGATTAAACGCCCGGCGATAACCCATTAATTGAAATCCATCTTCAATGCCCAAAATAGATTCAGCAACATTTTCTTTTGTCAAGATTATCTTGTGATATACTGTTCCTTTAAGAATTTCAATAGATTCAGCAACAGATTCTGCATCTATCATAGCCTTTAAATTCCGTTCAGTTAAATCAAAGAAAGGTGAAATAAGAAATTTCTTTATTTCTGATGAACCAAGATTCCAGAGTTTTCCCCTTAATACCGCTAAACCGTTATATGCATCAATATCAACGGAAACAATATCTCTAATGCGATTATCATCTTTATTCTTTAATTTGTAGGCTGATAAAATATAATCAAAGTAGGCTTTATCGATAAATATATCGAATATTTGAAATTCACTTGTTTTCTTATATATATCTAAGGCAGAAATAACGTTCTCTCCAAATTCACTTTTCTTTAAAAGAGTTATTGTTTGTTCAATATTCTCTGCCGATAAAGCCTTCACAATCAGGTCACGTCTACCTATTAGTTCCTCTGCGTACATATCTAAGTGCTTAGATATTTCTTCATCCGACTTATTCTGTGCCCTCCCTTTTAATAGAATTTTCAAATTACTTGCAATATATTTCAAATAGTATGCAGTAAGTATCTCATTTTTAGGAGTTACATTCATCAGTTTGTGGTGTATTTGTGAAAGATGCCTATGAAAGCTCATTTCAAATTTGTTGCTTGTAAGAGGTGGTTCTATTGAAGAAACAACATCCACATAAACAGTTCCTCTCAGCTTTACTAACATATCATCTAGATTTTTTGATTCCGCTAAACCTTCAATCGTTGAAGAATCAAGAAGATTACCACGAGATGCAAATGATTTGACCATACTAAAGGTTTGGTCAGTGAAGTGGTTTTTTGAATGTATTTTATTCACCAAGTACTCTGAGCGAAACTATTTCTAGAGCATCTTGATATTTTTCATTTATTCTCTTCTGAAGGATCTTAATGTTTTTTTCGTTCTTCTGCATTATTTTACTTGCGTCCTTTTCAGCATTATTTTGGATTTCATCAAGAGCCTTCTTTTTACTCTTTTCAATATCAATTATTACTTCTTCTTTCGCCTTCTCCGCAGCTTCTTTTGCAGCATCTAGTAATTCCTGTTTTCTTTGATCCATTTCTAATTTAATACTGTCAAGCTTCTTCTCAACACTCAAGAGAATATTCATTATTTTTTCTATTTCTATGCTAGCATTATCAGACAAAAGCACTCACACATCCCTGCTTTCAGATGCAATTAAAGTATTACTGGATTATGATGAAAGTTGAAGAATAGCTTGCGCAAGATCTCCATTACTCTCTTCCAAAGCTGCACTCGCTCTCTCTTTTGATACTCCTGCTTGTTGAGCTACAAGTAGAACATCTTCCTCAGTGAACTTAGGTTTTTCATGCTCAATTTCCTCTACTTCGTTACCCATAACTTGGAAAACTCGCATACCCTTCGCATTTATTTCTGAAACATTTGCTTCCCGTACCACCAAATCTTTAGTTGAAGTTCGAATTATAACTTCCTTTACATCAGGAATTTGGTTCATATCCAACCCCATTCGCTCAAGCATGCGCCTATTTTTTCTGCCACCTAACTCCAAATTTTTCTCATCGTTTCCTTTTATTATCGCTGGGAGATAATATATCCATTCCCTTAAGCATTTACCTTATTCTCAGTTACCTTGTTTATGGATTCCCTGACTTTCACAGCAACTCCTCTATTGAAGGCCCTCATCATCTTTGCAGATAAGATTGCCTTACCTACTCCAATAACATTACCTTGTTCATCCAGAATTGCAACATCTGAAGAAGGTTTCACTCTATCACCACAACTTACAACATGCTTTGCAAAAACCGATCTGCCTACAGATATAAAATCATCAGCTCCATTCTCTACCACTACACAGTTCTCCAAAAATAATGGATATTTGATTAAAAGAGATGCACAATATACCGTAATAGCAATACTGCCATCAGAACGAAGAGTAGCAAGTAACTTACCGTTTAGCATAACTGATTTTATTCTACCAGTTCGCTTGGAAAAAGAAAACTGAAGATTATCAAAAGGCAAGAAACTGTTAACTCCTATCCCGAATGTATAATTCATACTCATAGCAAACTTATCTTTGAAATCCAATTACTTGTCCATTATCGAAAGAAGAAAAGATATTAATGTTACACTTTCAGATGTGACCTATCTATGGTAGAAAGATGTGAAATCTGTGGTAACACTATTAGAGGACCAACAGATACAATTGAGGTAGATGGAGGATTATTCAAAGTCTGTTCTACATGCTCTAAACTAGGGAAATCTGTAAAGCTACCACAAAAAAACCAATCTCCAAGGCATTTTATTTCTAAATCTAAACCGATTAATAGAACATATGAAGATAGCGATGTAGAGCTCAGAATTGACTTTAATAAAACAATTAAGTCTGCAAGAGAAAAAAAGGGGATATCCCAAGATGAAATGGGAAAACGAATAAATGAAAAGATTTCAGTAATTAGACATCTTGAAACAGGAACACTGAAACCAAATGATATGCTCTCAAGAAAGCTTGAACGTTTCCTAAAGATACAGCTTTTACTACCTGAAGAAGGTGAAGAATAATATCGCATTTAGAATCAACGAATATATCATTGCAGGAAAGGCAATCTGTATTAGTAACTTATCCAGACCAATTTTGCGTTAATGAAGCGAAAGGCCTAGCTGAAGCTGCAGAATACATCATTTTATCAACGATTACGCAGAGATTTTTATCAAAGGCCAAATATGGGATAAGTGAAGGTAAAGCCGAGAAACTGAGAGATACAACAGAAGAAACTGGAGCAAACATTGTGATATTTGATGAGAAGCTTCGATCAACTCAGATTTACAATTTAGCCAAACTTACTGGATGTGAAATAATAGATCGAGAAAGATTGATATTGGAAATATTCTCTAAACGAGCAACTACAACAGAAGCAAAGCTCCAAGTAGAACTTGCTGAATTAACTTATGAAAAACCCAGAGCAAAAGAAAAGGTTAGATTAGCTAGGATTGCAGAACAACCTGGATTTTTTGGATTAGGAAAATATGAAATAGATGTCTACAATCAACATCTGAAACGAAGAATATCTAAAATTAGAATGAAACTGAAACACACTAGAAAAATGAGAGAATTACATAGAATACATAGGCAAAAAATGCAGATACCAATAATCTCACTTGCCGGCTATACAGGGGTAGGGAAGACAACACTTTTCAATAAGCTCACAGGTGATGAGAAAGAAATTGGAGAAAGCCACTTTACAACTTTGACAACCTCCACAAGATTAGTGAATCATAATGGCTTCAAAATACTCTTATCAGATACAGTTGGATTCATAAGTAAACTCCCTAATTATATGATAGAAGCATTCAAATCAACTCTTGAAGAATTAACTTATGCTAACCAACTTCTCCTTATTTTAGATGTATCTCAACCAATTGAAGATATATCTAAGAGATTTAATAGTTGCATAGATGTTTTAATCGATTTAGGAGTATCTCCAGATAAGGTTTTTCTTGTCTTTAACAAATCTGATATGGTGGATGAAGTAGAGCTGAAATCCAAATTATCATTCCCAGGTGTTAATACTCAAAGTTCAGTTTTTATCTCCGCAAAGACAGGTTTTGGAATCGAGGAATTATTAAAAAGAATAAAGAACGATATATCCGAATCTACAAAAGATAGCATATTGATAAAGAAACATGAAATTGCATCCCTTTCAACTTTAATTGACTGGTTGAAGTCTCAAGGCAAAGTAGAAATAACAAAACAAAATGGTGGTAATTTAATGTTAAATCTTTCTACTAAATCATGGGTTCTAGATAGGTTTTCTAAAGCTGTTAAAGAAATTCGTGAGAAAGAAGAGTGACAATAAGATGGTAGTACATGTTCTCAGAATAGGGCATAGACTTGTTAGAGATGACCGAGCGACCACCCATGTCTGTCTAGTTGCCAGAGCATTTGGAGTGGAAAAGATCTACATATTTAATGGTGAACCAAAAGTCAAAGAAACTATAAGCAAGGTTAATCAAAGATGGGGAGGAAATTTTGAAGTGAATATAATTGATAATTGGAAACGTATTTTATCAGAATGGAAAAAGAGAGAAGGCATTATTGTTCATCTTACAATGTACGGCTTGAATTTAAATGAAGTTATGGATGAAATACACAAAAGTTCAGGAGATGTTTTAGTGATTATTGGATCTAAAAAGGTTCCAGTGGAGTTATACAAAGAGAGTGATTTTAACATTGCAATAGGTAATCAACCACACTCTGAAGTCGCTGCTTTGGCTGTATTTCTTGATAGACTTTTTAAAGGCGAAGAATTTAAACGTGAGTTTAACCATGCAAAATACAAGGTTGTTTCTAGTAAAAAAGGAAAACACTTGGAGAAGCTAATTTGAAGATAGAATATGAAGATCCATTTGTAAAGATAGCAGGGCTTTTAGGCGGAGAAGAATATATTCGAGTGGCAAGAGCTCTGCTTAATAGTGAAAATGCGACAGATGAAGAAATCGCAAGTGCAACAGGTCTAAAGATAAATACTGTACGAAAAACGTTATATGACCTCTTTGGAAAATCTCTAATTACTGGTGTGAGAGTCAGGGACCTAAAGAGAGGATGGTTTGTTTATCGATGGAGAGCTCAAAGAGACCAAGTTGACGGTTTCATAAATGGTCAAAAGAAGAAGGCGTTAGATCGTCTACAGAAAAGACTTGAATTTGAAGAAACACATGAATTCTATTCATGTGGAAAACCTGAATGTAAGAAGCTAACTTTTGAAGAAGCAATAGAAGTGTTTTTCAAATGTCCTGAATGCACAAAAACTCTAAAGTTAATAAACAACAGCCATATCAAAGAGGCATTCATATGGAAGGTTCAACAAATAATAGATGAGATTAACAATCCATCATAAACTAAGAAAAGTATCTTTTCAATAATATTGTTTGACAACAAAAAGATTTAAGCGCCCTTTATGGTCAGTTCTCCTTGAGCAGCGAGGTGGGGAAGCCAGGTTATCCCGGCGGGCTCATAACTTCTGTTTGGAGTGAGAAACCCGCAGAGTGAATCATTCTAAATTCACGCGGAAATCGGTGGTTCAAAACGGGTTAAAAATCCCGGGAAAATCCACCCCTCGCTACTCTTATCATCCTTTTGTTTTCTGGAGATAATTTTCATAAAGATATAGAGATTTTTCTTGTGAATCCTCTATCGATGGCGGCCTCAATTTTCGGATCTTCGCAATAGATTCTTTCGCATTGAAACTTAGATGTTTTAATATATAGCTAGCCAATATGGTTCCAGTTCGACCCTGTCCAGCAGCACAATGGACAGTTACAGGTCTTTTTTTCGAGATTTCATCATGGATAAACGAAATAATTTTGTCGATTTGTTCAACAGATGGAGCCATGTGGTCATTGATAGATTCATGCATATATCCTAATTCCGCCTTCTTTATCCATTCATTAGGTATAGGATATTCTGTAAGGTTGACAATTGATTCTACACCTTGATTCTTTAGCCAAATTAGATCATTTTTTGATTCAGGACGGCTACACCCAGCCAATTTTCCGTTTATCACCCAGCTGAAATTCCAAGGTTTCCTCAGTATTCTACTAAATAATCTTCGTAATATTCTTGCTATTTTTCCCAAGGTTAAGCACTATTGTCTAAATATATTTATTTCTTAAATTTTAACTATTATTTTGCAGTTATCTTAATTGAACCAATGTTCTATCAGTGATGAATATGTTTTATGTTGTAATAGATAACGCTGTTTTGGTTTTGTAAGATGTCTTTGAGCTCTTGGGGGAGGAATATATATACCAATTTGAATTGTTCTCGGATTTTTAAATTTCACTTTTTCAGCTTTTCTATCAATTTTATTGCAGAAGTCACAATAGAATCCTTGACTTTGTCCTTTTGAACTCATACGTTTACCACAGATATTGCAGTCTGGATTAATGAGGCTAATATCATCAACAATTTTTTTAATCAAGAGAGACTCCATATTTATGGTGGCAGGATGTTTACTTGTTCGCCTTCTAACACTACCAGCAATTTCTACTAAATCTCCTGGGATAAGAGATAGAACAGACTTTCGGAATCTTCCAGTTGGTTCATAGGCAGCACAATCTGCATATCCTTCTTCATTCTTGACTTTAAGGTAAACATGTCCTCCAATCCCTGTTTTTGGAGGATCGATAACTGTACATTCAAAGTGACCTGTTCTGTATGCTTTCAAATCACTAAGGTCAAGCTTTGATTTAAGATGAGCACCTGTACCTTGATTAGTTTTGAATATCAAATATCCTTTTACAGCTTCATCAATCTTTATCATTTTATATGCTTGGAGCACCTTTTCTGGATATTCACCTCGAACACCTAAAAGAACTGGGTCTGGGCCTCTTGGAGTTATCAGAACTCTCTTTTTTTCTTCATCATAACAATTAAAAGTGTCAGGATATACTTCTCGACTCATCTTTTTGACTGATTCATTATCAACTGCACGTTGATGACCCCAATTCTCCTTAGATCTAAATGCAAGAAGTTCAAATGTGGCATCATTGTGAAGTAAATTTCCAATTGCAGCAAGAGCACCTATTAATCCTCTTTGTTTTCCCCACCCACGATATTGAATATTATGTCTCTTCATTAGAGATATCGCTTCACGTCTGCTCACTACTTCAGAAAGGGCTGTTTCTGCGAAATTTGTGATCTCTATATTTGGTGGATTAATAGTGGACATCACTACACCTGGATTTGCCTGATTCCCTAACTCAGAATATTTTGATACTAGCATACAAGCATCTTCGTATACTTTTTCTGGATCTTCAGTACGGAACTTTAAAGATACAGCACCGTTTCCTCTAGTTTTCCATGGGATATTGGGATTAAGCCGTATTAAAGTTGGATAATCTTCAAATGATACTCCTTTCCTTAAGAACTGTTCTACAAGTAAATAGGCGATATATGTTGTACACATACCGTTTTTTGAATCTGTATCATCGATAGCAATCACTACAAGAGTTTTATTATCCATCCTAGTTTCAGGATTTGATGGACTGTCTTTGAGCACAATCAAGAAATTAGTTGTCGACCACAATCATTGTAAGAGTTGATCTTACTTTCTCTAAGCGCCTAATTTTCCATGTTATTGTTTCCTTTACTTTTTCTAGAGTATCAGCTTCTATTTTTACAACTATGTCGTATACACCATAGACTATGAAGACTTCTGTTACAAATTCTATTTCCCTTAGATCTTTTAGAAGGTCATCTTCAGCTCCTAAATCGGCGTTAATAAGAACAAACGAAAGAGGCAACTTATTTCATACTCCATTTTTTAATAGTGAAAACATCATTATTAAACTTATTTGAATAAGAATAATTATAATATTATACCATTAATCATTTGGTAATACTGAAAAAAATGTGTCATATGCAATTAAAAAGTTAAGTCAAGCACCAAGTGAGAACAGAATTTGATTCTTTTAATATACATATTTCATAATGCTAAATCTGGAAGATTTTTAAATCTAGAGATTTAATCAGTTAAAGAGTGAAGACCTTCCCCAGAGAACATGGTGCAACTATAATCTGGTTCGCATCAATCCTTACAACATTTCTAACTATGTCAACATATCCATCTATTCTCAACATCCTTTTTTTTCTCTTTGTTTCTTTTGCAATCCTAATTCTCATTGCTCAGATAACTAGATTCAAATTAATAATAACCCAAATGCAATTTAACGGGTTTATCCTGCCTATCATTACAAGTCTTTTAACTTCCATTACAATTCTTGGATATTATATTATGTTTGAAACTGTATCCACAAAAAATCTCAGTGTCTGGTTCCTCTTATTTACTTTCACCTTCATTTCTGTCACTCTTGTTCAGAAAGAGGTTCAAGGAATATTACAGGTAAAAAAGAATCCTATTTCACACATTATATTTTTAGGCGTTGGAGTATTTAGTGTTGAATTCATAGTGATAATAATATTTAGATTGATGAATCCAGCTATCATTTTATCAATTACACCTCTTATCTCGATGTGGATTTACCTTAAAAGAACTCATCTGAATAAATTAAATACCGATTCCAAAGTTAAGAAAATTAGGAGAATAGGTTTATTTCAATCATTGAATGTTATATTATTTGTCCTGATTCTTGCTGTCATATATAGATTGTGATTCCAAGATATAATAATTAATTGTATTTACTAAATGCGAGCTCAGAACTCAAGATCTTGCTCACCTTAAATCACAAGGGCTAACCTCTTCACAGCTCGCAGGTAATGCAATCACTTAAAGTGTAAATAAGAGATACTGTGAAACATTGGGATGGGGGCATCTTAATGGTAAACATAGAAACAACATGTTCACTTGAATCGTTCAGAAGATTTCTCATCACAAGTACATGCTTAACATTCATACCTGAAATTTATCTTAGGGATACAGAGGTATTCCCAGAAAAAGAAGGAGAATCAGGTTCAATATACATTGAGGCTGCAGACAAGGTAACTCTAAAGAAAATTAGGATGATATCATTCCTAAATGTGAGAGATGTTCTAGGTATACTTTATACATCGAAAAGCGGAAATACTATTCTGAAATGGCGCCAAATTCGAGGAATAAATGGAAAAGCTACTGGTGAAGCATCAGCTAATTCCCTAGTAAATCTTCTTGAATCAGATGTGATTACCAAAGAGTACGCAGAAGAACTTGTACAGATTACTGCGGAAAAGAATGAAGAACCATCATTTCTTCAAGCAGATGAAAGTGAATTACTTGACGAAAATATATCAGATCCAATAACATCCGAAATTCCTGGGTTAGAAGGTACCCTTCAAACAGCAGATGATGTCTAGATTCAAAGGCTTGCTCGCAGGGTTCGATGTCGTATCTAAGAATATCAATATGGTATAATATTTATTTTCATACACAAAAATGGAGATATTGCATTAAAAATTAATTTAAAATATATGTAAATCCAAATTCAATTCGATTATACCTTCATTGATTGGAAATATGACCTTCCTTTTGATATCTCAACATTTAAATCAGGTAGAAAAGCGGCTAGACTTGAAGGAGCAAAAACGAACTCAATTGGTTTTAGTTAAGGTTCTCAGGATAAGTAGTATAACAGACCCTGAATCTGGTAAACTGGGAAAACAGATTGAGTTGGTTGAAGCAAGACAGAGAAACTCTTCATCTTTTACAGGAGCATCAGGGGTAGGTGGAGATGAAACAAGATTAGTTAAGAATATTTTAAATCAATTCAAATCTGTTGGTGTATTCCCACAAGTTAGAGATCTTACTCTACCTAAACTAACTCTATTCTTAACCGAAACCGAATATGATCTCCTTGGAATTCGTTTTGAAGTGAATGATGTTTATGATTTAATAATGAAGGATGGCGCATTTATGCTAAAGAAATCTACTGAAGGTGTATAAGCATAAACCAGTATAATATAATTTCTTATTCTAATTCTTTTTGTTAATATAAATCAATGCGGTCGACGGGATTTGAACCCGTGTTATCAGCTTGGAGGGCTGATGTCCTAACCAGACTGGACGACGACCGCCGACTAGACCAGAATCACAGTTAGTCATAAAGTTATTTTTCCATCATCTTTTCATATTCATAGATAATTCGTGCTATAACGACATTTGAAGCTAATCCTTGATTGTTAATAGAATAGGTTTTTTTAAAGCATCCACTTATATTCTCAGAGAAATGACCATGAGGAAAACCTCCAACTACTAAAACTGGTCTATCTTTATTTTTTAATTCATTTACGATACTTGCAATGCTGCTTGATAAACCACATCTTGACAATCCGATTACATATGATGCTTTGATTTTATTCAAAAGTTCTTTAAAATTCATATTTAGAATCTCAAGTAGACATTGATCATTTGAAACAATTTTACTATCCTTGAAGAGATGTTCCATTAATCCTTCAAACCTAAAGTAAGACTTTGGAAGTCTGACTGATTTGCCAAGAAAGATCACTTTATCATCATATGTGTGTATACATACATTTAGATGATTTTGCATGAATAAAGGAGTCGAAGTAACCTCTAAGAGAGCAAAGTGAATTAGATCTGGTCGACCTCGTTTTGTATGATCTTCCATTTTTAACATTTCGAAATGATGGTAACTCCTGTCAAGCAACATATCTCCTGGTTGTTTACCCCTAGATTTTGACTGCTTAATGATTGAAGGAAACCTCCAAAGAGATTTCGGAATCATCTCGAGAGCAGCTTCAGCGATTATCAAAGTTAACAAGTCAAATGTATCAAAAGACCAAGCTTTTTATCTATCACGGATTCATCAAAAGCTAATTGAGAATTACTCGTGCTAACTTGAAGTTATTGGCAAGATCTCGAGTTGATATTCTTTTGGCAAAGTCTATTGAAACAGCCAAGGAAGATTTGAACCTAGCAAAAAGACAGGCAAGATTATCTAGACAAATATGCCTAAAATATAATCTTAGATTATTGTATGGAGAAAAACAGCTCTTCTGTAGAAAGTGTAAGAAATTTATTGTACCTGGTGTTACATCACGTGTAAGGATAGGTCACAGTCCAAAAGCAATTAGAATAACTTGTTTAGAATGTGGTCACACGTATAGAAAGCTGTATAAAAACAAGAACAAAAAAAGCAAATAGTAATCTTCAGAGAATAAGCCTAAATAGATGTCATCGTTGGGTTAAAGGATACTGGTTGATACATAAATGACTACTGTATACGATGTCCCCTCAGATATATTAATCGAACGATTAAGTGATCATTTACGTAAATTACCTCAAATATCCCCTCCATCGTGGACCTTGTTCGTAAAAACTGGGGCTCATACTGAAAGACCTCCCCAGAATAAAGATTGGTGGTATACAAGATGTGCATCACTTTTAAGAAAGGTGTACATCAAAGGACCAATCGGTTTAACTGATCTAAGGTCAACTTATGGTGGTGGTACTCAAGTTGGTTCTGCAGCAGTACATCATAAAGCAGCAGGAGGTTCAGCTGTAAGAAAAGCATTGATGCAACTCGAAGCAACCGGGCTTGTATCTAAAAAACATGGTCAAGGTAGATTTGTGTCTAGTAAAGGCAGAAGTTTACTTGATCGTATTAGTACTGAAATTTTTAAAGAGCTTATTAAGGCCAACCCCTCTTTAGAGAGATATATCCGATAAGGTGATTAATTATGTCTGGAAAAGAAAAAACAGAACGATTAGCACGTGATGAAGAAGAGAATCAAAGGACTATGCGTGATGGAATGCTAAGAATGCTTTTAACTTCTGAAGCACGTGAAAGATTAACTAATATCAGAATGGTCAAACCAGATGTTTCTAAGATTATTGAAGATAATATTATTAGACTGGCATCTACAGGAAAGTTAAGTCCTCCAATTACTGATGAACATATTAAGCAGCTATTATTATCGATTCAAAAACCAAAGAGAGAATTTAAAATTAGACGTGTTTAGATAATGGGTAGAAATAAGACTTCAGGCATAAAAAAACGTCTATATAAAAAAGTTAGAAGGAGTTTCTCTGTTCCTACCTGGGTAGTTGTCAGAACAAATAGAAAGGTAAGAAGGTCCGTTAAGCAGAGATCGTGGAGAAGAACCAAGTTGAAGGTAAGGTAGAAACATGAATGTCAGAAGAGAAGGTTGAAAAACTAATTCGAACATATACAATTCCTTTAAGCCGGATGATGATATCTCCAAGACATAAAAGAGCTAAAAGGGCTGTTACATTGATAAAAGAGTTTGCAGCCAAACATATGAAAAGTAGTGAAATACATATATCACCAGATTTGAATTTGATTTTGTGGGAAAAAGGAATAAGAAATCCACCTAAGAGAGTAATTGTGAAGATGGAAAGAGATGAAACTGGATTAGTAATAGTCTCACCAGCAATTGAAGATAAACCCCCTACTAATGAATAAGCTCAGATAGATCTTTTAACCAGTATTTCAGTAAATAGCAGTAATCACTTATTCAATCTGAACAAGTGAAGATAATTCAGTGTTTATTCCACAATCCATATCTGAATCCATCTGATTATTTGAAAGTATTTTTTCAAGTGGATCATAGTTATCAAATTTAGTGCTTTTAAATCCAGAAGTTAGAAGTACTGCTGTCATAGTGTCTCCACCATTTGTATTAAATCCTTGATAGACTTCAAGTGAACCTTTTCCAAGCATTGTGTTAAGTCTACTGGTAGATGTCTCCAATTCATTTGCAGTAACTTTCTTATCACCTATTAGGTGAAGAATTGCACTATTTGCATCATCTGGTTCCGCAACACTATAGACCGATTCTACAGCCTTAACTGTTGCTTCTTCTGCTTTATTTATTGATGAAGATGTACCAATGCTTAATACTGAATACCCACGGTTAGTTATGGTATCTAAAAGTCGGTTCATTCCTACATTCAATTCTCCAGATGACTCAACTATTCCTGAAAGCGCGATTGAAATTCTTTTATTGATAATTGAATAGAATTCAGGTATTGCCATTTGTGACTTATCTGAGGATATCGTATCGTTATCTGCTATTATAACAGCGTCAGAGTTCTCCTTAACTTTCCTTAATGCAACTCCAGCACGAAAATGCTTACTTTTCTCAAAACCAAATGGGGTGATAACTACACTGATAGTGAAGATTCCTTCTTCTTTAGCCATCTTAGAAATTAGAGGGGCCAATCCAGAACCTGTACACCCACCTAAACCAGATATAAGAAAAACCAGTTTTGCATCACAGAGAATTTCTCGTATTTCCCTCATATACCTTTGTGCCATACCTCTTACATGACTTGGTGTTCTATTCCCAGTAAAACCAATATCCATAAAGACCTTTTTACTTATTGAAGCATAATCCAGATCTTTCTTTTCACAACTCATATACACGTGATTGTCAATTCCCAAATTGGTTCTTTCAAGGTGAGAAAGTATTCTGCATCCTGCTGTACCAAAGCCTAAGGCCAAAACTTTATCCGCATTTGGAGGTGGCAGAAACTGCATTATATCCTCTGAACAGTTGCAACTCAAGATGTAAGAAATATTACTACAAGATTTATTTTTAACATACTTAGAACATAAAAAGTATACTTGTTGTTAATAAAAAATTGACAACAATACTGGTGAAGAATATCAAGTAGGTTCACCTACTAGGCAAGCATAGGTAGCGTTAACCACTTTTATATTTAATACACTACCGGTAGGAATTTGTTTCTTTATTATTATTGGTTTATAAGCAAAATTTCGTCCTACAATCGCCCCTCGCACTTCTTCATCAATTAGAACTTTACCACACCACCCTATCCATCGACTATTATTCTGGAGTGCAATATCCCTAACAATCATATGCAGCTTCTTACTTCTAGTTTTCATAATTTGTGGATCCAATTGTATCATCCTTTCAGATTGTGTCCCAGGTCTAGACCCATACTTTGATATATTTACAATATCAGGTTTCACTTCTTTAATCAAACGGATAGTCTTCTGAAAATCTACTTCTGCTTCTGTTGGATAACCTACAATTATATCTGTTGATAATGTTGAAAGAGGGAACTCATATCTAAATCTCTTGGCTAAATTAATGAAATTCTCGATTGAATAAAATCTTCTCATCGCCTTTAATACTTGATTACTTCCACTTTGAACGGGCATATGAAGAAATTTGAATATCTTTTCATTTCCCATAACAGATATCAGTTTATCAATCATCTTTTGAACATGCTCCGGATTCATCATACCAAATCTTATCTTGAAATCCCCTTTTAAGTCGAGGATAGAATCTGCTAAGGAAGATAAATTAGTTCCAATATCTTTTCCATAACAACCGTTATCTTGCGAAGTCAACCATATCTCTTTGCATCCATCTTTAAGAGCATCTTTCACTTCACTCTTTATTGATATTGGGTTGTAGCTTGTTAATTCTCCTTTTGCTATCTTTACTTGACAAAAAGTACAATCACCGAGACAACCTGAAGAGATCTCAACAATTCCTATAATTTTGTTACGTCTCATCCTTGGAAGAAGAAGCTTTGGTAGAGTAGATCCTTCAAGATGAATGCTTCGTTCACCTTTTATTGTAGTTTCAACGGTTTCAACTGTCCTAATAAGATCTTCAGGTCCTAGAAGGCTAGCTTTCGGATTTAAATTCTCTATCAAACTTCTCTCAGTTTTTGGCATGCAACCAGCTACAACTAATGGAATGTTCAAGGAGGATAAGATCTTAATTCTATGCATCATTTTATGTGATGTAACACTCTTCACAGTACATGTAACAACTATGTTTACATCAGCTTTTCTGGGTTCACCTACAGGTCTAAAGGAGTTTTTATTAAGCAGCCCAGATATCATTTCTCCATCTGCTATACTTGCACTACACCCGAATGTCTCCAAATAGTATTTCTGGTTACTCATGTGTATTGACTTTCAACCCCCTCCCACAGGAGGCATGATTGCAACTACATCACCATCCATAAGTATTTTTGATGCCAAGTCATCATTACTTATAGCCTCACCATTCAGTAAGAAAATTAACCCTTTTCTTAAAGATTCATCGTCTGAGCAAACAACTCTTTTGAAATCTTTTCCATGCATATCACATAACATAGACAACAATCTTTTTGTTGATGTTTCTTCAAAAAAATCTAAAACATCATCTTTATGACCAACTATATCCCGAATCATCGCAAAGTATTTTACATTAACTTTCATTGCATAATATTTCTCCATATTTTGAACATTAAGAATCAACTAATTCCATAATAATCTGTTATTAAAACTGTTAGCATTATCAGAAAAAATGCATCAATAAAATTGATAATATAATTAGCTCCTAGAATATTCTAGCTGTTCCCTATGTTCTAATGTATTATCCGTGTTCCAATCTGATTCAGAAAATTGAGTTCTGACTAGATAAGTTGTGCCTTGTAGACTACAGCGTAAATATTGTTTGATACGTAATTATGTTATGGATTATGTTCTATTAATAGTGGAAACAGATTATAAGCAGACCATTAGATGCTTCTGCGGAGATTTCAATGAATAGAACCATTGTCAAGAAAAGTATTGTGGGAATAACCTTAGCTATATTGTTGCTAAATCTCTCGATTCCAATTTATTCACAAGATAGTTCTCAGGGAAAGTATACATTGCATCATTCTGTTAGTGTAACAGAAAATGGTTTTCTTTCGGTAGAAGAGCTAGTAGATTTTGTTAATACTGAATCTTCTGTCGTAACGTTACAACAGTTTGATATTACATATGCTTCTATTTCGATTGATTCAATTTCATCAATAACCACTCAAGGACCAATAGATTTTAGCATTAAGAAGAGTAGCATCGATAATGATACTATAATTACAATTAGCCCAATTGAAGATTATAGAGTTAATAGTGGTGATAATATTACAATAGGTCTTCAATTCTTTGTTTCAAATCAAGTAAATGTTACTGACAGAATTAATTATTCGGTTAAGTTGCCACTCGTTCCATCCATGAATAGAAATATAGATGAGATTAAGACTAATGTATATCTTCCTCCTGGAAGCACAATAATCCATATGCCTAGAGGATTCTTTCTAGTGGATGATGTTTCTGTAATGATTGCAGGTTCTTTTAAAAACATCAGAAGTAACGATACGAATACTCAAATTATTGAATATAGTCAGGAATTCTCTAATAATTTTGGGATATTAGAATTTCCAACTGTAGACAGGACTTTTATCCCGTCACCAGATGGATCTGTTTTAGTACGGGATGAGATACGAGTGGTTAATAGAGGTGAGATAAAAACAAACATCATAAGGCTTCTTCGACTTGATAATAACGGAGCTAGTATAGATGTTATTCCAGTTGGAAATCCTCCTCTTATCAACAGATTTACAGTAGATCTTAATAATGAAATATTTAATCTTCAAGAAATCTATCGTGCATCGTTGAGTCAAGATGAAGAGATGTTATTTGTAATAGAGTATCCTATTTCTTCAGGGTATTCTGAATCATTGGATGGGAAAATATTTTTTGACTTGCCTGCAAAACCACCTATTGAGGGAATCGTTGAACGTTTTACAATTAAGGTGAAGCCTATGCCAGGTGTTGATATTTCGGGAGGGGAATCTTACACTATTTTGGGTGCTACACCATATTCGAAAGAAATGTATAATTTTAGTATAGGTTTGAAAATAGCTTGGGCGTCAAGCAACATTTTACCAGTTGCTACTTTCTTTTTTATCATCAGTCTTGTCGCTCTTGTTTCCACCAAAATTCAGTTCCGAAAATCTGATGGTTCAAAGAAGCAGATTCCAAGAATTGAAGAACTTGTAATCTTATTTGAGGAAAAAACTGGATCTATCGAAAACATCATTCAATCTTACAGAAG
The DNA here is from genome assembly GCA_030745655.1 of Nitrososphaerales archaeon. Classification (GTDB taxonomy): domain Archaea; phylum Thermoproteota; class Nitrososphaeria; order Nitrososphaerales; family JACPRH01; genus JASMAB01. Next base: position 14,726 of record JASLOE010000004.1, on the reverse strand, counting down.
CAAAAAGAGAGGTGGTATATCTAGAGGAAATTTTGCTGAGACAAAAAGATATTTTGAATCCATGAAAGGAAAAAGTGCGGGTAAAATGGGTGAGGTCCGAGTAAAAATAAACAGCTTGGAACCACATATAAAGAATAACTTGGAAGAACTTTCAAAGTTTGATAAAGATTATAATCGTGCTGTGTCAGATATTATTAAACTCTATGAGCAATATCATGCTGGGAAGATTCGGAAAGATACATTTGATAAATTAAGAAAAATGCATCAAAAAAGATTTGATAAGGCCAAAGACAGATTAATGGAAAAAGTAGAGAATATCCATAATACATTAGAAAGATAGGTCAATTCATTAGAGAACAAATCTGTTAAATACAATCAAATGAGAGTGAAAACGACTGAAAAATTTGAACAAAGGGTTCAAGAAAATTTCGACTGCACTCATAAGCGTTTACTCTAAACAAGGTTTAGTAGATTTTGTTTCACAATTACAACAGTATAATGTTAAGATTATTGCAACAGGTGGTACAAGGAAAGCAATAGAAGATACAGGCATATCAGTTAAAAAACTTGAAGAAGTGGCAAAGTTTCCGGAAATGTTAGATGGAAGAGTGAAAACTCTTCAACCAGAAATATTCGCAGGTTTACTTGCAAAACGAGGAGAAGACCATATGCAGCAACTCAACCGATTTAATATAGAGCCCATCGATATGGTAGTTTGCAACTTCTATCCGTTTGAGGAGGTTATTTCCAAGAATAACGCTAACTATGAAGAAGTAATCGAGAATATTGACATAGGTGGACCTTCAATGGTCAGGGCAGCTGCTAAGAATCATGAATCGGTAGCAGTAATTACCAATCCTGAACAATATAGTTTCATATTAGATGTCATGTCACAAAATAAAGGAAAACTATCAACAGAGACTAGATTCCGACTTGCCGAAGCAGCCTTTGGTATGGTTTCAGCTTACGATATAGCTATATACAATGGTATTCAAAGATTTAGTAAGAAACCAGGATATTCTGATAAGTTTTTTATTTCATCAACCAAGTTTGAAGATACAAAATATGGAGAAAACCCGGATCAAAAAGCTGCTGTTTATAAAATAGATCAATTCAACGGTATGCTTGATTGGGAACAGCTGTATGGAGATAATAGATCATTCAATAATCATCTAGATATTGGGCATGCATTTGAAATTCTTGAAGGGTTTGATGATGTTGAAGCTGTAGTAACAGTGAAACATGGAAATATTAGTGGATTCGCTTTTGCGCCCACTATCGCAGAAGCATACAAGTTAGCACATGCCTGTGACCCTCAAGCTGATTATGGAGGAATAACTGTCATTAATAAGCCGGTTAATATTGATAGTGCTCATCTCATTGGAAGAAATGCAGGTGTAGATGATAATTCTGTCTACACAGAGATCGTTGTCGCTCCAGATTATGATAAGGACGCTTTAGAGATTCTAAAGGCAAAACAGAAGAAAAAGATGAGATTAATAAAAGCGAATAAAACTTCAAATTACCCATTTGATCTAAAATTTATTCAAAGCACATTAATGGTTCAGACTCCGGTAAACTATCACGAAAAACTGAATATAGAGAGCCTCTCCTACCCTACAAAGATTAAGCCTGATTTGGACACAACAGCAAAACTCTTAGCTGCGTGGGAAGTTGTTAGAAAAATTCAGTCCAATGGTATACTAATTGCAGATGGGTTGTGCGAAGATGGACTCTTAACACATTTCTGGTCATTAGGAGTTGGTAGTTTCAGAAAGAGAAATGGCGCCACAAAAATAGCATTAGATAATGCAGGTGAACGAGCCAAGGGTGCAATTGCAGCCTCTGATGGGTTCTTCCCTTTCCCCGATAGTGTTGACCTTCTGGCAGAATCCGGTATAAAGGCAATTATTCAACCACGTGGATCTATTAGAGACGATATTATAATCAATGTAGCTGATAATTATAAGATAGCAATAGTTTATAGTGGATCAAGGGCATTCAAACATTAGAATAAAATTAGGGTCAATAACTTTATCCAAGTAAAATGCCAAGTTTTTATCAACCTGTTATTCAGTTATCTAAGAGATAAGATCAGATTATGATCAAAATCAAATAATATCTATTGAATCCTTAGAGAAAGGATGATGAAAGTAGTTTAACTACAGCATATACGTGATTTTTGAATATGTATTTTTAGATTAATTGACTCTAAATTTCTACCTGTTTTTTCTCTTGCTGTAATTGATGAGTGGAAACAGCAGGAAAAAGTTCATTCATCCGCTTTTCAGCCAATGTAGAAGCTTCTGCTAGGATTTTATCTGCCTCTTCATTTGTAGTTGTTGTATTAATATGAGTATTGCCACTGATTCCTCCTGCATCTACCAAGATATCACTCAAAAGATTGCTTATTTCACCAATCTCTCCTTGAGCCTCTGGAACGATATAAGAAAGATTGGATCCAACATTTTTTACAACAGACAAAATCGGAGAAATGACTGTAACTGCATCCCCGAGGTCTCGAACTGTGTTTAGTCTCAAAACTACCTGGTGTAAAGCCAGTTTAGCTTGAGTTACAAGTATTCCTAATTGCCTAACTTCTGAAAGTTCATTTGCATAAATTGAAGCTCGCTGACGATCCTGTCGCTGAAGTGCTAAGACTACCTTCCGAAAGATGAAGGCATCTCTATCAGATATTCTTGACAAAGCAATTTCCATCTTATTCATCTGAATCTTGATCTTTTTTTCAGCAATCGCAATTTTAGGCCTAAATGGATCAGATGGTGTCATCTTATCTTTAAGCTTGGAAAATCGTGCCGGTTCTTTTTTATCCCACTGTTTTACAAAATCAGTCATACCATTTCAAACTACTGAAGATTTATTACATTCAAAAGCTAATAAGAATAGACAAGTGACCAAACAAAGGTTGGCAAAGAATATTTTCGTAGTTTTAAATTGACTTTGTCTGAATCTGATTTATTGATGAGAAGTTGGGAAAAGGAAGATCAAGAATACAATGAAAAAACTACATTACCTAATAATTCACTTATTTCATCAGATACTTTAGGGATTCTTATTTCTTTTTCACATTAATAATTACTTTAGAGTACTAGACTCCACTTGAATTACTTTGAGCCTCTACTTGTGGATGAACTCCCTTCAAACCTTGGAACCTAGATTCTAGCCAGTCAATTCTTTTCTTTGCGTTATGATACCAGGAGTCTCCAACAGCAAGTCCATATTCTTCGCGAAGAAGGTTAAGTTTACTCTTCTGCAAACAGAGTTCTTCCAGTGCTTTTACGATTATTTTAGTATCATTTGGATTTACGTTATTTGACCTATGCTCAACATAAGTAAGGACTTTCTCAATCCTTTCTTTTTGTCTAGATATTCTGATCAGCGTCTCTGTCCAGTAAACCTCTAAATACTTTGCACCATACACATTAATCTTAAAACGGACCCGTCCCATCGGGGTAGGTGACTGCTTTACTGCAAAACCTTGTTTCACAAGGGATTCCAAGGATTCTCTTACATCAACCTCTGAATGAATTGTGTTAGTTATCATCTTTTCAAAATCAATATCTTCAACATAAAATTCTTTGCTGTTATTGAATCTTCGAGTAACGAAACAGAAAGCATAAACTAACCCACATATTGTACTCTTATCTGGCAAAAGTATTGTAAACTCCATTAAAGCCGCAAGCACTGATACTCCGGAATACACAGTCCCAATAGTTGCTGGAACTTCAAAAGAAGTAAAGTATGGAAGAATAACAGAAAGAACACCAGAAACTACACCAATTACACCATTATAAAGAGATAAATAAAAGAACCAATCCTTGATTGTTTTACTAGGAATCCAGAAACTTCGTAGATTTTGGTGAGAAGTCAACCAACCTCCTACTAGATAGAAGTATAATGATAGGAGCAATATAGCTAAAGCCATAATTTCAGCAGCTAGAAGAGCGGCGGTCTCAAAAAATGAAAAAACGAAACCTAAACTCAATGAGAGGATTAATACATACTTTACTGGACGCGTATATCTTCTCTTTCGAGCAGAAGATGTTACATCTCTAATTATCCTTGTAGCAATTACAGCAGCTATTGCAACCATAGTTAGCATTACAATTTCTGATGGATTCGATAGCAACTCAATGTAAAAAAAGGTTCAAAATTCTATAAGACTGGTTGTAAATAATAATAAAGTAATGAATGTAAGTTGGGTAAACTAAAGAATTTTTTTTCGTTGCAATGAATTAATTGCCAACCGGATATTTTTCAGCTTTGATATTGAAGAAGTATAAGCAGTATCATCCAAATGTCCTTTTGGATCCAAACCCCTAAATCCGCAGTCTGGTTTAACCATCAAAATATTTTCTTTTCCAAAAGTTTTGAGTCCTTTGGTTAACATTAACTCAATTTCGGCCACAGATTCAATCCTCATTATTTTTGATGATGTTACAGCAAAACCTAGCTTTTTATCATGACTCTCAAAATCTGATTTACTGTAGACACCGAAGTTCGATTCAGTGTCTTTGAACTCATGGTCTATAACACTAATATTAGACTGTAATAGTATTTCTGCAAGTCGCCTTGATATTCTTCCACATACATGTATACCACTAAGACTTTTCATTTCACTAGAGCATTTATTGATAATTTCGACAATTTCTACATCAGGATATTGATTCAACAACAGATTCTTTCCCACTAGAACGGAAAGCATCGGTTCATCTATTGTCACATAGTCAGCTCCCATCTTGTAATAATCTCCCGCAATCTTGGAAACTACATCAGTAATTTTTTTCACCACTGAAGGATTGGATAAAGCAGTTTCACCAAATGGACCTGGATTACGATTGTTAAGCATTATTCTACTTGAAAGAGTGAAGGGTCCTGTTACACAAGCTTTAATACCTTTCAAGTCCTTCTTGAACTCATTATTTTTACTGAACTTAAGAAGTATCTTGAAAGCATCATTTGATATTGAATTCTTGAATGTTTTCAGATTTTCAAATAGACTGTATCTTTCTCCTTCTTCGGTATCCCAATAATTGGTAGTTCCGGATGTATATTTCACTGATATTGGTTGAAGGAATTGGTGCACCATATCTTCGAGCTGCACATAGTTAGGATAATCTATTGGAATTGAAAGAAGATCCTTGGTGGCTTTTGTAATATTTTCAATCGTATTTTTTAGTGGAAAACTTCCGACATATGTTAGATACACCATACACAACTAGTCGATTTAGATTATACTATAATAAATGGTTTGGTTGAATATAAATTCTTAAGAATATCAACCTTAGACATTTAATGTGATAATGGCGTTTTCAGAACATTTTCCATATTGTTTTCAGTTTAGTTCTTGAAATTCGAGATTTTTTCATAACTAACCTTCTTAAACTCTGATCTAGGGTTAATATATGAAAAATATTTTATTAAAAAATTTAAAGATTATTTTGAAAGAAGAATAACTCTACTGTCTGCTACTTCATTTTTTATTGTATATCCAAGGATATCAGCAACCTTTTCTGAAAACTCTTTCACCTCGTTAAAACTTGGCATATTTTCTTCAGAAAGTCTATTAGTAGAGAATCCCACATGTATATACCCCTTTACCTCAACCTCAGAACAGCCAGATCTTTCAATAAGCCTTACAAAACCATCTACATCATTATCGTTCATATTCAATCCCTTTATTGCAGTTATTCGTGCAACAGTTGAGCACTTAAATTTCTCCAAAATATCAAGGCTTTTCATTAGAGAAAACCACAAATTTTGCTGTATCGGTCGATTCAATTTTATATACGATTCTTGATCTGGAGAAGAAAGTGAAATATACAATTTAGTTGGCTCAGATTCTTTTTCCATTAATGATTCAAGTGCTACAGGAAGAACCCCACTTGTTACAAGGAAGACAGTACAACCGCGGTTTTTAAAAATCTGTATTAAATCAGTTAAATGTGAATATAGTGTAGGTTCACCGGATAGGCTTATCGCTATTTGATTTGGGTTCAAAGATTCTTTATATTTCCTTTCTTCAATAATTCCATTAAGAACTTGAGATTTATATCCAGATAGAATTCGATTATGCTCATAAAAAAGACCGTCAGCAATTAGTTCAGGATCATCCCAATCTCCATGGAACACGCTTTCCCAAGATAAACCAATATCTTCAGGTAAAGCTCGCCAACAATGAATACAATAAGTGAGGCAGTTTAGCACCGCTGGAGACATCTGAAGGCATCTATGGGATTTTATGTCATAGAATTTTTCTTTGTAACAAACACGATTATGAACTAAACTTTCATGTAGCCAATTACACTTTTTTACAGCTGAATGATTACCTACCCAGTGGTATCTTTGCTTCTTGAGAAGATCGCGAAGTTTTGTGGGATATAGTGTTTCTTCGTATTCCACGGTTAATCTAGTCTAAAAATTGGTGGTCTCTTCTTTAATACCATCTTTATTAATAACCATGATGTCTACACCATCACCACTCGCTGAATCACGTTGTATAGCAGATTTTATGGATTTAATTGCCAATTTCTTCGCAGATTCCTCATCCATCTCATCTGAATATTCTGATTCAATAACACCTATGGCTAACTCGGCGCCAGACCCTACTGAAGCATACTTATCTGGGATTACAGAACCAAGTGGATCAAGTACATATACTGATGGTTTTTCAGCTACACCACCAATAATGATCTGAGTAATGAACGGTGCGAATCTTCTCTCAAACATTATCACAGACAAGAGTTTAGCCACAGAGTTAGGAGGAAGAGATCTTCTCGTATCTATCTCTCGAATCTTAACATATGAGGTTATTTCGCGCATAAGTACCTGCATATCCCCAACTAAACCTGCACATGCTGCACCAACTTTATCAGCTATCCTGAAAACTTTTCTGCCTGTTTTACTAACTACATAGGTACCATATGAGATTCTTTTCTCAGCAGCAATAATTACACCACCATTATAGGCTATTCCTACAGCGGTAGCTCCAGGCATATAACTTTGACCCGACATTTCAATCAACTTTTCTTCTGATACAGTGTACCACTTCACAAAACAATTCTATCACTTAATAACCTTATCCAAACGGATATTATGAAAATAAAAATAATAATATGTTCTTATTATCGAGTAAAGTGATATATATGTATACTTATAACAATATATTTGTCTTATTTATGTTATACTATTCAATAATCTGGCAAAGTTTATATATCAATGGTTTACAGCTGGATTCCATGAAAATCAAGAATGGGGATACTGAAATCACTAAATCGCCTAGAATAACAAAGTCTATGAATGAAAACATAAACAGTTACTACTTAGCTCTGTTACAACCAGAGAATCTTTGTTTCAAGAAGTGATAATGATGAAGATTATATCCCAATTAATTTTAGTTTTGACTCTATCAATAATGGTAGCTCCAATCGTATTGGCAGCTGATCCAGCGGGAGATATCACCTTGGCTGAAGATTCTACTGCAGCTGTAAACTTCACTTGGACATTGATGGCTGCATTCCTTGTGTTTTTGATGCAGGGCGGCTTCGCAATGCTTGAAGGTGGTCTTGTAAGAGCAAAGAATACAAGTAATATAATGATGAAGAATCTCGCTGATTTTACGATAGGCAGTTTAGGTTATTGGGCAATAGGATTTCCACTAATGTTTGGTACAAGCGTAGCAGGAATATATGGCGTAGGTAGCTGGTTTCTCCTTGGAGAAGCTTATGACGTAAGTACTTATCTGCTTTGGATATTTCAAATGGTTTTTGCAGGTACTGCTGCAACTATTGCTTCTGGTGCTATGGCTGAGCGGACAAAATTCAGAACATATTACATAATTAGCTTCCTAATAACCGCCCTCATTTATCCGATATATGGGCATTGGGTTTGGGGAGGAGGTTGGCTATCAATGTTGGGAGAATGGTATGGGTTAGGATTAGGTCATGTAGATTTTGCTGGCTCTGGAGTAGTTCATATGGTTGGAGGCGGAGCTGGTTTAGCTGGTGCTATGCTGCTTGGAGCTAGAATTGGAAAATATGATAATGAAGGTAAACCTAGGGCAATACCTGGACACAGTATCTCAATGGCAGTGCTGGGTGTTTTCATACTTTGGTTTGGTTGGTTTGGATTTAATCCCGGTAGTACCCTTGCTGCAACAGAGCTAAGAATATCCATAATAGCAGTTACTACACTTCTTGCAGGTTCAGCAGGAGGATTTATAGCAACACTATATACATGGAAAAAGTTTGGACATCCAGATGTTACTATGGCTGGCAACGGAGTGATTGCTGGTCTTGTTGCTATCACAGCACCTTGTGCTTGGGTGGAAGCATGGGCTGCTGTTGTTATTGGGCTTGCAGCAGGTTTGATCATGGTTGAAAGTGTCCTCTTCTTCGAGAGGAAAGGCATAGACGACCCTATTGGAGCCGTATCGTGTCACCTTATCGCTGGAATCTGGGGACTGATAAGTGTCGGTATCTTTGCCGATGGAACTTATGGACTGTATACGACTGAAGGTCCCTTTGTTACTGGTCTTCTCTACGGAGGGGGTACTGGACAATTGGTGGCGCAGGTGATTGGTGTTATTGCAAACTTCGCGTGGGTTTTTGGTACAACGTATGTTATCTTCTGGACATTGAAGAAAACGATAGGGTTGAGAGTCTCAAAAGAGGAGGAAGAAGAAGGATTAGACAAAACTGAACATGGAGCAATATGCTACCCAGATTTTACCGCACCACTAGAAGAAAGCAAAAAACTTGAAAATTATGAACCAAAAAAACAGGAGATGAAGTGAACAAATGAAGAAGGTTGAAGCAACGGTTTCTCCAAACAGTCTTAATTCAGTTTTGAATGCATTAACCAAAGCAGGTTTCTCCAATCTTACGTATTTCGAGGGTAAAGGTAGAAGTCATCAAAAAGGTGAAAAGAAGATGTGGCGTGGACAGGAATATAGAGAAATCTATGAACGTATCATACAAATGAAGGTAATTGTAGAGAATAATGATATAAGTAGGGTTATCAATATTATTAAGAATGCATCTAAAGATGATGAAAACATGATCTATATAACGGAAGTTGATGAGATTACAATGAATAAAATAATGGAAGAAAGAGTTGAAGTTCTCGTGAGGAGAACTGAAGAAGTGGTTTGAATGAAGAAAATTGAAGCCATTATCCGAGGAGAAAAGCTGAATGAGGTCAGGAAAGCTCTTCTCGAAGCAGATATTCCTGGTATAACTGTGTACGAAGTTCGAGGAAAGGGGAATCAGAAAGGTTTGGAGCTTCAGTTTAGAGGAAGACCATACAATGTTGATCTTCTGCCCAAGACAAAAATTGAATTGATGGTTAGTGACAAAAATTCCGAAAAAGTTGTAGAATTAATTAAAGAGACTGCTCATACAGGGAATGTTGGAGACGGTAAGATAATGATTCTTCCAATGGATGATCTAATCAAAATAAGAACAGGCGAAAGTGGCGATTACGCTATCTAGGAAAAATAGATAACACATTAGAAACGAAAAGCATTTCCTTTAACATGCTGCTCCTTTTCTGCGATTAGAGGAGCAGCATGTTCAAGTAATAATAACTTTATTCCATCGACTTAATTGAATCAGGTTCTATGGTTATGGTGGTAGTTTCATTTTTGTGCATTTCGAAGTAGTACTTACGTCCAGTTAGAAGACTTGCAACATGAAGGTTAGTACGTATGTGCGGAGTTAATGTTGATACTTTGAACTTTGATTCTCCAGCGGTAAGAAACAGAGGTGTGACAAGTATATCTCCCATATATCTGTCAATCGGAGCTTCTGAGAAATACTCCTTCAAGAAGAGATGAGCAACCTGTTTCCCCACCTTCCCAGCAGGTTTCCCTTGCTCACCTACATTATCTGCACCCAAGAAAGACCCTTTAGAAACAGAGAAGAGAGTAATAGACGAACCGGGTGAAATGGCATCCGTTACATCTATCATAATATTGCCCCAACTCATATTTTGTGAATATAATCTGTCTAGGGCTGTTCTCATCTGTCTCTCAGCGACATCTTTAGGAAGATTTGAGCAGATGCTTATTCCAGATATTGGAGAAGTACTTCTAGAAACTATTTGTTGAGGTTTAAGTTTCTTTAAAGGTTTGATGTATGCTTTCACTATTCCTCCTCCTCGAGGGAAATATCCTCTTTTAACTACATCTATTGTACAATTCATACCCAAGAGCTTGAAAGCAGGTAATACTACATATCTAAAGTAGTCAATGGTTGGACTCCACTTAACATCGGTACCTCCTTTGAGTTCAAGTTCGCAGCCAACTCCATTTAGACTAGCAGCTGGTACAGCAGCAATCAAGATGAGTGAGACACTGCCAGCGGTTCCTACATCGAATTTAAGTGATGATTGTGGTTTCTTTCCGGGTTTAAAAGTCACCCAACTTGCGCCTAACTGAAGGTTCTGAACTTCAGCATCACACATATCTGCAAGAAGCTTTACTGCGGTGATATGTTGAGGTTTTAACCCGGGAATATTTCGTTTGGCTCTTATATTCTTAATCTTAATAGGCTTATTCAGGATTAATGAGAGAGTAATTGACGTACGAAGAATCTGGCCTCCCCCCTCTCCGAACGATCCATCTATCTCAAAGAATTGAGGATCGTTCAACTAAATCATTCCTAGAAAACTTTGCGTTCCAAATGATGAATTAAATGATTGTGCTAGTCGTCAGTCGTAACATCTGTCTGTACCAAATCTTTGATTCTTTGAACTCCATCTTGAAGCTTTATGAATTCAGCTACACTTTTTGGGACCAGTTCTTTCCAATTACCTCCAGATAACATTCTCTTCCTGATTTCTGTAGCCCAATATCTATCGCGCTTAAAGAGAGGAACATATTCAACTCTGTATCCAGCTTCTTTTGCAAGACGACAAGTTAGGGGTTCATTGGAATAAACAACTTCGAACCGAGGAACACATGATTGGAGGTGAGAAAACCATGTAGAATGCAAAGTTACATCAGAAACGGGCACTATAATATGTCTGGCAGGATCTATTTGAGCTTCTTTCAATGCAAGCCGCATCATATAGATTCTCTCACCTGCAGTGAATGGATTAATAGAGTCATGACTATGTTGTGCACTTCCAACAACCAAAATAAGCTCTTCCACATGCTCCAAAACATACTTAATAGCGTTAAGATGCCCATTATGAAAAGGCTGGAACCGTCCAACGAATAATCCTCTATTCAGCAATTCTTCATCTTCCTAAGAACCTCAGTTTGTAACACGACTTGAAATGTTTTACGGAATAGGCAGATATCATTGTTAAAATTTCAACTATTAGCAAAGTTTACAATACTCTTCTTTAGGAGTATGTAAGATAATGAATCCAAAAAAACTGCTTATGCTTCCAGGTCCTACAAATGTACCTGAGCGGATTATGAACGCAATGCTGGCTCCATTAATGGGTCATAGAACTCCAGATTTTGCTTTTCTCATGAAAAACATAGTTGAAAAATCAAAACAGGTTTACCAGACATCTGGTGACGTAATCGTTTTCTCATCATCAGGTACTGGTGCTGTAGAGGCTGCAATCACCAACATTGTAAGAAAAGGTGACAAAACAATCGTAACTGTTTTTGGTGAGTTTGGTGAAAGGGCGGCGCTCCTTGTCGAGAGCTCTGGTGGAGTGGCAATAAAGGTTGAAGCCCCATTTGGAGATGTTCCTAGGATAGATCAATTGGAAGAGGCGTTTGAAAAAAATAAGGATGTAAAGGCACTTATCATTATTACAAATGAAACGTCAACCGGAACCATGTTTAAATGGTTAAAGGAAGCAGGTGATCTTGCAGCAAAGTATGGAAGCTTTCTGATATTGGATTCGGTTTCTAATCTTACAGCAGATGATATTCCAGTGGATAAGATAGGTGCCGACATTGTTGCTACAGGAAGCCAGAAAAGCCTTGCAGCCCCGCCGGGTCTTGCGATGGTATCAGTCAGCAAAAAGGCGAAGAAGTATATTATTGATAATCCACCTTCACACCTTTACTTTAACATCGCTAGGCATCTAAAGTATGCTGAAATAGGCCAGACACCGTTTACACCGGCACTTTCACTATACTATGCATTGGATGAAGCGCTGAATATGGCTTTAGAAGAGGGATTGACGCAAAGGATACAAAGGCATAAATTATGTGCCGATGCATTCTATTCTTCATTTACGGCCATGGGGCTTAAACTCTTCGCGGTTGAAGATGTAAGATCTAATACGATCATATCTGTTAACTATCCTGAAGGTGTAGATGATAAACAGTTCAGGGGTATGTTAGATAAAGAGTATAGGGTGGTGATTGCAGGAGGGTTTGGACATTACAAAGGTAAATTATTCAGGATAGGTTCATTGGGTGAAGTGCACAGATACCATGTAGTTACAACGGTTTCGGCTGTAAATAATACACTTAGGTCCTTGATGGATAAGGTTAGAAGCGAGGATCCTGTTGAAATTGCAAGAGCAAAGTTAAGAGATCTATAGGCAGAGTAATTAGATTCTTGGAATTGCGGGAATCTTTGGATAGACACAAGGTTTTTACGGGCTTCGAATTCAGTGTTGATGAATTGGAGGAATTATAATTGGAGAAAGGTACATTGATACTTATTGATTTATCTGGAAGAGTCAAAGATACAGGCGAGATTATAGAAACCACCGTAGAGGCAGATGCCAAGAAGTTCGGAGTTTTTGACGAGTCCAAGAAATATGAACCAAGATTAGTATCAGTTGGTGAAGAATGGGTTCTGAAAGGTTTAGACGAAGCAATAATTTCTGCAAAGCTCAACAAGAGGATCGTTCTTGACATACATCCAGAAAAAGCCTTTGGTGCAAGAGACCCCAATAAGGTTAGACGAATACCTTTGAGGAAGCTTGGTGAGAAGGCCGCAGAGCTCAGAGTTGGTGACGAAGTTGAGATAGATAATAGGATAGGTCTCATTAGGTTCATAGGGTCAGGAAGAGCTCAGATAGATTTCAACCATAGATATGCAGGTAAAATATTAACTTATGATTTCAAGATATCTAAGGAGCTAACAACTACATATGAAAAGGCTATATCACTACTACGTAGAAGATTACCAGTTGAAGAAGAGAAGATTTCTCTCAAAATTAAGAATGACGAAGTAACCATTAGCATTCCTCAAGAAGCTTACCTTACTGAAGGACTTCAAATAATAAAAAAGGCGGCTTCTACGGACATATTCAAGTATGTTGATAATATAAACAAAGTAACATATTTAGAAATATATGAATCACAAAAGCCTAAGAAAGCTAAAAAAACTAAGATAACCACAAAGAAGAAAGTGAAATCTAAGAAGGCTCAACCTCTACCAAAGACCGAGAAGCGTAAACAGGGCAATCGCAAGTCTTCTTAATCACTCTCTTCACAATGTAATGCTTATCTATCTTAACATTGTTTGGGAGACAGAGACAATTATCTCGACACGGGATACCGTCAACCCCTTGAACACTTATTGTAGTACCTACAACTGCGGAGCTGCTGCTCACTGCTAAATTTCTTAGTTGTGGCTTTACTTGAACCACAACCGCTCTTTCTTCTAATAATTTACATTCCAGCTTATTTTTCCTAACGTTAGTTACGAAGTAAAATTCTCCTATTTCAAGTCGTCCGAGACATGGTTTAAGTGAAGGACAAGATCTGCATGTTTCAGCTTCACCGAGAAATTGAAAAGCATATCCGGGTTTAGCGAGGGATTCATTGAGTGTTGTGTATATTGATTTGTAGGTCATATCACATTTGTTGACCGTGCTAGACTAATAGCTGACCGTTCATCTAAATTTATCCGTTCAAGAATGGTGTAACGATCTGGCCTAATTTTTTTCGCTTGTAGTATTGCTTTCACTATTCTTTTATCATCAAGTCCGATATCTTGTCCATTAGTAGGAGCATTAATATCTTCAAGGGCTTTCACTATTTTTTCCCAATTAATCCCTTGAAGCTTGGCCATAAGTATAGTTCCTAACCCTACCTTTTCACCATGCAACCCATTATTATCTCCTTGAATATCCACGGCATGGGCAAACAGATGTTCAGAGCCACTACATGGTCTACTACTGCCTGCGATACCAGCAGCTACTCCAGCACTTAAAAGAGCTTCAACAACATCTCGAATACTATCCTTCTTTCCAAGTCCTATATTCTTTGCTTCTTCAATTACTATATCAGCACTAAGATGTGCGAGACTTGCAGCATATTTTCCATAGTATGACCCTTTATCAGTTCGTTCTATTTCCCAATCCTTAACAGCTGTAATCTTACCAATCAAATCTCCACATCCACTTGCCAGAAGTCTAATTGGTGCGCCACCAATGATGTCAAGATCAGCAATTATTCCTAGTGGAGGATTGGTCACAATCGAGTAAGGACGGCCTGACCCCTTTATTGATGCAAAAGGACTTGATATACCATCGTGAGATGCACTTGTAGGGATACTAATGTAAGGCAGAGTTTTGTTAAATGCGACAAGTTTTGCAGCATCAACCGTCTTTCCTCCCCCAAGTCCACTCATGATATCGACCTTTTGACCAATCGATTTAACGATTTTTTGAATCGTATTCATATCGGCAATATTAATCACTGACCAATAAAACTTGAATCCATTTCTGGTTAGAATCTTTTCAACGGGCTTCTTAACTTTTGCAATAATATGGGG
>JASLOE010000049.1 GCA_030745655.1 Nitrososphaerales archaeon | reverse complement strand
CAATTGCAGTAGGAAACCTTCTCCCATCCACTGTAAAGGTTATTGCAGTAGATATAACACCATCTTCGGTGACAAAACTTCTGGATCGGGGTTCCGGGCAAGCTGTAGGACTTGTATCTGATGTGGGAACATTTCTTCCACTTTTAGTTAATTTTCTAGATAAACTTACACAGGGATATACAGGCACAGAATAAGACATAAGTTAACAATTAGGCGTTAACTTTGCTGTTAACTTTTGGGATAAACCATTTAGTGCGTAACGAAAGTGCGTAACGGTCTGGTTACAACGACGAATAGCAGTGCGTAACGTAAATATACACTACTGTTGATTTATCCAATTATCTATAATAGTACACGAGAGCATCAGTAAGTTAACGGAATTTTGTTAACTTAAAGGGTGATTAAGCCACCAATCAAGATAAGTTAACGGAGAGCCTATCTAGAACAATTAAAGAAAGCATAAAATCATAAATTTAAAATCTTCTTTTTTTATATTTATGTACACTTTCTTTCTATGTTTTTCTAAGAAGATTAATCAGAAAAATGGGTTAATTGTTTTTATTCTTTATCTATGAATTCTGAGGCCCTCGGTGGTTCTGGGTCCAATCCCTTTCGTTTTCTAATATCTGAAACAATTTCA
>JASLOE010000048.1 GCA_030745655.1 Nitrososphaerales archaeon | reverse complement strand
TATGAAGATTGGCAATATAACCTGGTGTATTTAAATCATCGTATAATGGAAAAAGATATTCGTCAGGAATTAAAACTTGTTTATTAATCACTGTATAATTTTCATACCACTTGTTGATTGTTTTTTCGCATTCATATAAAAGTTTTTCGCTCCAATCTAACGGTTGCTTATAATGAGTACTAATCAAAGCTAATCTTAATACTTGCCCACTTAATTTATTTTTAAAATCACCAATTTTTAAAATATTACCCTGTGATTTTGACATTTTTTCACTTGAAATTGTTATAAATCCATTATGAATCCAGTAATTTGCAAATACTTCATTTTCATTGGCAGATCTGGATTGTGCAATTTCATTTTCATGATGTGGAAAAATTAAATCTTTTCCACCTCCATGAATATCAAATTTATTACCTAGAAATTTCTTAGACATAACTGAGCATTCAAGATGCCAACCAGGTCTACCTTTTCCCCATGGAGATTCCCATGACGGTTCATTTTCTGTTGATGGTTTCCATAATACAAAATCAGCTGGATTTTTTTTATTCTCAGAAACCTCTACTCTTGCTCCAGCAATTAATTCATCTAAATTTTTATTTGATAATTTGCCATAATCTTTAAATTTATTTACTTCAAAATAAACA
>JASLOE010000047.1 GCA_030745655.1 Nitrososphaerales archaeon | reverse complement strand
AAAAAAACTTTATGATGCAAGAAATGCCAGAGATTTCGCAACTGTTGTATCAATGGAAAGTAGAACTGGAGTTTACAGCACGATGTCCGATGGTAGTTTTCATAAACCAGTAGTTGTATCAAGTGTTGAGATGTATAAAAAAAACTTTCCAACCGGTACAATCCATGTTCATTTCCCCGAAGCTATCAAGTTATCTGATGATGCGTATTATGTAAGATTTTATTATGAAGGAGTTACTGACGCAGAGAACAAGCCGTATAGAACCAGAGTCACAACTACTTGGGTGAAAGAAAAACGTAAATGGGTGCTTAAATCTCAACACTATTCATCTGCTGACTATGGTAGCACTCATACAACAACTAAGGGCGATTTCGAAAATCAATAAATTATTGGCCTAATCTAAACGAGACACTTACGGTATGGCAACAAAAGGGGGCAGAATCCTGCCCCCTTTTTGTTTCTAGAGAGATTTACCTTTTCTTTTTATTGGGTACCCGGGTTTATTGTTGAACCGGTTGAAAGCATTAGGTAGACATTTCCTTATGCAATCCTAACATTTTTTTTATTAAAATAAGTGGTAACGATAACAAATAAGAAATAATCAAAAGGAGAAAAAAGATGAAAGAAAAACTAAACTTGATAATTGTATTAGTTGTATTGGTAGCCATTGGTACTTATATCTA
>JASLOE010000046.1 GCA_030745655.1 Nitrososphaerales archaeon | reverse complement strand
ATTGCTTTAATGATTTATTGGTGGCGCTTTAATGATATATTGCTTTAATGTTTTCTTGATTTATTGATTTGATGATTTAATTCTGTAAAGATGTAAAGATATAATGATTTATTTATTTATTGATTTAAATATTTAACAAATTAATGATTTATTTATGTAATTAATTTAATATTTATTACTTTTTTAATGATTTATTGGTGGCTCTTTAATGATTTATTAATTTAGTGATTTATTTATTTATGTAAATTAATGAATTAATTATTTATTTATTTATTGATTTAATGACTTATTTAGTTATTGATTTAATGATTTAATGATTTAATAATTTATTGTGATAATGATTTATTGGTGACTCTTTAATGATTTGTTACTTTGATGATTTAATTATTTAATTATTTAATGATGTAATTATTTAATGATTTATTTATTTATTGATTTAAAGATTTAAAAAATTATTGATTTATTTATGTAATGATTTAATTATTTATTGCTGTGATGATTTATTGGTGATGCTTTAATGATTTGTTGCTTTTTAATGATTTATTGATTTATGTAATTTAATGATTTAATGATTTATTTATTTATTGATTTAATGACTTATTGATATATTGATTTATTGAAATAATGATTTAATACTTTATTACTACTTTAATGATTTATTGGTGGCGCTTTAATGAATTAATG
>JASLOE010000045.1 GCA_030745655.1 Nitrososphaerales archaeon | reverse complement strand
AGTGAATGCATTTTTAAATAGCGAAGGTGGAACACTGGTTATTGGAGTGGATGATGTAGGTGATGTGCTTGGTTTGGATCATGACATTGCCTCTTTTGATAATAAGGGTAAAGATGGTTTTTTACTCCATTTTGACAATATGATTAATAGTTATTTAGGCAAGGAACAACATGCAGATATTTCAATTTCTTTAGAATCAATTGAAGATAAAGATATCTGCGTTGTAGAAGTTTCTGCAAGCAATAAACCTGTATTCATCAACAAAGATGATGAAAAGCAATTCTATGTAAGGAATAGCGCTTCTTCACAACCGTATGATATGAGTGAAGCTGTTGAATATATAAATAAGCATTGGACAAAATGACCCAGCAAGAACTAGAACAATATCTCTGGGGTGCAGCCACCTATCTACGTGGCACAATCGACGCTGGGGATTATAAGCAATATATCTTCCCACTACTTTTTTTTAAGCGCATCAAGCCCCGCAGGAGCGGGGTTTTTTGTTTATGAGGCTTTATTGTTTAAATTGAGTTTTGAGTGATGACGGAGAGGCACAGCAGGTTAATAGATATTTTCTTAATCACCTTTTGCCCTTTCATATTTTCTGACGTTTGGTAAATTCATGACAATTAATGATGTTTCGACTATTATGTTCTTTAGTAGTCGCCGGGTACACAATTATTAAATGAAAATTATTATTGGATT
>JASLOE010000044.1 GCA_030745655.1 Nitrososphaerales archaeon | reverse complement strand
ACCCAAATAGTTTGATAGTTCAAGTGATCTAGTTCTCATTATTGTTGAAAATTACTTGATACACAAATTTAATAATTGAGTAAAATGGAATTTCTGTTGAATTAGTCATAGATAATTCACACATTTTACTCGTTGAAACACCTAGGGCGTTTTTAGAAATATCCGAATACGTACTGGAACAATTTTCTGAAGCGCTATTCGTTAATTCAGGGAAAAGTAACCCTCTGTCACCTGCAGCACCGCAACATCCATTTACGAGAGGAGTTTTAACGTTTCCTGCCAATGTTCTTACGATTTCTTCCAACATTTTTTCCTGCTGCATTTTTTGCCCTGAACAGGTATGATGAATTAAAACTTCTTTTGATGAATCATAATATGAAGTGAATTCATCAATTTTATCATGTAAAAGTTCGATTATATCGATAAAATGAAGTGAATCTCTTTTATCATTATTAATACTTCTTATATGATAACTACAAGGTGACATATCTAATAATATAGGGATTTGTCCATATTCACTTAATGAATATAATTCATCAAACGTTTTTTCAGTAATGCTGGTATGGGCCTTATCAAATCCTTTGGGTGGGACTATTTCAACAGCACCATCTTCTTGGTCTGAACAAATTCTCCTGCTTGTATTTGGTATAGATAGACCCCAGCACTGACTGGTTTGCCGTAGTCATTGGTGGCATTCCAGATGAC
>JASLOE010000043.1 GCA_030745655.1 Nitrososphaerales archaeon | reverse complement strand
TAATAATTCATTTTCATGCTTTTTTAGTAATTCAATAAATTCAGAAAATTCTTGCTCCGTTGGATTCCTTTTTAAAATTCTTCTAGATTGATAGTAAAATGAGTTATACAGTCTTCCAATTATTATCCCACGCCCAAATACATCTGGATTTTTTGCTTTTCCTAATGAGTTAACAAGTGAAGTAATTTCATTTATTCTACTTGTAGATTCATGTATTTTTTCTTCCAAAACTTTTTGGATTTTTTCATCCATGATTTAATTAGATTGATTATAGTTAAAAAGAATATGAAAAATCATTACGCTTTAATAGACTTGTGCAAAATTATCGATCAAGCAGTCGTAGTATAGTTTGGTTATTATTCTAGCTTGCCAAGTTAGTGACCCGGGTTCAAATCCCGGCGACTGCATTGTTATTTCTCCAAACCAGATTTTTTACTCAATCCATTTTTTATTATATCTATGGCTTCTGTGGCTTTGTCTGGCTTTGGCAACTGAACCATGAAAATTTTGTCCTGATTAACTTCAGAATAATTTGGTGGAGACAATGCAAACATTGTTGTTTTTGCCAAAGACTCAAAGAAATCAAGTGATTCATTTGCGTAAACTAGAAATTCTTCATGTATTTCTCCATGTGAAAAATCAAGCGTAATTTCAACAAAAACGTGGCCCAATCCATCCTGTAATATGTTAAGATTGGTATTAACAGAAACTGCTTTGCCTTGAATTTTTGAC
>JASLOE010000042.1 GCA_030745655.1 Nitrososphaerales archaeon | reverse complement strand
TCCCGTTGTACTCAGGTGGATTATGAGAAGCGGTGATCATAATTCCACCATTATATCCTAGCTTTTTGGTTGCAAATTCCAAGCATGGAGTGGGGACAAGACCTGCCAGATCGGAATTAATACCAGCAGAATTTAATGTAGAACAAACTATTTTTGAAATTACTTTACTAGAGTTTCTTCCATCATATCCAACAAGAATTGTACCTTCCTTGAAATAAGTTGAAATTGATAATACAAGATCATGTACAAACTCCAAAGTAAAATCTTCAGAAAAAACTCCTCTTACACCATTTGTTCCAAATAATTTGCCCATACAGTGCAATACAATACCGATAAATTTGTCTGTTGTTACACAAAGCTTGCGGGAGTCGCCCAGCCTGGTCAAAGGCGCAGGGCTTAGGACCCTGTCTCTCAGGAGTTCGTGGGTTCGAATCCCACCTCCCGCACCATTGGTATATATGGAATTAATTACCAACCACGCCAATGAAGAAAACCATAGTTGGTATCACTGTTGTTGGAAAAGACAAAGAGGGTGTTGTTGCACAATTTACAAACTTTGTATTTCAGAATAACGCTAACGTTGAGAAAGTAAATCAAAATGTAATCAAAGGTCTATTTGGAATGTATCTAGAAGTATCTTTTACTTCTAAGATTAATTTTAAGCAACTTAATTCTGGACTTCAAAAATTGGGTAAAAAACTAAGGATGGAGGTAAGTACACATTCTGAAACTAATGTGGAAAAAA
>JASLOE010000041.1 GCA_030745655.1 Nitrososphaerales archaeon | reverse complement strand
TCATTTTGGGATGAAGGCAAAGGGGATTCCTTTAAAGCAGACCCACCGAAGGCAGTCCTCACTTGGGTTGAAGGAAATGCGGTTAAAGAAGCAGAGGTGGTAATTACTGACGCCGCCCCGGCGGAGCATGGTCGGTTCATCACCTATACGATCGAAGTAGTGGCGGGAGCAGCACCACAAACGTTATCGAAGGTGTCTATGTTTATTGACGATTACCAGGGTGATAGGTTCAGCACGCACAGGGACTGTGAGGAGGCATTTAGGGAAGAGATTAATGAGGAGGCGGCTCAGCAGTAGGACAGTCGTCAAGGACGCTGGTTTTGCGAAAATCGGGGTTTCAGGCGCCAACTAAGCATCAGCCGGAGGAAATTCCTGTGTCTTCGGTCATCTCCATGAAGAGATGCCGTAGCAGTCCGATCCCCCAGCGGTGGGGGCTGGGGGAAGTGGATATTACCAGTCGATACGCTGGTCGTATTCGAACTCGGGCGGTTCCTGAGAAAGCGCGTAGGAATCAGAGCTATCCTGATTGAAATTCTCCGCTGCTCCAATTATCAGCTCCAATTATCAGCTGTATTCAAGCGCTGTCACCACCCAGCAACGGAGGTCAGGAGATACCCAGCACTTTTACTCTCTTATTACACCTACCGGAGGAATCCAGTGGGTTACTATCCTTGTCTCGAGACTTCCATGTCTCATTGAAAGCCCCGCCTAAGCGGGGTTTTCTCTTTGTAATCCCGTAATACAAGGTAACCAGAGTT
>JASLOE010000040.1 GCA_030745655.1 Nitrososphaerales archaeon | reverse complement strand
GTTCTGGCCAGAGCCGTAGAATTACAGGAAGCGGGGGAACATCAACTGGTGTGTGAATTGACAGATGTGGTAATTTCCGCGAATCCGGAAGATAGGCTTGCCCGCATTATAAAATCTTTTTCTTTGGACTACCTCGGTGTTACCGGCGGGAATATTAATTCAATGGGCTTCTACCGCTCCGCAGCGGCAAGGGAGAGAATGATGTCGAACTACCGCCTCGGGAGTTAAACCTATTTCAAATACATCCTTTATTAAGAGAATATCAACATTGAAAGACAAATTCAAGAGGGATTAGGGCCCTAACTTTCGATTATCAATAAATTATTGGCCTAATCTAAACGAGATACTGACGGTTTGGCAACAAAAGGGGGCAGAATCCTGCCCCCTTTTTGTTTCTAGAGAGATGTACCTTTTCTTTTTATTCCGTGATGGCCCTGACACCGCCCCACGGGTCATTGGTCCATCCCTTTATCTTTATGTTGGCCTTCTTCAGGGTCTTTTCAATC
The DNA here is from genome assembly GCA_030745655.1 of Nitrososphaerales archaeon. Taxonomy (GTDB): domain Archaea; phylum Thermoproteota; class Nitrososphaeria; order Nitrososphaerales; family JACPRH01; genus JASMAB01. The sequence goes on along the minus strand of JASLOE010000040.1, from coordinate 268 downwards.
AGCTCCTGTTGCTCCATGGGTGATTGAGGCCTTCTTTCACCAGGCTTCTCCAGTTCTAACTGGAGCCACCCCCATTTGTGATAGAACCAGTAACCTCCAATGGAATTGTGAGGCCACTGTCTATCATAGACCTCCTGGATGCCTTCAAGGGCCTTACTGGCTTCACTGGTGTTCAGCTCTTTGCAGTAGTTGACGAACGCTTTCGTTCTTCCTCGAAGGGCCCAACAGAGAAAATCCGATTCATTCCAGAATTTGTCTCTATTATCGT
>JASLOE010000003.1 GCA_030745655.1 Nitrososphaerales archaeon | reverse complement strand
ATCGGAGCAGCAGTACTCTACACACGAAAAGAATAGTTAAAAGAGGATCCTGAATAAGGATCTCTCCCATATTTTTTAATCTTGTTAACTTTGAATACTAATATTCTCAGATATCTTTATTTGACTATCATTAATTAAGATTGATTGCATATAATGAGTATATCTAGACGAAATTTTCTAAAGTATACAGCTGCATCTTTAATCGCTGGATCAGCAACAGCTTTAACAAGCCAATATCTACTTCCATCCAATACAAGCCCATCAGGAACGGTAACTCCTACTGCTGCTACTCCGCGCTTAGACGATCTTGAGAAACGTTACAAACCTTCTGAATATTTAGATTTTATGGAATGGCTACAATCAGTATCAACACCTTACAAAGGTAAAAAGATTGTAACAGCATTTGAGTTGGAGCCCTCACCTCTTGCATTACAAAGAATGGATCCTGAATACTTAAAATATACAGGAACGAATGTAAGTTTTGAATTAGCTCCTTTCTCACAGAATCTCTTGAATACAGGTCTTGCAGTAAGTACACAGGCACCTACATACGATATTATGAACGTTGATGCTTCTCATTTAGCAAGATTTAAGGATCATTTAATTCCTCCTCAAGAACTAGCTGAACAATACCCAGAACTTACATACCCAAAATTAGATGCTGAAGGATTTTTTAATTCAGTTTGGTCATTCACAGCAAAATACCCTCAAGATCTCATATTTCCTCCATATGAGAAAAACCTTAATGGTCAAGTCTTTGAATGGCCGCAAGATATGCCAATGATGATACGGTTCTATCGAAAGGATCTTTACGAAAATGAAGGTATAACTCCTGGTAGAACATGGGATGAATATTTAGAAGATCTAAAGATGTTTCATGATCCTGCAGGTAACATCTATGGTTCAGGATCTATGGCGCTCTCTCATCCATCCATCATATTCGAATATCTAACTCATCTTCATAGTTTTGGAGGAAAGATATGGGATGCTGATGATAATGGATTAAGATGTACAATAGATAGTGATGAAGCTGTAGCTGCTCTTGAGAATTTTATTCGAGTTAAACCATATTCAGATCCTACCTCAAGTGGAAATACTTGGAGTGAAGTTGGATTAATTATGGCTGTTGGAAGAGTAACAAACGCTATTCAATTTGCAGATTACGCTTCTGTAGTTAATAACCCAAACCAATCAAGAACCCCTGGAAAATGGGGGTACACCCCCACTCCATCAGGACCTGCAGGGTCTTTCTCAACATTCGCAGGAGCAGGTATTGGGGTATCAAAATACTCAAGGAACCCTGAAGCTTCGTGGCTTTGGCTTCAATATGCCACTAGCTTGGGAACACAAATCGTTGCTATGCAGGACCCTCTACATCATTCTGCACCAACTAGAATGAAAGCTTACGATGACCCAGTGATTCAGCAAGCTATTGAATCTGGGCATCTTGAATATCTTAAAGTGGTCAAAGAAATCATTTCAGGAAGTCATATTGCAACACTGATCTCATTTCCAGGGTGGCCTCAGATTAGAACCATCATAAGTTCTAAAATACACCGATGTTGGACTGGAAGACTAACTCCACGTCAAGCATTAAAGGAAGCTCAGGAAGAGGTGGATAGCAATGGTCCTATCTTTAATTTTTAGGAGAATGAAAACATTGAAACGTCAATACACAATTTTCTATATTATTCTATTACTTTCAACATATTCTGTAATGATGCCATCGGTAACTGGCTTCGCTGATACTTGGACAAAAACATATGAAGATGTTAAAGGTACAAGCACTTATACATTTGTTTTAGAAACACCTGACGAAATAAGTAATAACTCAAACTGGACAATCACGACTTCCCTTCTAGTTGATCATATGGATACACACAAACAATACATCTTTTTTTCAACAATTGAAATAACTGTGGAAACGCCATCAGGTGAATCAATGAAAAAGACTGTATCCTTTGGTCGCTACCCTATAGGGGAATTCCCTCAAAGAATATACACAGGAGGTCGGTGGGGACCCAACACAATCACATTTGATCTATCAAACGGAAATTTAACTGTTCCTTTTGGAGGAGCTGCTGAAGTTACCATTTATGCTACCGTAAGCATAGCAGAATTCATAAATAATCCATTTATTGTTGAGCAGATGCCAACAACTAAATTTGAAACATTCTCCATTACTGTAGGTACCGTTAGAATCATAAGTGATTCTAATCTCTTATTTGACTATCTCCCATATATTCTCGGTGCGATTGTAAGTGTAACCGTATTCATAGGACTAGTTTTGCGAGATAGACGCACTGTTAATTAGATTAATAAAAAACTTTATAACCTGAAAAAAAGGAAAAAACAAAACATGAAATTATTAAAATTATCCTATACTGTGTTAGTAATTTCGTTATTTTCATTTACATTTTTAGTGAATTCAGCTATTACACAAGATGCAAACAAAAATCTTAGTTGGACAAGTCCAAGCTTTGATGACCACAGCACAAGTTTTAATCCTCAAAATGCATTTAATGTAGATATTATAGGAAATTTAGAGCAAAAATGGATGACAACATTAAGCCAAGAACTTGTTTTTTTTGGCAATGAAACCATACATGGCACTAGCAATCCACTTTTAGTGAATGGTCTCATCTATATGATAGACAGATCACAAATCCTAGTTGCACTAAAAGCAGATGATGATTCAGTAGTATGGACCCAGCAGCTTTCTGTTTCTAACCCTCTAAAGTATAGTGTGATAGATGCTGGTACCGATATACGATATATAACCTACTTTGATAATACAGTTTGGGTTCTTGATCTTGATTGTTCCATAACAGGATTTAATGCATATAATGGAAATCCTATAATCGAAATACCACCTCAAGTTCTATGTGGTGATGTTTCACCGGAATCAAAGCCACGTGACATTGTTATTCGTGTAATCTCGGCCCCTATCTTTTATGAAGAGGACCGTATCATAATAGCTTCTACTTCAGGACTTGCACCTAAAGATCGCTCTTTGAGCTACGTTGTTGGGATAAATCTGGATACTCAAGATATTGTGTGGAAAACCTCTCTAGTAACATCCCCTGGAGAAATTCTTTCACCAGGATGGGGTCAATGGTCAATAGATCAAGAAGAAGGAATTATCTATATTGGAACAGGATCACCTAGTCCAGAATGGAATGCAACATATAGAAATGGTGAGAATAAATATGGTAATTCAATTATTGCACTTAGGGCATCTACAGGCGAAATAATTTGGAATTATCAAACAAACCCTCACGATATCAATAATTATGGGTGTACTGGAAACATTATTCTCGGTAATATTGAAGGAAAGAAGACAGTTTATTCTGCTTGTATGAATGGATACGTTTACGCATTAGATGCTGATACTGGTAATCTCATTTGGTACTTTAATCCACCAAACATAAAAAGATTGAATAGTGAAAATGCTGACTTTGTAAAAACTAATACTTACGACCCAAACAAACCTTGGTTAAACTATCCTTCAACTGATCCAGTTGTCCAGTGTCCTGGCGTATTTGGTGCAGTATCATTCAATATTGCTATGGGATATGACACAATTTATGTAAACACCTTTAATAGATGTAGTGAAATCAGCGTATCTCCTGTTACCAGTATGGGTGAAACAGGCATAACTAATAAAAGTCTTATTTATGAAAATGTAGGACCAGTTAATTCTACACTTTATGCTATTGATGCAATAACAGGTGATGTGAAATGGAGCCACTATTTTGATGATTTAGCGATTAGAGGAGGAATAACCGTAAGTGGAGGTCTTGTCTATCTACCATCACCAAAAGGTAGTGTATACGCTTTTGATGCAAACTCAGGTTTAAATGTATATACGAAATCTTTCGGTACCCTTGGAGTCTTTTATCCACCAATTATAGGAGCAGATGCATATGGTAATTGGTCACTTATTCAACTTGTTGCTGGAACTCCTATCCTACATGGATTAGGTGAACTTTCAGGTTATTTATTTTCTCTCGGTCCCCCTTCAGGTCTAATAGATACGGCAACGGTTGTGACTGAAACAACTGAAACTGGACTCAGTATGATTATAACTTACAGTGCAATTGCAGTTGCGATAGTTTTATTAGTAACAGTAATGATAGTTTATTACAGACGGAGGTCATGAGATGATTCAGAAAAAGTTCCTAATCGTTGCTGTAACACTTGCAGCGTTAGTAATGGGTGTAAGCATCTCAGTGTTTGCTTTAAACAATACAAATAGCACAACTATAACGGCGAGGCTCCCAAACGCTCCTGAGTATGTCTGTCCTGATGGACAACCTGCTTCAGAGTGTGCACAATTAAAACTTACTTGTGGTAATGGAATAAATGATCCAGGAGAAGATTGTATGAACTGTGCTTTCGATAAAGGCTGCCCATCAGGTCTTATATGTGGAAACGTAAGTGGTGCAGACGAATATATATGTCATTATCCAGCAGGTTTATGTTTAGCTGGCCCTGCAGGGTAAATAAATTATTACATAATAGCTGTTAAATCTTTTTAACAGCAACATTTTTTTTATATATAATAGCAGTATCTAAATAAAAAATATTAGATACATATAAAAAGTGCATAATTTAAAGTAAAGAAAGTTGTGATGTAATGAACAGCATAAGAAAATGGCTAAGTATAGTCTCAATAATGATATTTATGATACTTACACCTCAAGTAGTATTAGGACTAGCTCCTGGAGGAGCACCATTTTTCCATGTTTCCGTTGAGCCTGAGGTTGGAGAGGCTGAAGCTGGTGGGTCTGCGATTTTAGAGGTTTCCGCTCTTTCACAAGAAGGATTTGAAGGAGATGTTGAATGGACACTAGAAAATGCGCCCGATGGTATAACCGCCACATTTGATCCTAATCCCGTTTTTGTAGCTGGATTTGATGAAGGGATATCTATTGTAACTATTGAAGTTGACGCTGCCGTATCTCAAGGCGAAATTGAATTAATCATATTAGGAACAGATCCTTCAGGTCTAGCAGACCCAGCTGAACGAGCCGTACCTTTCACTGTAAGTGGTGTAGCAGCATCAGGGGCTGCGCCTGCGCCTGCGCCTGCGCCTGCGCCTGCGCCTGCGCCTGCGCCTGCGCCTGCGCCTGCGCCTGCATCTGACGACGTGCCTGCAGGACAAATAGTTACAACTACAGTTACTACAACAGTTACAGAGACAATATCTACAGTAATTACAACCCCTACCACTGTAATATCTGTCTCTACCCAAATAATAACTACAAAGACTTCTGACATAAGTTCTAAGACAACGCTCGAAGAATTCAGTCAAGCAGGTGACTTAATATTTCCAATTGCAACGCTTGCAGGTATTGTAGTTATAACTGGCGCAATAATATTTATGCGAAAGTCAAAGTCTTAATAAATACACCCAGTTCTATTTTTCAATCTAACACCCAAATAATATTATTTCTAGAATTCTTTATAATTATGTAAATTCATCATTATTTAATCGTAATAATTGTAAATATCGCATAGTTCAGTAAGCAAAGTTTATAACGTAATCCACTTTTCATGTGTCTATCTTGACAGCTCAATTGATAAACGTCGAACATGTCACAAAAAAATATGGTCGATTTAAAGCATTAAGAGATGCAACATTTTCTGCTAATCAAGGAGAGATTCATGCAGTTTTAGGACCTAATGGTGCTGGAAAAACAACACTTTTCAGATGTATGCTTGGTCTTCTGAACTTTGAAGGATCTATTACTGTTGCTGAAAATGACGTAAGAAAAGGAGGAAAATGGATAAGAGGTCAAGTTGGATATCTACCTCAACATTCTTCACCATATGATGATATGACTGTTGAGCAAAATTTAAAGTATTATGCAGGATTGAAAAGAATAAACCCAAGTCGTGTTGAGGAGAGCTTAAAGGAAATCAGACTCACAAGATTCAAAGAACGTAAAGCTGGAGCACTTTCTGGAGGAATGAAGCAAAGACTTATGTTAGGAATATCCCAGTTATCGGATCCACCTATATTGATTCTTGATGAGCCTACTGCTAATCTTGACGTTCAGGGACAATTAGAGTTCAGACAACTTTTAGGAGAAATTTTGGAAAAAGGGAAATGCGTCCTTGTTTCAACACACTTGCTAAGGGAGGCTCACGAAATCAGGCTATTCAAAGGGCATGTTTTAGTGGTTAACAAAGGACGAGTAGTTCAAGCAGGAGGAGTTGAAGACTTTATGAAAGATGCCGAATTAAAGGACCATCTTTTTATTGATACAGGTAACAACAACCCAAAAGATATGGCTAAAGTTGTACATGATTTAGGATTCAAAGATGCAGAGGTGCATAAAGCACAGATCGTTGTCTCATGCAATCATGAGGAGAAATTCAAGATACTTAAGGGACTGAGTGATAAAGGATTCTCACCAGACAGTTTCAGAGTTGAAGAGCCTAGCCTTGAGAAAGCATTTATGCAAATGACTTCCGATGACCTTAAAAAGACTACGGAGACAGTAACAAAGAAGTGATTGAGATGCTACCACCAGTATTATTCATCATTAAAAAAGAATTTTCTGATTCTATCAGAAGCCGTTGGCTAATAGCGTTCACAGTAATCACATTTTTCCTCGTTATTGGGTTACCATTCGTAGTTGCCTATTCATTAGGTCTAATGGCTCCTACAATACAAACACTCATCAGTGGAACTAGTGAAATTGTTTATCCATTTTTACCATTAATTGCACTACCAATTGGTTCAGCAGCATTAGTAGGTGAAAGAGATAGAAATACTCTAGAACTTCTTCTTTCACAACCAATATCTAAAATTAATGTATTCTTGGGAAAATTCTTTGGAATGTTCTTCGCTGTCTGTTCAGCTATCACTATCGGAATGGGAGTAGCAGCATTAGTAATTATGGAAGCGCCAACACTAGAATATTTCTACGTTCTCGTGATAGCATATGGATTAACAGCGGCAATGCTTGGCTTAGCTTTGATGATATCAGCTTTTAGCAAAGATAGATCAATGGCGTTAGGTGTAGCTTTATTCTTCTGGTTCCTATTTGCTGTACTTATTGATATGGGATTCTTGAGTTTAGTTGTAACTGTAGCTTTTGATCCTGTTTACTTAATACCAATAGTAGCAGCAAATCCGCTTGAGTTGGTTAGGCAAATAACACTCTATGCACTATTGGTTGGTGCAGATTTTGCCGTCAACCTTGCAACATTGGGTCCTCTGGGAATTGCTATGGTACAAGTTTTCGGAGCAGAAGGAATAAAACCATTCCTATATACAACAATGGCAGTATGGATACTTGCACCAACAATAACCGCATTTGTCACATTCATTAGAAAAGATATCTGATATACGGAAATACATGTGATGAAAAGTGGCGGAGAAACCAAAACCATCTAAAAGACCAATATTCAAAATTGCCGGAATAGCTATAATTATAATTGGAATTGGAGTTGTAGCAAACGCACTTACAACAGAATCTTCAACTTTTAGATTCAATGTTCCAGGACAACCTGTCGAATTTTCAGAAGTGAGTGGAGAAACCAATTTCCAGAGATATGGGATGGGAGGCCTTGGTCTTACTCTAGTCTATATTGGATTTAGGGTCTTTAGATATGTACCGCCTGCAGAAAGAGAAAGAGATTACATTTCAGAAGAAGATTTAGATGAGTAAGAAAACCCTAATTTAACTTAGGGTCTTTTTTTTCCAGAGACACTATGTCTTTTTCTTTTCTTTAATCCTCTTCGCCAACGTAAAATAAATACGCTGCTAACTAAGATACTGATACCAATTAACCCCATCCTAATAGTCTGACCTTGAATTGAGGATTCAAATATCAACTCTAACGGACGAAAACCATCATTAAAATTCTGTACAGAGTAGAAGGGAAGAATTTCTGAAGAGAATCCATTACAATCCGGTTCACCTGGAAATGCTTGAGTAACACCAGCTTCAATCATCTCTTCAGAGATACCCTGAACCCAATTATCATTATAGTACCTTCCTTTAAAATTATGTTCAGCAACTGCATCTTTCGCAAGTGTAGCAATATCTTCAATATCTTGGTCTGTCAATCCTGTTACAACTCGATTATTTCTTAACCACTCTAATTCTAGTGTCATTGCTTCAAACCAATTGAAATCGTCTGCACTTACACCTAATGCAGATGCAAGGTCGAACTCCTCTTCTGTAGATATGCTGGAATCAAATTCTCTTGAAAGCATGTTATAGCTAGTTGGGTAACCAATTCCATCGAAAATATTAGAAAGTTCTGTCATGTTTTCACTACTTAAACTAGTCATATTTTCAGCTGAAATTGCTATGTAAATACCGGGAATAGTCTCGTTTGTATGGGGAATAAAAGTAACTTTCAGGTTGCCTTTTGTCAAATTTGAAACTTGTGTTGGAGCTTGGTTGGGATACAATTGAAGATACGAAATGTCTAATATCCAACCTGTACCTCTTCCCCCCATCATATCTAGATCAAGAAGCCTTGTATCCGTAACATTTGTTTCAAGAAGAAGAAAATTTGTAATTTTTGTTGTATTCATTGTTGGTATCTGTAACCGTATATCAAGCCCTTTCTCTTCAAATAGATCTATAGGAGTCAGTATCACCGCTACCGAATCGTTGTAATGCGACCTGTAAATTACTGATGATCTAATATAAGTTACATTTTCTGTTTCTGATATTCTGTCAAGATTAAAGTTAACACTTGGCTTATTTAAAATAAATTCAGATGCAAACCATCCTGTTGGGCTATAACAACCAGTTAAAGCAGAAGCACTACCAATAGTTAATGTTCCTGCAGCTAGAATTGTCACTACTATTGCCAGAGTCAGTAAATTATAGATAATTTTCATGTGATGGTACCTTTTTTTTCAAGTAATTTATATATACTTTACATTAATATAAAAATATACAGGATACTGCCTATCTAACTCTGCAATCGTTTTTGTTGATTTAAACAGGAAATATTATCTAGAATCCACGGAATTTCCAAATAACAATAATTGTTCCTATAGCTGCTAACACAAGAATTGGATATAGAACCACCCGAGGATCTAGTTCAGGAACTTCTTCCTCTGGTACTAAAAGAGATTCCTCAAAAGCAGCATCGTGGACAAATACTGCTCCCGCAAAGTCCGGATTTACAATTCCTGATGCAAGCTTAGTAATCTCTACTCCCAATCTTGTTGATCTAATGAAGTTGATACTTTTAGATCCATCTTGCTCGTTTTCAGTAACTAACATAACCTGTGTAAAATATGCTTCAGTGTTTTCCTGATCAATTTTTACAATACTTCCATCACCATTATTTGAAACATAAAGAGTACTTAGACGAATATTGAACAACATCATACCCGGCTTTTCTCCAGGAAACTCCTCGAAAACTGAGATACTATTATCGGTATGAGAAATAGATACTACCTTATTCTCATTTGCTAATGATACTAAAAGGTCTCCACTAAAGTCCCCAAAGTCTGCTGGAGCTACCATTAAGCCATTTGGTGCAACATCACTACCCAAGTTTGCAATATGAGTAACCTGAGCGTTTTCATCAATCTCCCAAACAGAGCCATCATATGTAACTGCAAGCAAGTTATAATTCCAGTATTTCTCAATATCAAAGGTAAGAGCTGCGATATTAGATCCTGGAGAAGGGGTAGCAAAATTTCTCACAGTTTTTCCATCTTTTGAAATTTCAAAAATTATATCTCCTCTGTTCGCATAAACGTTTCCTTCAGTAAAGCTTGGTCCAAGAGTAGATGCCATATGAATCTCATCTGCACCTTTGAAAGTAGCTGCAAAGAGATTAACAGATTCAAGTCTAGTACTTGCTAAGCTGATTCTTATACCGTCATCACCTGTCCCAACTAAAAATCCAGTATCACTCCAAATAATATCTGAAGGCTTATCAACAGACATATATTTAGATGAATCAATTTGACCAAATCCTACAGCCATTAATCCAATAATGGAAAATACTAGACCTACTGATAATGCATATGTAATTCTATACTTCAATCTATTCAGTCTACGTACAAAATGGATAAACAATATAAACCTTTCATATTTAATGATGAAAGTACTAATTTATTAATATAAACTAATAGTGCCTATAAATATTACGATAATAAAAGAAAAATAAACAATCTGCTATCGTAATAAAACCAAATACTATGATTTCTTACCAAGAGATATAAATATTAAAAAACTTCACTAATTAAAAGCCAAAAGAAGTATAGATAAAAATATGAGTACATTAACAATCAAAGAACAACAAGATACTCTGAAGGTTCTAAAACCACCATCAACAATGAAAGTTTTTACAGAAATCTCTAGGATGTTGAAAGAAAACTCAGAGAATCAAACTGCTCTCAACCAGATAAGTATCAATTGGGATAATGACCCCTTCAAAGTTCTGATAGGTACCATATTATCGCAGAGAACTAAAGATGAAATAACTTCAAAAGCTGCAGAACAACTTTTTGTAAGATTCAGTACACCTACAGACCTTGCTTCAGCCAATGAAGGAGAAGTTCAGAAGATTATCCGTCCAACAGGATTCTATAGGGTAAAAGCTAAACGCCTGAAGGAAGTATCACGGTTGATACTTGATGAATTTAACGGTAAAGTACCAAATGATATGGAAAAACTTTTGACATTACCTTCAGTAGGTCGAAAAACAGCAAATTGTGTGCTTGTATACGGTTTCAAAATACCTGCCATACCTGTTGATACACATGTTCACCGTATATCAAACCGCTTAAACCTAGTCCAAACTAAAAATCCAGACGAAACAGAAGCTAGACTAACAAAGATAATCGATAAAAAAAATTGGTTGAATCTTAATGATCTATTTGTCCGATTTGGCAAGACCATATGCAAACCAATTAGTCCCAGATGTATAATGTGTAATATCAAAAATCACTGTGCATACTACACTTTAAAGATAAAAAAACTCAGTAATGCCAAGCCTTCAGAGGCTTTAAAGCATTCTTCTTAATATACTTCATTACCTCTTCAACATTTGGAGCGTAAAAAAACTCTTCTTTTCCATCAGGTAAATATATGCCTGTTTCATCATTAAAAACTCGATCAGTAGTATTGATACAATACTTTTGATTAGATTTGATTAAGGAATGCACAGCTGAGATAAAGATGAAACCAGCATCTTCAGAATCTTTCTTGAATCCAAATAACCTTATTCCTTCATCTAAATCAAGAGAATCAATTACCTTTGTCAATTCTTCAATATTTTTTATTTGTTTCTCCAGGTATTTTTTTCGCACATCAATCGATAGTACGAGGAATCACTTATCAATAACGTTTTAGAATATATATATCTATCAAATCCGAATTCTTATGAATACTATAGTTGAATGGACTAGTGGGGCAATAAACTGAAATTATATAATACCTTATCAGGTGAAACTGAAGAGTTTCAACCACGCGAAAATGGTACAGTGAAGATATTTGTATGCGGACCCACAGTTTATGACAGCATTCATTTAGGTCATGCTCGAACCTACCTAGTTTATGATGTCCTAGTTAGATACCTAAAGTTGAAGGGATTTGATGTAATCCTTATTGTAAACATAACAGATCTTGATGATAAAGTATTTGATAAAGCGGAATGGGAAGGAATAGCTTTCAAAGATTTAGCTAATAGATACACCCAAGAATTTATTACAAACTTAGAAAAACTCAAGATAAACAGTATTAATGCATTCCATAAAGCATCTGATTACCTTAATGAAATAGAATATCAAATAGATCATCTTATCAAAAAGGGATGTGCATATCAAGTGGATGGAGACATATTTTTTGATGTATCCAGTTTTCCCAACTACGGATTACTATCTAATCAAACACATCAAGAACTAATGCTTAGACGCCTAAATTCAAATCCTAAAAAGCGAGATCAAAGAGATTTTTTCCTCTGGAGAAGCTGGATTGGAAAAAAACCAAATTTTAAGAATAAGTTTGGTATTGGACGACCAGGTTGGCATATTGAAGATACAGCAATATCAATATCTATTTTCAAAGGAGGTTACGATATTCATGGTGGAGCATTAGATCTTGTTTTTCCACATCATGAGGCAGAAATTGCACAAGGTGAATCCATTATTAGTCAACACCCATTTGTGAAATATTGGGTTCACACAGGACTACTCTTTTTAGAAGATGAAAAAATGTCTAAATCTCTAGGTAATATCATTTCATTAAAAGATTCTCTTGATCAATTTGATCCTGACATCCTACGACTTTACCTTCTTTCATGTCATTACCGTGAAACATTCAATTTGAAAAGAAATGAGATTAAAAAATTTGAAAGTCAAGTTACTCTAATCCGAAATATAGTTACACGGTTAACTAAAAGAATACTTGGATTCAAAGGGATCCAGAATAATCTTCCTATAAAAACACTTTTCAAAAACCATATCAACAATTTTTATGCATCCCTTGAGAATGACCTTGATATTCCAAAGGCTCTTAACGCACTAATATTTTTGTTAAGGGCGGTAGATAAGGATATGGTAAGTACAAATCAGAATTTATTAAACGAAATTCTTAAAATGCTTTCGGTACTTGGTCTCGAGTCTTCTTTTGGTGAAAAATAATGGATTCTTTAAACAAAATAAAGCAGTTTGAAGAAAATGAAAACACTTGGTTTTCCTTTTTTTCTGACTTCCAAGATATGGGATATGCTCAGATACTCATGAATGAAAAACTTGCAAATGATATTTTGTATAATCATGCTACTAATATCAATTGTTCATCTCAAGAGGCTGCTGAAGTTCTACATAGGGTAGCTTCTCGATTTAGAAGAAAAAGAATCACACAATGTTTCTTTTTTACACCCCTTACATCCCCAAGTGGTTTCAAAGAAATACTTGAAAATAACGGATTTAAGGATTGGGATCATCTTCATGTTATGGAATATACAGGTTCAGAAACTAATTTGCAGAAAAATAGTATTCTGGTAAAAAGGGTCGGTATGGAATCTATGAAAAAATGGGTCAGGATCTTTTCAAATTCTTTTGATGTTCCACTTTCTCAAGTTCAAGAACACATCGTTAGAAATAGAGTTCTTTTTCCACGCTCTGATATTGACTTCTATATTGCATATGTCCAAGGAAAAGCTGTTGGTTGTACTGCACTGTATTCTAAAAATAATGTAGGGGGAATTTATGCTCTAGGAATTCTCAAGGAGTTTAGAGATCAAGGTGTTGCATCAGATATGCTAAATGCTGTTGTAAAGCGGTCAAAGGAACGAAAAAATGATTCTCTAATTCTTCAATTTCTTATGAAGGATAACCTAGAAATCTTTTATCGAGAAAATGGATTCGAGAAGATTTATTCAAAGACAATCTATCTCTTAAAATAAATTCGTATGGGACCGCCCGGATTTGAACCGGGGACCTTTCCCGTGGTTTGAAAACCAATTCGGTTATCAGCATCGCCATGGAAACATTACCGTCGCCATTCGAACGCTCCTAGGCCTGAGATCACTCAGTTAACCATGCTGAGCTACGGTCCCATACCGCCTCATTCTTTGAGAGTTCTGTTTTAACTTTACTCTTAACTTCGAATCCTTTTGGCTAACCATGGAATTTTAGTCTGTGGTAGAAATATGTTATACACAGTCAAAATGGCTAAAGTTGTAGAGAAAATGGCCCAGATATATTGGGGAGTGCTACAAATTGGTGAGTCCTACACAATATCAAATGAAGCATGTGTTAAACTGATGGATGATTTTAATTCTAATTTTTTCATATATTGACAATGTGAAAGTTAAATCTTATCAAGAATTATTTCAGAGATTTGGCGCCGGGGGTGGGATTTGAACCCACGAGACCATTACGGTCACAGGCTAACCGGCTTTGTTTCCAGGCTTAAGCTCCAAATGGATCTGCGCCCTACCAAGCTAGGCGACCCCGACATCTGTTGTTTTCTTAGTCTTCCAGAGTCTGGGATAAGTATCTTGCTTCATTATTACTCTTCTGGTTTTAGCCACTAATCCTTTTTCACACTCCTCGATCTCGGTTGCAGACATTGTTGCCTCACCGATTGCCACAATTTCCATCTTTAACGTATACAAGGCAATAGCATCACCATTACGTAAATCTGGTGATACTTGAAGAACACCTGGAACTGCCAATTGGGCTCCGTGACATATAGCTGATACTGCAGAGTCACGGATGATTATCATTTTTAATGAAGATAACATTTTTTCAACTGGTTGGATTAAACGAATTAATTTATCTTCAGATTTGTTTTTCTTCCATTCATAGACTGCATCAAACAAATCATGCATTTTAACTAATCCATCCTTTTCTTTTAGATTACTAACTTTAGTTCTTCTCAGTTCTATCATTGTTGCTCCTGGACCGAGAACTTCACCAATATCATATACGAGTTTTCGTATATATGTTCCCGCTTGACAAAGGACCCTGAAAAGAATAAGTTGTCCTTTAATTTCTAGAATTTCTAATTCATATATCCATCTACGTCTAGTTTGCCTTTTCACAGAAGATTTCTGAGGGGGTCGTTGAAATATTTCCCCTGTGAATTCCTTGAATACATTCTTCAGTTTTGTGTGGTCTAAATTACTATGAATCCTAGCTAACCCAATGTATTCTTTTGGACCAATCAGTAAAACAGATAATGCTTTAGTCGCTTCACCAAGCCCAATTGGAAGCATACCTGTAACAGCTGGGTCGAGTGTACCACTATGTCCGGCCTTATCTTCCCTAAGCATTTTTCTAACCCATGCTACAACTTCGTGACTTGTAGGTCCTGCAGGTTTGTCAAGTGGTATGAATCCGTAGTCTAAAATATCATTTACTGTTCTCTTATCAGGATATATCCCATATTCTTCACTGGTTTCCTCTGTATCGATTATTAGTAATTCTTCTTTTATAGAAGATGATTTAGATAAAATGTTGGCATGCTTTGAAGACAATTTCAATCACTTGGTTTTTTGAAAGATTATTTGTATCTAAGACTAAATGAAAAACTGATAGGTCTTTATCAATATTAAAACCATATATTTTTTTATAGATAGCAATATTTTCAGTGTCTCTCTTTTTCACTATCTTCTTTGCTTCAATATATGGGATTTTGTCGCGAGAAGCTAACCTTTTAGATCTAATATTAGGTGATGCTTTCAACCATATTTTCAATCCTTCAGTTGAAATCCATGGAGCAGTATAGCTAGTTACTACTACTCCTCCTTTTTCAATTAGTTTCACTAGTTTATCATCAACTTCACGGTCAAATCGAAACGACTTCTTACGTTCTTCTAGGAATTTCATTCCGTTTTCTGTATCCCACCAATCATTTCCAGATGGATGATATCCTTTTGAGATAGCTATTTCTTTCAATATATCTCCTCCACAGAGGTAATTCATACCATATTTTTTTGCGACTTTAATAGCAACAGACGTTTTTCCTGAGGCGGGCATACCTGAGATTATGAAAGACTTCAAGTCTCTATCTCTCTCTGATATTCTAGTCGGTCAACCCAGTGCCGGTTATTTTTGAAATAATGCCATTAAATGAGATTGAAGATATGAAGTACCACCAGAAGAAATTGAGTTCTACACTATAAATTATGCCAAAAGGATTTGAAGCTAAGAGTGGAATTGCCAAAGGTGAATGTGCCATGATTGTCTCGTACCCAAAAGCACCGATTAAAATCCACCAAACTCCGAAGAAGGGAAGCATAAAATACATCGATGTCCTCAAATTTTGAGTCATCATTTTCATCTGCATTTCATTCATCTTTTTTTGTCTTTTCTTAAGTTTCGTTTCTTTGTCTTTATCTTTGTTCATCATGGCTTTTCTAAGTTCTGAGTTGAATTCCTTCACTTCCTTCTGGATACGCTTAGTTTTCTCAATATCTGTAAACCGTTTTCTTACTAACGAAGAGATAAGATTAACCATTAAAGCGAGGCCTGCAATAATCAAAGTAGCAATAGGTGGTTGAGTGAAAGTTGAAATTAAAAATGGTTCGAACAACTAATTCATCCCTAATGCTGCTGCTGCAATTGATGCTGCTTTATCTGCCTTTCCTTCTGTATTTTGGATATGCATTATTGGTGCACCCGTTATTACTGCTAGACAACTCAACATATTTTTAGCTATCTCTAATTCTTCCATAATTTCATTTTCAGTAACTAGGTCTCGACGCCTAGATTCATCGTTTAGTCGGCGTTTAATAATTTCTTCAGGTTGAGCAATAACTAGAAAAATATGTGTGGGTGAAAGTGCAGTTGCAACATCATAAGGAATACCTGGCCAGAACCCATCATTTGTCTTAATAAATAGATGCGTATCAACAAACAAAACTTCTGTAATAATTTTTGATATCTTGGTAGAAGCAGCTACCTGTAATTTTCTTTGATGATTAACTGGTAGCTTCCGCATATCATCCCTGTCTTTAACACCAATTTTATTAGCTTCTTCCATCATTACAGATCCAAATACAACATACTTGGTGCTTACCCCTTTATTGTTCAGTATCTTCTTAACTTTATCCACTATCGTCGTCTTTCCAACACCTGGTATTCCAACGATAATCACTCTCTTGGTATCTACCAATTAACTACACTCACTTGAATACTGGGAAGGTTAGAAACTGTATCTAAAAAGTTTGCTTCTCTATGATTTACCCAACAGATTAGCTAAGGCTGGTGCTTGTGTTTCAAGTTGCTCTTTCATTAATGTCTGATAATATTGCAAGGTGATACTAGTCATTAAGAGGAGACCAATCCCTGATCCAAATGTCCCTAATAGATCCGATATAGAGGCAAGAAGCCCAATAAATATACCTCCTAAAATTGTGATTACCGGTATATATCGCTCTAGAACTGTTTGAACAGATGCACCTGACCTTCTAAATCCTCGTACTTGCACATCGGCACCTAGAAGATTTTTTGCTACATCCTTAGGTGATAAGCCTCCTATCTCTACCCAAATTCTTGCAAACAATACTGATAAAACTACAAAGAAAAGGATGTATCCTATAGCCCGAACAGGATCTTGCAGAGTAGTGCCAATAGTTCCAGGCGAAGAAATGTAGTACATTAAACCACCTGTAGGTCCTGCTCCGGTATCTGTTGAATTATAAGTTGCAAAGAAATTGAGAATAGAGTTCGCATTATCAGAATTAAATCTACTCCAAATCATCTGTGCCCAAAACATAAAGTTGGCAGTTAGTGCTGAAACAAGAATAACAGGTATATTTGAAACATATAGCAATTTTATGGGATATGTACCCTGGAAACCCCGATATTTTGTTGAAGTTATCGGTATCTCTATCCTTATTCCCTCAACATATATGATCATAAGGATAACTGCTATTGTTACCATGAGACCAAATAAGCTAGGTAAATTATTACCTCTAAATAGAACAAGGTCCCATGTTCCATTAATAGCCGAGTCTATAATAAATGGGATGACCCCCAATGGACCTTCTCCAGTTGGAATGATGCTAAATATACTCCACAAAACTTGTTGTGCTACACCTGCCATAATGAATAGGCTTATACCACTTCCTAAACCCCATCCCTTCTGAATAAGCTCATCCAGTAGAACGACAAGGATACCTACCAAAAACAATTGGGTTAAAATAATTGCGATAGTTTGTGTAGTCAAATTCTGACCATATATACCACTCATAATGAATGCTGATGCTTCAACTAAAATTATGATAAGGGTAAGAATCTTGGTAGAAGATGAGAATAATACTCTATCTTCCGGTTTCTTAAAGTCAAGCTTTAATATTTCTGAACCCTTCAGCAATTGAAGAATAAGTCCAGCTGTAACTATTGGGCCAATACCTAGTTCCATTAGCGTGCCTCGTTGAGACGCGAAAATCACACGGCTAAATGCCAAAGGATCTTGACCTCCTGTTGCTACACCATATAGAGGAATTTGTGCTAATGTCAAGTAAACTATGAGTGCAATACCTACCCACATGAGTTTCTCTTTGAAAGTTGGTTTTCTTGTTGGCTTAGGTACTTCAGGTAAGACTGTTGCAATACTCTTAACTAGGCTTCTAAAAGCACCCATTCAGTAATCTACCTTGACTCTACTTTTCCGCCTGATTTTTCTATCTTCGCCTTCGCATTTACAGAAAATTCTGGCACAATAATCTTGAATGACCCTTTTACTTGACCTTGACCTAGCAACTTATCATAACCCATTTTATCAAGGTCAATGAGCAATAACTTTCCATTACCATTTACTTGGTTCATTGCAAAATCATCAAGTTGACCAACATTTATCCACTTTCTCGCAATTTTCTGATTAGGCGGTGTAAACCCTTTTGCTCCAAAATGGTCAGGTTCATACTTTACTGTCCAAGTCCATTTATGTTTGAGAAGACCTGCTTTTCCAGAACCACCTTTCATACCTGTGGATCTATGTTGTCCTACTTGTCCCCATCCGTGAAATCTTGTCCCACGTTGTTTTCGAATTTTTCTTAGTCTTGTAGGCATGTTTAGTCCCTTCAAACTCGCCAATAGATTGTCATATTAAGTCATTCCGGTATAAACATAGTGTCTCTAAAGCATTTTCTCAACTATATTCGGTAAATCTGGATTTGCGCCCAATATACCGCCTTGATTATAATTTCTCCTTATTGATCTCTTAAACCCACCTCTAGGAGGAGAAAGTGCAAAAGATGGCTTTACTCCCTTAAGTTTCTGGAGGATTGCTTTAGATTGTGATAAATCTTTTGCAAGATTATCTAGATTTTCATACCCTAGCTTATTCAGATCTTCTGTTTGAAGAGGCTTCCACCCTTCTTTTCTTCCTCTCTTTTCTAGTAAACTCTTAATGAGGGGAGTTGTTGCTTCACACCAAGAAACTTGATCTTTTGCTTTTTTGAGCATTCCTACATATGATGATGTTTCTGGTACTATAGTGGCACGAAATCTCTTCTCTAGATTTAAACTCTTTAAAGTATCTTTCACTTGGTTTGATGTACTAACCATTCCTCGCATGTTCACAATCAAGAAGCTCTTCATTAATTTACCATTACTCCGCAATTATACTTAATCCATGAACTTTCTTTAATGCATTGTATACTGCATATGCAACTGATGAAGCGGTACTTGTGGAGCCAAATGTTTTGGTCCATGCATCTTTTATACCTGCGAGTGTAAGAAGATTTTTTATTGTTTCGCCTGCAACTAACCCTAATCCTCTTGGTCCTGGAATTAGCTCAACCCTTACACTTCCACCTTTTCCACTTACTTTGAATGGTATAGAGTGATTCCTTCCACATTTACACTCCCAACTTCCACAACCAATTTTTGTTGGGATTAAGTTTAACAATGCATTATTTGTTCCCTTCTCTATTGCAAGTCTCATTTGAGGTGCTTTTCCCCTTCCTATACCGAACCATCCGTTTCCATCACCAACAGCAATGATAGATACGAATCTAGTCATCTCGCCAGCATCTGTTTGTTTTTGAACGATTCCTGCATCTACAACTTCACTTTTTATCTCTGGGAGCAAGGTTCTCACAATCTCTGGTTCCTTAATCTTCCAACCATTTTCAAAGACTTCATTCATTGAGGTAACTTCGCCTGAAGATACAAGATTTCCTAACTTTGTCCTAGGCTTCCATAACTTCAAAGCATCTTCTTCATATCTGGATTTACGCATCAAATCTCTTTCACACTATATTTTCTAAGAATTTTCTTCTTTATTTCCTCGAAATGTTTTGGATATTCTTCAGGTTTTAATCCACTTTTTATTCTTTTTGAGAACAATCGCTTATATTTTTCTTTGTCCATTTTCAAAAGAGATTTAGCATAACTTGAAATATGTTCCCCGTTAATCCGTTCTTTAGATGGCATGGATTTGATATCTGCAGGAATTTCCAAACCAGCATCTATAACTCCCTTTAATATTGCTGAAATTCTTGACCCTGGTAAATATCGTCTCAATCCAATATATATGATACATTGTTTAATACCCATATTCGATGCTTTTAATCCAGCAGTTAGTCCAGTTAAATATGCTGCAGGTAGACTGGTTCCTGAACCATTCCAACCTAATTTATAGAGTTCACGAATGTGAGCTGAAGCAAGTACATGATCTCCTTGTGGTGTTGCTTTCAAAAATTGAACACTAATATTCTTACTAGTTATTCTAGGTGAAATGAATGTGGCTTTACTCATAAGTACGGTTTTCCTTTTTCTATAATCTGTTTTTCCTTCTCTTCTTCTTCGGAGAATATAGATGTGTTTAGTTTTTATCATAATCATCACTTTATTCTTTATGTTGTTTGATAATACTCTCTAAGTGTTTTAGTGACCTTATCTGTCCACCTTTTATCTGCCGATACATTTCATTAAAGACTTTTCCACTTATTTCTCCTCTATCTTTCTTGACTTTTATCCGTCCTCTAAGAGATCTGACTTTTCTAATCCAAACTGTCTTCTTTCCAACTCTTGCACCTTTGGCTCCCTCCTTGGAGCCGGCGCCTTTACCTCTCTTTTTAATCTTGATTCTTCTTTTTCGAACACGACCGCATGAAACTCCTTTCTTTGGCTTTACAGAGATTACGTTACTACTAGCTAATCCACGGATGGATTCTCTTGTGATGGCGTCAAAGATATCTTCAGCAGAATCAGGGTCAAACTTTACCCTTTTTTTACCCACATTTAGAACATCTGCCGCCATTCTCTTTTTTGCTGATAAATTCATATTCTTGTTCCTCCAAATCACTCTTTGGATGATAATACCCTTAATCCGCGAAGATTCAAGATTTTTAGGCCTAACTCATTCGCACGATCAACGATTTCACGTCTTTTCCTTGCTCCAAGTCTAGCAGATAGTCTAACTGCATCAGTTTCAGGATTCAATATTTCAAGTTCTTTCTTTGTGAAAACTAGAATATCATTGAAACCTGATGGATGTAATCCTCTAGCTTTAGCAGGTCCTCCATGACCAATTTTTACTAGACTTGGCCAACCCTTCTTTCTTAATCGCATTCTACTGTCAGTACCTTTAGGTTTTCTCCATGGCTTTCCAACTCTAATATAACGCCAACTTTCCTGTCTTAGAAACTTTGGTCTATTTTGTCGTACTTCATCACGAAGCTTTAGCAATTGCTTTACCTCTTCTGATGCTGATGGAGATTCTGCATGCCTCTTTTCTTCTTTCTTCACCAATTTTGTTACTTTCTTTTCTATTTTAGGTGTTTTTGATTTTACAATTGCGAGCTTAGCCTTATTGACCTTAGATTTAGATAATGGCCTGGTGACTGGCCCTTTCTTAGGTTTAGTTTTGTTCTTTTCTTTTTTCATATATATACACTCCATCTAAAAACACTCTTTGGTCTTTCCTCTTGACCTTAGTTGCTTGTTCAATATTAGCAGCAGTCTGTCCAACATCATCAAGTGAAACCCCTCTAACGATGACATCATCCTCTTGAACCTCCAATTTACAGTCTCCAACTATCTTAGAAATTCTCGGAGATCTCTCACCATAGAAATTCTCTACATGAACTTCATCTCCCTTAATCTTTACTGTGATCGGGAAATGCGCATAGGCTACTTTCAATTTATATGTGAATCCTTTAGTTACACCTGTAATCATATTTCTAATTAATGATCTGGATGTATTCGTGATAGACCTATGTCTCTTTCTCAAGCTGAAAGGAGTTATTGTGATGGTGTTGCCGTTCAGCGATATATTGGATCTAATCTTACTAAAATCACGTTTAATTTCTCCTAAAGGCCCTTTAACAAAAAGAATATTCTCATTAAAACTCACTTCTATCCCTTCAGGTACTTTGAAAAGTAGATGCGCCTGTTCCTCTTTTTTCATTTCAGTAGACGTATCCAAGTAATCTTCCTCCAGTATCAATGTTCAGAGCTTCAATGTGTGACATAACTCCAGCAGGTGTTGAAACTATCAGAATCCCTACACCAACAGCAGGAAGATGTTGTCTCTCCCAATTACTGAAGCTATCCTTTTTAACTGCAAATCTTGGCGAAATAACCCCACATTTGTTTATCCTACCAAGAAGCTGTACTCGTAACTTTCCAAATAATCCATCATCAATAAATTCAAATTCACCAATATACTTGTTTTTTTGCATTGTCCTAAGAACCTCGCTTGCAAGTTTGGATGCTGGTATGATGAGACATTCCTTCTTGTTTCTAATCTCGTTGTTGTATATCGTTGCAAAAAGATTGGGTAATACCTGTTGTGCTGGCATTCATTTTACACCTAGCTATATTTCACGAACCCTATCTTGGTAGCCATTTCTCGGAAGCACTGTCTGCAAAGCATAAGATTATATTTTTGAATTACCGTTGAATAATTTCCACATCTTGTACAAATTCTTGAACCTTTACCGTACTTTCTTGGCTTTCCATGTCTTATTTTTACCAAATCTAAGTAACCTCTATCTTTAAATTTGTAATAAAATATTCAATAGCCTCATCAGTACTGACTTTATGTTTACTTCCAACTCTCGATTTTGATCTTTTTCTTTTCATTATTCTTGTTCCAGGTCTTTCAAGAACCACTGTTACATTCATCCCAAATATTCCAATTGTAGGGTCATATTTTACATCTGGTATTTCTATATGTTCTCTTATACCAAAAGAACAATTCCCAGTATTGTCAAACGAGCTTTTCTTTATCTGATTATTTTTAGCTTCCAAAAGACGTTTCAACACATCGACTGCGTTTTTTCCTCTCAAAGTTACGGTAACACCAATAGGTTCTCCCTTATGTATCCCAAATTCTTTTACTGTCCTTTCAGCATTTCTAGAGCTTGGATTATGACCTGTAAGATCTTGAATTAAACTCTTAGCACGCTCAATAATTTCTCCAGATTGACCTACTCCAATATTCAAAATTACTTTAGTAATCTTAATAATTCGCATTGGATTATCTTTGTTAGTTGATCTTTTCTTAGAAACTTTCTTTTTGTCTACCTTTTTAATAATAGGTTCGGATTCATTTCTCGATTGCTCTTTAGTTCTTGATTCAGATAATTTAGTGCTTAAAATCTATTTACCCCCTGTTATTGTTATCAAAGGCTCACCATCACCTACTGCAATTATCATATCAGCTGGTAATTCTGCTATAACACCTTCAATATCTAAATCCACCATTTTGTTACGAGTGACTGTTCCAGATCTAATCTCTTTGATTTGCCCTATCATACCAACACGTTTGCCTTTCACTATTAGTGCAAGAACTCCATTTTTTAGTGCAATAACCCTTTTAATTTTCTGAGAAGGAATCTCTAAAAGACAGACATCACCTGGGCTTAAATCAGTTTCACTCTCTGCTAAAATAGATCTACCATCATGAAAACCGTACTGAATCTTACCACCACGTACTGTTGTCTTTGCGCGAACTCTACAAAGCTTTTGACTGTTCTCAGAATCAGGTATTTTTATTGGGACCAAAACAGATCCCTTGTTTGGTACCATCCTGTAGCTATTCTTCAATAATGGTACTTGCAAAACATCCATAAGACCAACAGGAAAATCTGGATCTTTTCTTATAACTCCATCAACCAATATTTTTCCATCTCTTATTATATTCGATGCCTCACGATATGTATTTACTAATTTCAAAACATCCCTAATCAAAACTACAAGCGGATAACTTTCATCTATCCCATGAGGTCCTGGAGATGCCGTAACTGTGAATGAATATTTTTTCCTTTGAATTGCCCAGAAGCTAGGTGCCTTAGATCTCTTTGTTTGTTTATCTTCCCCTTTTCGCCCCATTTTTCTTCACCATTACTCCTTTTTCTTTTCCAGCTTCTTTCGTCTCCAACTATCGTCCATATTTAAGCTGGTCACTATAACATTTGAAGCATGAATTTTAATTGGTACAGTTCCTCCGGCTATCTTTTCCTGGGTTACACCTTCAACATTTAATTTTCCATCTCCTACAAAGATCTTTGTTATTTTCCCTTCTACTCCTTTATATTCTCCACGAAGAACCTTAACCCCATCACTTTTACGAATTCTTATGGATCTAACTTTGTACTTTTCACGAAGGTCAGAAGAGAGCGGTGCTCCAACCATTGAAGACTTAATATGATTTGGTGCGTTATACATACTTTTTCTTGATTTGCTTGGTTGTGTCATATGTGATTGATTCTCCTATACTATTGTTGATGACAAATTAGCAATTCTTGGCCATCGTTCTGCAGCTTCTGCTGCTACAGGTCCTTTGATATTTGTCCCTTTCATTTCTCCTTCCGGTGTCATAAGAACCGCTGCATTATCCTCAAAGGTTATTCTATTGCCAGA
Organism: Nitrososphaerales archaeon; assembly: GCA_030745655.1. Classification (GTDB taxonomy): domain Archaea; phylum Thermoproteota; class Nitrososphaeria; order Nitrososphaerales; family JACPRH01; genus JASMAB01. The sequence continues at coordinate 54,301 of JASLOE010000003.1, read as the reverse complement.
TATTCTACGGACCGGATATTTTTGTCTAACTATTACTGCTCCGAAGGTCTGACGCCTTAGGTCAGGAGGTCCTTTCTTTACTACAACGTTTACATGATCTCCAACTGCGGCTGCAGGTTTTCTTCCTTTCCTTCCTTTGAATTTTGATACCTGAATAACCATCAATGTCTTAGCTCCAGTATTATCTGCACAAGTGATGACTGATTGTACTGGAATAGATCGTGTAATGTAAGTCTTAAATTCTTGCACTCCTTTTGCTGAGCCTTTTCCTGACATTTTATTCACTTGACCTCTCTATCACTACAAATGAAGCAGTTTTGTTTAAGGGCCTACATTCAGCTAATACTACCATATCCCCTTTTGTTACCTCAATACATAATGGAAGATGTGCATGTAATTTGCTGCGCCGCTTCTCATAACGCATATACTTTTTATCATATTGGAAGTACTGCTTCTCAATTACAGCGTTACCTCCTGTTATTGCTGCTGCTATTTTCCCTTTTACAATTCTTCCCCTTATCTTGGTTGAACCATGGAAGGGGCAAAGATCATCATTACAGGTCTTCTCTGGTGGTTTTACATCTATTCCAATATTCTTCAATGCTTCCGCCTCAATCGTGTAATTCTATCTTCAGGCCGGTACAAAATCTTTCTTCCATCAACCGTTGCAAATGTCCCATCGACTAATTCAATTCTTACCGTTACTACTGATTTTGGAATAATTTTTAATCCATTATTAGTCTTAACCTTTAACGTATACTGTGTCTCATCTACAACTTCACCAGAAAGACCATTCAAAGTCTCTACTGAACTCTTAACAACTACTATTCTTAGTCCGATAAGCTCGTGAAACATAATATTTATGGCCGACATTCTAAAAAACACCTTAATCTGAATCCTCTTTTCCATCTCTTTTGTTCATAACAGTTAGAACTCTAGCAATGTTACGCTTAATGGATTTTAAACTTCCAGATTCTTTCTTTAGTGTTCCTCGTCCTGCTGAACTAATTAGTTCAGACCTTTCTTTCCTTAGATCCATTAATTTCTCTTTGAGGTCCTTTATCTTCATCTTCTGCAATTCATTATTTTTTAGATTTTTCATCCTTGACCTACTTCTCTTTTGTTTTTAATTTCTTAACTGATTTAGTTTTTGTCTTAATATACTTCTTATCTTTATTTCCTACACTTGGATCTAATTTGACTTTAGCATCAGGTTTCTTTATTCTTTTCTCGTTACTGGATTTTAGTTTCTTTCTTTCACCTTCAATCTTTACACCAACTTGAGATTTAGATTTTTTTTTCGCTATTATTGACCCTTCATCTGATTCCTTTTTCTTTATTGGTTTCTTTTGTTTAGGTTTAATTTCAGTTTCAGGAGATGGTTTTTCTTCTTTTATTGGTTTTGTGTCAGTTTCTTTTTCTATGTACTCCTTAATCTCAACTTCATGAGGTATTGCATCCTTTATTGCTATCTTTACCTTGATTCCATACAGACCCATTTTTAGAAGAACATCACTCGTAGCCTCTCTGACAATCCGTTTTGCTGTTTCTCCGCTCTTAAGAACTATACCTGCACGGTGTTTCTCATGATGCGCCCTCTCGCTTCTCAATTTTCCTGATACAGAAATTTCTGCTCCCATAGCACCTGCATTCATAATTGAATTTAATGCCCAAAGTGCAGCTCTTCTAAATGCAGTTCCTCGGCGTACGTTATGTGCAATTCGATTACACATAATTTGTGGATACAACTCAGGTACTTCTATCTCAAGTACAGAAATCTGAGGATTCTGAATTTTAAACTTTGTCTCAATATTCTCTGTTAAACTCCGTATCCCAGTACCACGTCTTCCAATCACTATACCTGGCCTGGTTACAAATAACGTAATTCTAGTTCCCACAGGTGTTTTTAATATATCTACACCTCCATAACCTGATTCTGCAATTTCATTTTGTAAATACTCGTCCATCTCTGCATTTCTTGCAAAGTGTCCCATTACCTTTTTAATTGCTGACATCTATCTGACTAAACCTCTGTAGCTGCGAGTTCTATATGTACCAAAGTATTGTGGCTAGGAGATGATCTGCCAAATGCTCTTGGCTTAAACATCTTCACTTGTCTACCCCTAATAGCTGATGCATGGATTATTTTCATTCTTTCAGTATCCATTCCTTTGAAATCACCATTATTTTCAAGATTATCTATAATTTCAAGTATCTGCTCTGCAGCTTTCTCAGGATATCTGCCTACATGAAATCCTATTAACCCGCTTCGATGACCAACTTTTTTCTTATATCGTCTAAACGGTACAGGCTGCTTCTTATCCATTACATCTTCAAGATATTCTCTAGCTTGTGGAATCAGCTTACCTTTTATAGAATTACAAATCTCTCTAGCAGTCTTTGGACTTATATTCATCTCTCTTCCACTGGCTTTAACATACGGCTGGGAATAGCCGGTAAAGCTATATGCAAATTGTGGCAATTTATATTGATCTCCTTTTGTCCTTAATTTTTACTCGTGCGTTTGACGGGCTTCCGTTGATAATTTAAAGCTTTTCAAACTTTTTTAGAAAAAAATAATCCTCCACGTCATTATTTCCCTATTTTAGTGGAACATATAAGCTGGAACGCGATGCTCCAATACCAGGAGTACCATGAACAACTTTTTTGTTAGTAATAACATATTCACCTAAATAATGTCCTACCATTTGCGGTTTTACTTCCAGGGCTATGAATTCCTTTCCATTATGTACATGAATTGTTAGTCCTACTAAGTATGGTAAAACAATCATGTCTCGAATATGCGTGCGAATAGGCTTATTATTGCTTTTTTCTTTTGTTTGTCTCAATTCTGCCAAAAGTTTCCTTTTTTCCTCAGAAATACTTCGATTTAATGAACGTCTTTGCCTTGATGGCAGGAGATGTAGAAATTGTTCGATTGACATTGCGTTCAATTGCTCAATATTATATCCTCTATATTTGAACTCCTGCACCATCTTTAACGTTTCACCTCTATTTTAGCTCTGGCTAATCGTTTAGTTCCGGTCTTCTTAGCTGCGACAAGTCCAACCTTTCTACCTGGTGGAGCATTTCTGCTTGTTGTAGTAGATTTTCCTGGGTGTTGATGCCTTCCTCCTCCAAAGGGGTGATGTACGGAAGCCATAGCAACACCTCTAACCCTGGGGTAGATTTTATTCTTTGACCTCATTAAATGATGTTTGTTCCCAGCTATTAAAAATGGTTTTTCAGATCTTCCCCATCCAGCTATTCTACCAATTGATGCTCTGCTTTTACTATTTATTATAGCTGCTTTTCCAGAAGAAAACCTTATCAGAGCACCTGACGGAGTATGTGAAAAAAGAGTGGCTGACCCACCAGGTGCCTTTACAAGTTTTCCTCCGTCACCTTGGTTTAGCTCTATATTGCAAATAATTGATCCTTCAGGTATTTCTGATAAAGGTAACACATTTCCTTCTTTTAATTGAGACCCTTTACCAACCTCAATCGTAGCACCTACTTTTAATCCTGTAATTGCGGGAATATATGAAAACTTATCTTTCTCAAAATTTACTTTTGCAAGAGGCGTAGCTCTGCCGATTTCATGTAAAATATCTTTAACCTCTCCTGTAACAAGTTCACTGGAAACTTCAGGATATCTAGCAGGTGCTAATTTTCTCTTCTTAAGTGCTCTATATTGTCTCCCTCCACGACCTCTATGTTGTGTAAGAATTCGTTTACCCATTATTATACCAACCCAAGTTTTGATGCTAAATCTGTTGCAGAAGACTTTTCGCTTAAACGTACATAAGCTTTCTTACCTGACAAAGTTTTCGCTGTATTCACCGATGCTACATCTACATCATACAACATTTCAACAGCATCCCTTATTTTTCTTTTTCTAGCTCCATCTTCAACCATGAACACTATCTTATTCTGTCTTTCAATAAGATCGAATGTCCTTTCAGTAACATATGGACGTAAAATTACTTGTAATGCTTCTTCAGGTCGCAATTAAATTACCTACCTCTAATAACGGCTTTGGAAGATTGTTAATTGAAGATTTGCTCCAGACTACTAGTCTTCCTGCTTGAGAACCAGGTGCAAGATCTGTAACTGTAAGGTTTTTCGCCAAGACACAATCGATACCAGGAATATTATTAGCAGCTTTACCTATCCCCTTATCTTCAGATACTACAATTAATGGACCTTTTCCCGTTTTAATGGTTCTTCCACGTCTTCGTGATACACCAGACCTTGTCTTTCTGCTGTGATTTACTCTTTCAATATCATCTCCTAGATTTATTGATAGAAAAAAATCTAAAAGATCACTAGTTTTATTTATTTTTTGAACATCATCATTAACTATGATGGGAAGATTTCTTTCTTCAGGAATCTTATGTCCTCTCAAGGAAACTATTTGTTTCTCAGTGGTAGCAGCAATCGCAGATGCTAAGGCTAATCTGCGTTCTTTACGATTAACTTCTTTCCTTATCTTTTTCTCAGATCTTGGAGGATGAGTTGTTCTACCACCCACAACCATCGCTACTCCTGCACCCTGACCGCCTCGTCTTCCTCCACCCTTAACTCTAGCAACTCTAGATGCTCCTCTTCCTGTCCCCCATGATTCAGCACTAGTTTTTTGACCAGCTAATATGTCTCTTCCTTGGGGTTGTAGGTTATGCGTTGCTATAGCAAGGTAAACTCTATGTATAAGGTCAGGTCTAAAAGAAGTTTCAAAAATTCTAGGAAGATTTACTGAACCAGCTATTTTTCCATCTAAATCTTGAATATCAGCATTCATTCAACAATATCTCCTTTTCTGGTACTTACATCAAGTATTTTTGGGGGCTGAACTTTCTTGTTCTTTCGAAATATAGTATGTCTTAGTTTTAAAAATCTTTTTGGTGGCCCTTGAACTGAACCTCTGACCACAATGTAATCAGACTTAACTTCCCCATAATGCTTAAAGCCTCCTTTAGGTGTGATTGGTAATTCATCTGATGTACCCAAAGTCATTACACGTTTACTGACTTCAGTACGCCTATGTAATCCTCTTTGACCTGCACTAGGAATTGTATACATAGTTGCTGTTGGTTTCCATGGACCAATACTTCCGACAGCACGCACTGTCTTTCTAGACTTGTGTTGTTTCCTTTTAATTCCCATTCGTGTAACTGGTCCTTCAAATCCTTTTCCTCTAGTTACACCAACTGTATCAATATACATTCCAGGTTTAAAAACATCTGAAATCTTGACAGTTTTTCCTAAAATAGTTTGTATATATTCAAACTGAGATTCCACATTACCTCCTCCAACTGCAACTTCAAATATCACAGGTTTCTTTTGTGACATTCCAGTCTCTCTAGGTGTGATGCAACAAACGGCAGTAAACCTCTTAATCTTGTCCAAAGAATTCTTTATGTCCTCAAGATGGTTTTTTGTAGTTTCCTTGAACTTCTTTGTTCTTGATGTATCTTTAGGTTGATTCTTTGTATAAACCTCATTAAAAACAACAATAGCCTCTCCATTATCTTCATATGCTCTAAAACCACTTATGAATACTGGTGGAGATTCTAGCACGGTTGATGTATTAAAAAGAGGTTTACCATAATTAGGGGTCTTCTCTCTATCATCAACTGTATAGACGTGTATCGTTCCTGCTTTAAATGCTGCAGTTCCTAATAGAGATGGTTTATCATCTTCTATTTTTGGCCATGTCTTAACTACTGAGACTAGACTTCTAGCTCTTCCTCTCGGTAGGTATGCTAAAGACCCATGTTTTGGTGCATGCTTCTTACCCATTATGCATCAGTGGCACGCGTTTGAAGAGAACTAGTATTTTTAAGTATTTGTTAGATTATAATGCAACTTGATTATGCATTATTTTTGCAAGATTTAGGATTGCTAAGGTCCCCAATAATGCTTCCTCAGTTCTAATTGAAGCTGATCCTTGTTCTTGAAAAATATTTAATACGTATTTAGAAAGATCTCTAGGGTTTACATTATCTTTTAGAAGTATCTCATTAATACCGGACCTTGGTGCACCAAAAACCACTAAAATTTTATGAGCGTGTTGAATATCCGTTACTAGATTTTGCCATAAATCTGCTAATGGTCTTCCTTTACGTGATGTAAGAATACTAATATCAGTATTTAAACTCTTTAAGAGTTTTTGAAGTGAAGTTGCCTCCTTAACTTCATATCCCCAGTACATTTTTACTTTATCCCGTTCGGTAACTTGACACCGAAGATTTGGATATTGGGTAGTAAATCTAACTGTAACTCTTGAACCTTTAGATGCCGGTCCATCAACAGGAATTAGATTTGATAAACCAACATCCACATAGTTTTGACCACCATTTTTGACAACAATTCCTTCCCTGAATTCTCCAACCCTAATCTCAGTTATTTTTTCAACTAGTTTATGATGTGGCGTTCTAAGTGGTGGTAATAATCCGGCATATTGTAATTCCTTCCTCATTCCGTATAATTGTTTTCTCAGATATTGTGGAGTATCTAGATACTCCAAGATTATTCTAATTAATTCAAATTCTCCTGATGTAATTGTATTATCTCGATAGAAAAATATCTTGTCAACTCTGAAAATAGCACAACTTCTCGCTATAGCTCCAAGTTTAATCGTTTTATCCCGAAGATTCTTACTGTCTGATAAAACTGTGTCTGGAATAGCTACCCATAGTTTCTGATTACTCATGTTATCAACTATCCATATCACCTAACGAATAACATTTTTTCTATCCATAAACGGTGTATTTATTGAGTACTTATTTGTCTTCAGCCTATAGGTGCAGGCAATTAAAGCACCTACCCACCTTTTTTATTTAACTACAACAGATGAAACTTATTATTAAAAAAAGAATGTTTTGTTATGTATTTTAAGCATTAAACAGAGGGTGATGTAGAGATGCCTGATAGAAATATATGTAAAAGATGTGGAAAAACTATTTACGATACTTTAGTCTTTAGAAAACATAGGAAAGAATGCTACGCAGAGGGCAAGCTAAATAGAAACGCAAGATAAATTGAAAGATTTTTGTAATATTGAAAAACTTAAACTACATTCTATTAAAAGACACATCATGACAAACGTTGGAAAAGCAGAGAATAAAGAGGAGATGATAGCATTTGCTTGAAAAGAAAATAGTATTTTGTAATTCGTGCAAACAAACAGTGTTGAAAAGAAAGTGGGATAAACACGAAAAAACTTGCAATGATAATAAACTCAAATTACCAACGACACACAAAGGTGGTATGCGTGGTGGTGCCAAATTTCAAAATCAAACAAGAGTAAAAAGATATGATAGTTCCCAAAATTACAATAATAAAGATATGTAACATAAAATAAGAACAATAATTAGCAAATGTATGCCAAGAACCCTAAATTGTGCTACTTGACGTATTATTTTTTCTTTAGGCTTTTTTTGGGTTTAGTCCGATTACCCATATTGGAAATTTGAAGTGTAGGTGTGGTAATGTTTGTTTTACCATGTTGAAGTAGGCCATACCTACTATTGATTTTTTTCGTTCTGAAAACATTTGATTAGGATCTAATGGTACTATTACTACTCCGAGATCAAGTGTTTGTTCATCATAGGCTATCTGCATTTTGCATACATCTTTGAGTACTGCTTCAGTTTTTCCGAATTGAGTTTCGCAAAATACTTGGTTACCATTAATGGTCTTATGGAAATCACATTTCATGCCGATTTCTTTGTTTTTAGATACTGGTTTTTCTGTTTCCTATTGTAAAGAAATGAATGATTTCTTTAGTGCTTTATTATATTCAGCTTGTTTTGCAGATCTTCCAAGATCCTGTAAATCATGAATTATTTTATGGATTTCTGTGTCCTTTATCTTCTTAGCTTGAAAAATATGGCATAAATCTTGTTCAGAACATTTATGAAAAAAGTTTTGATAATCCATATTAATTATGACTAGTTCTACTTATTAAAATAAGGTTTTATTTTATTTTTGGAAGATTTAGTTCAACTGAAATAGTTGACATTAGTTTTCCATAAGCACTCAGTATTGTGACTGTTTTCTATCCATAAGGGTTAATAGCTTGCGTAATAGAACTTAAGTGAATGGTTTCAGATAAAGATCTCGACTTCTTAACTGCTAAGAGGCTGCTAGATCTCAAGCGCAGGATAGCTGCATCAGGAAAGCCTGAAGTGAAACCGCAAAGTGACCGAGATATTGTTTCTTCAAGGATGATTGATAGAGGACTAGAGGTTTTGGAGCTAGCTGAAATGCATTACCCTGAGCAAGTGTCAATTATTGTGAAAAATCTTGCAGGCATAATAAAAAAAGGAGGCATCAAAGGATTCATATCTGGTGGAGAACTTCTCTGGCTTTTCAGACAAATGGGACTAAGAATCCATGTTGAAACTTCAATACAAGTAAAGAAAGACGGTAAGCTCGTTCCTTTAAAAGAGAAGCTAAAGTCTGAAGATTGATGTACCAATATACGAACCTTTTTCTAGATAGGTGAGGCAAATTTCAAACTAGAATATGGGTGAAGATTTGACGAGTGTCAACATACATTTACTCAAGAAACCAGAATTAAAAAATCCAGTTCTGGTATGCGGTTTGCCGGGGAGTGGTTTTGTTGGGAAGTTAGCTGTTGAGCATCTTATCAAAGAATTAGATGCAAAGATTTTTGGTGTCGTTTATTCATATAACTTTCCTCCGCAGGTTATTATTAAACCGAATGGTACTGTGGATATCTTAAAGAATGAATTATACTATTTGAAATCAAAAGTTTCTAATGATTTAATTCTTTATACTGGTGATTCACAGCCTATAACTCCTGAGGCAGATTACCAAGTAGCTGATAAGATATTAGAATTAGCTAGTGAACTTGGTACTGAAAAAATATTTACTCTTGCAGCGTATATTACAGGAGGCTTTGTAAAAGAACCAAAAGTATATGGTACCGCCACTGATATCTCAGCGACAAATGATCTTTCTAACTATGGTGTAATTTTGATGAAAGAGGGGGCAATCACAGGAATGAATGGATTATTAGTTGGTTTAGCTAAAGTCAGAGGTATGTTAGGTCTATCGTTGTTAGGTGAGACCTCAGGATATATAGTTGATGCCAATGCATCCAAAGCTGTTTTAACCATTTTCAGTAAGATTATGGATATTGAAGTCGATATGACACGTCTCATTGAGCATGTAAAGAATACCGAAAAGATTGTCAAGAAACTTGGTCAATTAAGAAATAATCAAGATAGTCATTCTGAAGTCGGAAAACAGAATAATAAGAATCTAGGATACATCAGCTGAATAGCTAATTATCCTTTAACTACACCTAATGGTTTTAATCTTATTACTTTAGTAGCAATTCCTACTTTATCTGATACATCTGCAACAGCATCTACATCCTTATAGGCCCCTGGTGCCTCTTCTACTATCCCCTTCCAACTCGCAGATTGGACTAGTATTCCTTTTCTTCCAAGATCCCTTTTAACATCTTCAGCTCTATAAGTTCTGATAGCTGCAGACCGAGACATCATCCTCCCTGCTCCATGAGCTGTTGATCCAAAGCTATTCTTCATTGATTTATGTGTGCCCAGGAGAACCCAGCTAGCCGTTCCCATAGATCCCGGTATCAGAACTGGTTGACCAATATCTCTATATGAATTTGGAATATCTTTACTTTCACTTGGAAAAGCTCTTGTTGCACCTTTTCTATGAACAACAACCTTACGTTTTTCACCATCAATATTATGTTCTTCAAACTTAGCAATATTATGGGCTACATCGTAAATTAAATTTAATCCAATTTCGTTTTCAGACATTTTGAAGATATTCTGCATAACCTTCCTAGTCCAATGTGTTATCATCTGCCTATTCGACCATGCATAGTTTAAAGTTGCACCCATTGCTCCAAAATAGTTCAAAGCTTCCTTGGAATTATTAGGTGCACAGGCAAGCTCCCTATCCGGTAGATGTATGTTATATTTGTGTGAAGCTGATTCTATTACCTTCAGATAATCACTACAGACTTGGTAACCCAAACCTCTTGAACCAGTATGTATCAGTATCACTATCTGCCCTTCTTCTCTTATACCAAAGCGTTCAGCAGCTCTATTGTCAAATACTTTATCGACTTTCTGAATTTCCAAAAAGTGATTTCCAGACCCTAAGCTCCCAAGTTGAGGTATTCCCCTTGATTTCGCTATAGGAGAAACTTTGTCAGGATCTGCACCATTCATTTTGCCGTTCTCTTCACAAAATTCTGCATCCTTCTCTGTTCCATATCCTGCTTCGATAGCCCAATTTACACCCTCTCTAAGTACATCATCTAAATGGCGTGGTGTTAACTTTAATCGCCCTTTACTACCTAATCCTGATGGAACTGCTTGAAATAGATCAGATAGTATCTGTTTTAATTTTGGCCTAACTTCATTTTCTGTGAGATTTGTTTGTAGTAGACGGACCCCACAATTGATATCATAACCTACTCCACCAGGAGAGATTACTCCAGTATCTGCATCTGTTGCAGCAACTCCTCCAATAGGAAAACCATATCCCTCATGTCCATCTGGTAGTACAATAGCATGTTTGATGATTCCAGGGAGGTGAGCTACGTTTACTGCTTGATCTATAGTCCTATCGGTTAACATTTTTTTAAGCAAATTCTCATTAGCATATATTGTAACTGGAACATTCATTCCTGGTTTTGTATCCGACTCAATTCTGTACTCTACTTCACTTATTTTTGTTATCGGATATTTTGAAGTTGGTTGAGTCAAGAAGATCCTCTTTAGATTTTTTCCTTCAAATTAACTCGATTCTTAGGGGGATATAAATGATTATTATCCTTACAGAATCTAAAGCCGCATTTTTTCGATGTATTTTTGAATTTTAGAGCTATATTGCATTGCTTTTTTTGGTTTGAAAACAATATTTTCAGGTAATCCAGCCCTTAATGCTGCTTCTCTAAGAATAATCTTTCTACTGTTTTTTTCAATATTCATTTTAAGACTGGGGTGTAATGTTATTGCATAATTAACAAGGTCAAATGAGGTATATGGTAATAATAATTCTGTGAAGAATGAAGCAGCTGCTTCATCCCTTTGAAAATTAGCTTTATACGCTGTTTTTATGTCGTGCATCATCATGAATTGTGATTCTTCATACCCTTTCTGCTCATATGCTCTTAAATACTTCATATACCCTCCAAAAAGTTCATCTGCAAGCTGACCCAAAATAACTGCATTGCATCCTTCTTTCTGGGCAGCTAATGCTACTTCATTAACAACTACTCCAATAGATAAATCCATCGGACTTCTTCTCTCAATATGTGTGAAAATACTTGTTACTACCTGTTTTATCCTCTCTTTACTTAAGCATAATTCAATCAAATCCAAACCAAGACTTGCTGCTGAAGCTTTAGACTCACGCTCATCGATAGAACCAGGTGTAAATACAGATATCAATCTAATATTACTTACCTTGCTTGCTAAATGCGCCAACAAAGAGCTGTCTAATCCACCTGAAAATCCTACCGCAATATTCCTACCCTTAATTCTTGTTTTAATGGATTTATTAAGAAGCCGAAGCACATTCTCAGCACCCTCATTAGTGTCTGAATTCCAATCTCTTCCTTCTTCAATACTCTTTATCATAAATTTATCTAAACCCGCTAAATCTGCAGAGTAAACGAAACCTGGAGAAACAGCTTCCGTATCCATCCCCACGGATCTAAGAGCATAGGAATCAGTGGCAACCCCTAAAAATCCTTCTCGCCTTCCTATGAAAAGAGGCTTTACACCAAGAGGATCACGTCCAAAAACAATTTTATCTTTATCTAGATAAGAAAAAGTGTATTCTCCATCGACATTTCTTAGATATTCTGCAAGCTTAGCTGGCTCCTGACTTATCTGTTTTATTCTCGATGTGATATGAGTTCCCTTACTTCCGTAAATAGTTCCATGAATCAGAGTATCTTCTTCATCATAATCAGTTGCCAGACAGTACCCTGATATCGATTTGGTTGATAACGATTGTTGATGTAATTCTTGGGAGTTTTTTGCTATGATTGATTTTTTTCCTTCAATAAGGTAGCCCGCCCAAGCACGGTGACTCATCTCTTGAAGAGCATTTGTGAGATATGTGTAGGTATTCTTTCTTCCTAAGAAAATTGCAAAGCCATTAATCAACACCATTTATACTTCAATCACTTTATACTTCAATCACTTATTTGCGATTTAATTTTTCGAGCAACACCTGGCCCTATTTTTTCCACAGATGCAATCTGATTATAAGACGCCACCCTCAACTTAGCTAGGTTTCTCAACCCAGCGTTGAAGAGTGATCGCGCTCTTACTCGACCTATCCCTTCAAGAGTTGTTAAAGATAATAATTCAGATCTTACACCATATTTTATTCGTCTTCGAAGCAAATCTATTTCTGTTAGATAATTTGTTCTATCAATAATCTTGCAAACTTCAGCAAGAGCATATAAAAGCCAATCAACATTCTCAACTGCTCTATGGAGATCTCCTGGCTCAAAGCCAAACTGCTTCAATATACTCTCTTCAGATGCTTCATCTATCCAATAAGACAATGCCATTAGTGCCCGAAACTGTTGTAAGAATTCATCATGAGATTTAAAGTCCGATTCCTCAGGAATAGGAATGAGAAATTCTGATTTATGATCTTCAATGAAAAGATTGGCATTCTCCAAATCTACTTTCCTCATAAAAAGTCTGGGAGTGAAATCAGGAACCGTCACAATTAGGTGTAGTATTCCTGTTATTTGAGAAGAACTTCTTTCCGAATACCTAATGGCCTGTCTGAACTCTATTCCAGTTGCTGGGTCAATATATAACATTGATATTCTCTTTCCGAATTCAGTAGCTAAGAAACGTTTACCTCTCATTTTAATGAGATTTTCTGATATCAAGAAATCGATGGCGTCATTCATCTTTCTTTTTACTGTATCACTACTATTTTGGTTGGCAAAAAGTGTCTTAAAAAATAGCATATCCATCTCAGAATCTGTCATTCCAGGAAGTGTAGATATTGCAGCTAAGATATGTGTACGAAGTACCCCCTTTCTTGCCAATTGAGAGTGTATTGGTTCTGGTTCCCCTTTGACGTATCGTGTATAAATATCATCAGCTTCTTCCTCAGTCAGTGATGGTAAAACGGTTTCACCTACAGTATCAAACTTGGGTCTACCTGCCCTGCCACACATCTGCTTATAATCTAGAACAGAAATATGTGTCTGGCCTCCAAGATCCGAATTGTATCTAAAGAGACTGCTTAAGACCACTCTTCTTGCAGGAAGATTAACACCTGCAGCTAAAGTAGGTGTGGACGTTAAAATTTTTAATGTACCACTTTTGAATCCTTCCTCAATCAGTTGTCTATGCTTTGGATTTAACCCTGCATGATGAAAAGCGGCACCATGTTCAACTGCGCGGGATAGTTTTTTGCTCAACTCGGTCTCCTCACCTGTTGATAATATTTTTCTTGCCATATTACTTGCTTTTTTCATATCAGCTTTTGTTAGATACTTAGGAACTACTTCAGCTGATTTAAGGGCTAAACTAACAGATCTTCTTCTAGTCTCAGTGAATATGAGTGATTGTCCGCCGTCCTTCACTGTATCTGCAGCTATATCGATTGGAATTCCTCTATTGGTAGAAATTATCTTTTTAATTGTATCGTCTGAATAAAATATTTCTCCATACAAATAAACCCCTTCAATTAATTTCACGGGGCGCCATTGTGTATCCACCAGTACAGCTCTAAGCCAATCAGCTAGCTCCTTTGCATTTCTTATTGTAGCACTTAAAGCAAGTATTTGGGCTTCAGGGGCTAAACTGAGAATCTTGGTGAGAATAGTCTCAATAGTTGGGCCTCTATAGGGATCTCCAACAAGGTGGACTTCATCTGCAATGAAAAGCTTTACATCATCAATCCAAGGAATACCATGACGTAATAAAGAGTCAAATTTTTCATTAGTTAAAATAATTATATCCCCTTTTTCCAGAAATTTATTTGATGAATCATAATCACCAGATGATAATACAACTCGAATATTGGTTCCATTCAACTTTTTAATAGACTCAAATACCTTGAATTCTTCATACTTTTCTTTAGCTAAAGCTCTAAGTGGACTAAGATAAACAATTTTCCCTTCTTTTTCAAGAATAGTTTTTCCTGCAGTAAGAATAGCGATTAAGGTTTTTCCACTTGCTGTAGGAGTAGTTAATAACATATTTTCTCCATTTAGTACATTGGCTTTCACTGCTTCTTCTTGCGTAGGATAGAGATCACTGTATCCTTGCTTGAGAAGCATTTCAGATAAATTTCTAGGTATCGGAAGAGTTGATATCTTCACTTCTTATTACACCACCTGCATTAACTTATAATGAGTATTCTACTAATCTTTAGTTAAATTTTTCTATATGAACCAGGCTTAACTTCATATATTGCACCACTTTGATTCATCATTTGAAGCATCTTCTTTGCTTCATCGTTATTCATCTTTCCCGTGGCTGTCAATTCTTCTATGAATCTATTTTCATCAACAGGCTTCTTATCAGGACCTTCCAAATTCTTAAAGATATCCAAAGCAAGTTCTAGGAGATTTCGTTCACTAAGAGGTTTTCCATGCAGAACACCTAGATCCACTTGACCTGTCTTCACATCAACTCCAACAGTTTCGTACATTCGCCTAATCAGAGAAACTGCCCTAATGGCATCATCTTCAGTTACTTTCTCATGAAGCATTATTCTAGCTCTTGCTGTAGCTATACGAATAAGACCCTCTAGTTGTCTTGGAGTTACTGTGATCATATTTTCATCACTCATTCCTCTCATTTTTAGATAGTATTCCATGATCTTATCTTCTGCTTCCGGAGTAAGTTTTGGTTTTAAATTCCGTGTATATGCAAGATACTTGCGGATAATTTCATATTCAATTGGCGGGGATTTTGCATATTCTCCTGTTCTGTGAATTTCTAAAACATGCCTAGCTAATTCTTCATCACGGGTCCTATCTGCTTTATCTTTGAGAATAAAAATCAGATCAAATCGTGTAAGAAGTGGGGTTGGTAAATTTACATTTTCAGTAATATTTCTGTAGTCATCATATTTTCCAAGAGCTGGGTTGGCTGCAGCAAGTATTGAAGTTCTAGCATTCAAAGTAGCTACAATACCTCCCTTTGCGACACTAACAGTCTGTTGTTCCATACATTCATGAAGAGCCGATCTATCTTCAGTTCGCATTTTGTCAAATTCATCAATACTCGCAATTCCTAAATCAGCTAGAACAACCGCTCCTGCCTCAAGCATCATCATACCATTTTTCTCGCGAACTACAGCTGCCGTTAACCCTGCAGCAGTTGATCCTCTTCCTGAAGTGTATAATCCCCTTGGAGCCAGATGTGAAGCAAATTTTAATAGTTCAGATTTTGCTGTTCCAGGATCTCCTACTAATAGGACATTTATATCTCCCCGAATAGCTGTTCCGTCCTGTAACTGTTGCCTTGGCGCACCTGTCATCATAAGCAATATAGCTTCTTTATGTGTTTCATGACCATGAATTGCCGGTGCAATAGATTCAATTAAGCGTTCGTAAACATTCGTTTCATTAGAAATAGTCTTAATTAATTCTTCATCCTCTTTTGAGAGATGTATTGTTTCGGGTTCTTTACCCATTACTTCAAGATAATTTCCCTCAATAACGGATTTAAAAACTCTTAGTTTTCCTCGCCCTTGGGAATACTCAGGTTCAGCTCTAACTATCCCAGTAAGTGTTAATCTATCTCCAGGACGAGTAATATTTACAAGATCTCTAACTAATGACACATCATAGGATTGTGGAAGTTGACCTGCTGGAAGTTCTTCAGGCAGTTCTTGCATTCTTATTACTTGATAATCTATGAAAACTGATTCCTTTTCTATCAGCTCAAAATCTCTACCTGATTCACATTTTTCACAACTTCTTGGACGTCGAAGAATCATTTTATCTTGCTCAATTCGGTTTGTGTCACCACAGCTGATACATTTGTATGCTGCTTCAACTGCCAGTGGCATAATATCTGATGATCTAACTACTATTCCTGTTATTTCTATCAGCTTATCCAGATGTGCTGTTCCCACTTTTCGTATAGGTACCTTATCTACTAGGTTTCTTATTCTAACGGTTAGATCTTTTCTTATTTCCTCGGCATAAGATGAATTTTCAATTCTAAGACTTTCGTAGGCTGCTTTTTTGAATCTCTCAAGCCCTGTATCCGGGTCAGTTATGAGCATATTGGCCTTGTCAATATCATGCATCAACAAATCATTAAAGTCCACAATAAGCGATATACTTCCAGATGATACTATTTGGGAAATTCGAGTTTTGTAAATTTTTTTCCCAGACTTGTTCTTAAAGCTCTTAAGAAATTTCTCTAATTCCTCGCCTAGCTTGGATGCAGTGATATTACTCATCTATATTTTCCTCTAATATTTTTTGCTTCCATTTTTGTACTGTATTCCTCACCTCGTTGAAAAGAGTTTGTTCTTCTGAGGTTATTTTTTGCATTATTTCCTGATTGTCTTCTCCTACAGTTAGTGGAAGTAATTTTGCAGTTCTGATCTTAAGAAGATCCATTGCTTTAATATATGATTCATCATAATCATTTTTTGAGCTCTTCTTGGTTTTAGTATCATTCTTTAGACGTCTAAGATGCCGCTTTAATTTTAGATAGAAATCATCAGTTAATGTAGAAATCTGGTTAGAACTCTGAATTCGTTCTCTGCTTAAAGCCTTAAGCATTTCTACTTCAAAGCTTTCTTCTTGAATTTCTACAAATCCAAGTTTCGCAATTTCTTCAGCAGCCCATCTTGGAAGCTCTATAAGATCTCTTTCCTTAGACTCCTCAATTTCGAAAGAATTCATTGTTATCTTAGGTAGATTATGTTTCACAATTAACTTTACAGGGCGAAGTAAATATTCCATTTCTCGATCCTGAATAAATGTGGATATGCTAATTCTTCGTTGCTGTACCATAATCTTTTCCTACAAGTTTTTGTTGTTGTTTCTTTTTTAATGTTGTTAAATCATTTGATTATGTACTCTTTATCAAACTTGTTTTACACTGTAAATAAATAATTGGGATTTGAAGATATTCACCTTCTTTTACCTATTATTTCCAACATTTTTTCTAATGGCTTTAAATATAATAAGGAATGTGGATAACCCTGAATAAGGTGCAGGTTATGTCAAAAGGAGATATACACGAATCTATAATGTGGACTGAGAAATACAGACCTTTAAAAATCGAAGATATTGTGAATCAGAAAGTATCTGTTGAGCGCCTTAAGTCTTTACTTAAATCGCCAGGAAATATGCCACATCTACTTTTTGCAGGACCGCCTGGAACTGGTAAAACAACAACCGCTCTAAGTATTGCAAAATACATTATGAAAGATCACTGGCAAAATTTCACACTAGAATTAAACGCTTCAGATGAGCGAGGTATTAACACTATTCGAGATAGGGTAAAAACTTTTGCTAGATATACAGATAGAAGCCAAGATATTCCTTTCAGAATAATTATATTGGATGAGGCCGATGAGATGACAAACGACGCTCAGACTGCTTTAAGAAGAATTATGGAGACGTATTCAAAAGGTACTCGATTTATACTGATTGGGAATTATTCTTCTAGGATAATAGAACCCATCCAAAGCAGATGTGCAATATTTAGATTCACAAGACTTGGTGAAGAAGATGTTGTTAACTATCTAATAGAAATATCCAAGAAAGAAGGTGTTAAATTCGAAAAAGATGCATTATCTTCAATATATAAAGTAACAACAGGAGATCTTAGGCATGCGATTAATATTCTAGAATCAGCAGCTGCTTTAGGAATTGTCAACGAAAATAATGTTCAGAAGACTGCGGGAATATCTGGTAAAGGAAAAGTGAAAGATGTTATTACCTTGGCATTGGAAGGGAAGTTTAATGATGCTTGGACGTTATTAATTGAGCTTATTCGTGTATATGGTATGACTGAAAAAGACTTTCTAAAATATACAAATGAATATCTTTCTAGACAAGGATTATTAAATCAAGGAAATATTGCAGAAGTTATAGCAAAGTATGACTATAGAATAATTGTAGGTGCCAATCCCGAAATACAACTATCTGCTTTACTTGCTGAATTGGGGAGAATAGACCAAGAATCAGCTCAGGATAACAGGTAGGTATCTTCATCCATGGATTTGACACTGCCCCGTGGACTACGTGACTTGGGGCCTGATGATTACGAGGAACTCGAGAGAGTAAGATCTATCTTTATTGATGTTGCTGAAATATTTGGCTTTAGGTTAATGGAGCCTTCTCCAATAGAAAAGCTTCATACTTTAGAGGCTAAAAGTGGACTAGGTGTTAGAGACGAGGTATATCATTTCAAGGATAAGGGTGGTAGAGATGTGGGATTACGATTTGATCTTACAATTGGGCTAACAAGATATGTTTCCTCAGATCGAGGACTTCCTCTTCCAGTTAAATTGGGTTCTTTCTCAAGTATGTGGCGATATGATGAACCACAGTACGGTAGGTATAGATGGTTCTATCAATGGAATGTTGAAATATTTGATGCTAAGAATATAGATTCTGACGCTGAGATTATAGATTTCACTTCAACTCTATGCAATAAACTGGGATTAAGAGGGTTATCATTAGAGATAGGCGATCGAACCATTATCGATGAATTCATGTCTTCCAAACTCAATATTCAGAGAAATGATGATATTTCTAACTTGTTGAGAGCAGTTGACAAACTTGAAAGAAAAACAAAAGAGGAAATTCTTGAGGAATATAGTTCTAAAAAAGTGACAAAGGATGCGTTAATAAAAATGATGGAATTTGGTGGTTTGAAGGGTGAACCTGAATTTGTTCTCAGGTCTCTAAAAGAAGACGGTTTATCTAATACTGCGAACTTAGAATATTTGATAGATACTCTGAAGACACGTGGAGTAGATGGGGTGACTTTGAACATGGGGATTGTGCGTGGTTTGGATTACTATACTGGAATTGTGTTCGAAGTATTTGCTGAGGAACGAAATCTTGGCGCATTAGCAGGTGGTGGACGGTATGATATTCTACCAGAAATATTTGGTAGAAAAGATATTGGTGCAACTGGAGTTGCGGGTGGTGTCGATAGAATGTTATTAGCTCTATCTAATTCTAAAGTGGATAGAACTAACAAAAATAAAGTATTTGTAGGATATGTTGGTAAAGAGATGGTAAGTGTGGCTACTGAAATAGCTTCATTATTAAGGAAAAATGAGATACCTACAATTCTAGAAATTTCAGGAAAGAATCTTCGTAAACAATTTGAATATGCTTCAAAGACCGCATCTTTCTTTGTGATTATTGGGCCTATTGATTACAAAGAAGGAAAAGTGACGATAAGAAATTTAAGTAGCGGAGTAGAGATGAAAATCCCTAAGAAAGATATTGTTGAAAGAATAAGAAGTAGTTTTTAAGAGCATTTTTTCTAAATTCAAATAACTTTAGATTATTAAGACTGTTTGACTTTTATATTCCATGAATTTGACAATGCCATATTTTCATTGAAGATGATAATCATTCATTATAGACTTGGGCTCAGCCATAGAATCAGGTATCCCAATTCGGGATGGTACTTCTTTTAGACACGAATCTATAAGATATTGGAATCACTTTGTTGATCTCATAACAATTGTTTGGCTTTCAGCATTCATGGTTAGTTTATCGGGATCTGATTTAGGATTCATAATAGTTGATTCTAATGTATTATTTCTAGCTGATACAATAACCTTGTTCGCATTACCAATATTCATTATAGATCTTGTGATTAAATTCTATTATTTTGGTCACTCAAAATCTTTCTTCAAGAAGCATTGGGTTTCCATTATTATGGTTATCCCGTATTTTCGAATTTTTAAAATATTGAGGTTAGTCAAAGTAGTAGGACTTGTCAAATTCAGTCGTATTCCGCAAGCTATGAAGTCTGTTTTGAATTTAGTGAAGATGGTCTATAGGGTTTTGAATCTTAAATGGCGATAAATACTTCTCATTACAGTCAACAAATGACTAAAATCATGTAATTTATTTCTAATCATAAATTTGATCGTCGCTAAAAAATATGTTTTAACATCGATTTATTGAATATTCATATTAAATTTTTTACTTTGCTACTAGTAACACTTTTTTGGTAAAATGGTGCGGTCGCCGGGATTTGAACCCGGGTTACTAACTTGGCAAGCTAGTGTCTTAACCAGACTGGACGACGACCGCTCAGGTTGCTCTAAATGACTCTTTGAGTTAAATGTTTGTCAAATTATTCAGATGCGGTCGCCGGGATTTGAACCCGAGTTACCAGCTTGGGAAGCTGATGTCCTAGACCAGACTGGACGACGACCGCATAACTTTTTTTAATAATGTGATGGTTAAAAAGCCACTGTCATGGATTTTAGATTAGTGTTTCAATTATCACGAAAAATATTGCTCCAAGTATTGTTGCAATTACTACCTTGTAGTTAAACCGTCTATGCGCTTCACCTAAAAGATCTGCAGCTCCTATATATATGAAATCTCCAGCTACAAATGCAATAATTACAACATAGAGGTCTGAAGGGATAAAGGCTGAGATTAATGCTCCAATAGGATAAGCTGCACCTGCAAAGGATAATATAGTTAATATTCGTCTTCTACTATATCCTACTTTTTGCATCAAAACAGTAGATGCCATCCCTTGAGGAATTTCATGAACAACAACAGCAATTGTGACAATCAATCCAAATGAGGGATCTGTTAAGTAAGCTATGGCAATTCCTACTCCATCAATTAAATTATCTGATGCCATACCTACAACTGATGACCAACCCATAGTGTGGGATTCACACTCTTCTTCACCGCATGTATGTAACATTATGATTTTCTCCACTAGGTAGAATGAGAAAAACCCTAGGACCACAAAGATAGCATTATTCTGTATATCACTTGCAGGAAGAAGCTCCAGAAATGCAGCTGAAATAACTATGCCTGAAGCTACTGCTATAGCATATCTTTTACTTATTTCCCTAAATCTCGGATGTAAGGCAAGTGCTCCACTTAAGATATCTGCAGCGGCAGCTACAAGTGCGAATAGAAGATATATCAAATCTACATAACCTACAAATTAGCTAGTTTAAGTGTAATTGTATGTAATAGAAAATATTCATTTTTATTAAATTTCAATCATAATATCTTTTATATAGTTGGCAATTAGGCTTATTAGTATTAAAGTGAGTTATTTTTTTGGCAGATTGGTATAGCTGGGTTGGAAAAGTTTTAGATGTGGACCTCACATCCGAAAAAATCACTAAAATTCCTTCCGATAGATATTTTCCGAACTTTCTTGGAGGACGAGGATTAGAAGCAAAAGTGATTTGGGATGATGTACCAGAAGGAACAAAAGCTCTTGATCCTGAAAACAGACTAATATTTGCTCCTAGTTCATTAACCGGTACAAATTCTCCCATGAACGGTAGATGGAATATTGGTGCACTTGCTCCTTCTCATCCTGATGAATATCCTTCATCATCTGCTATTGGTGGACATTGGGGTGCAGAGCTTAAGTTTGCTGGATATGATGGCGTTATCGTTCATGGAAAAGCAAGCCGACCTGTTTATCTTCTGATACGTGATGAAGAAGTAGAGATAAGAAGTGCAAGTAACTATTGGGGCTTAGATGCCATAGAAGGGCAGAAGAAATTGGCAGCAGATATTGCAGCAGAAAGATCTTTTCCAGATATGGCTGAAAAACCCGAAGCAGGGAGATATAATCCCATAAATATTAGGACAGTAATGATAGGTCCTGCAGGAGAAAACAGTAGTAGAATCGCCTGTATAATGCATGACTCTGGTGACTCTGCAGGTCAAGGAGGATTCGGAGGTGTAATGGGTTCTAAAAATCTGAAAGCAATTTCGGTAAGAGGATCAGGTGCAGTAAAAGCAAAAGATCCACAAAGAATGATGGAAGTCATATACAAAATACGAAGAATGATTCGTCATGAAGCACGCGTTGTTATTCCTCCATTTGGTGGTCCAGGAGGATTATACGGAGGTGATCCATCGCTTTTAACTGGATATGTTAAACGAGCTGATGGTTGTTTTGGTTGTCAAGTTGGATGTCGAGGATTTTTTGACGTTCCCGGTAGCCCACCAGGTCAAGCACAATGTGTTCAACTTCAGATGTACAATAATTGGGAAGGTGTAGGACCCGTTGCACCTCCGCATCCTGACTTTTCTAATAGACAACAAGATGAAACTACTTGGTATGGGATAAGATTAGCGGATGAATTAGGTATTAATGCCTATGAGTTGACAGGGATTCTTTCTTGGCTCTGGGCTTGCTGGAAGGAGAAAATCTTTGGATCAACTCAGGCAGAATTTGAGGAAAATACTGGGATTTCCAATATTGAAGATATGGGGAGTAAAGAGTTTGCTGATAACCTCTTTGGGATGATAGCTAACCGAGAAGGTGAATTTGGGAATCTATTGGCTGATGGATTATACAGAGCAGCTAAACAACTCAAAGAGAAATTTGGCAATAGAGTCTGGGAGCTATACGAAGAAAGGTATGTAGCCTCTGGATCACGACAACACTGGTTCTATATAGGAACAGCCAGAGGACCAGCTGACCCGACAGGCTATGCGAATCCTATTGGGCAGTTGATGTGGGCGATTGGTTCTAGAGACCCATATTCAAATTGTAGTTTCACTCGTGAACCTTACGCTAAACCAGATATTGCAAAATCTATTTACGGAAACGAGGAGTCTGCTAACCCATTCACATATGATGGTAAAGCACAAGCAGCATCAATTGCTTATACTCGTGGATGTATGAACGACTCGATAGGTTTCTGTGATTGGTTTTTCCCAATTCTAACTGTTGAGCCATTCTTTAAAGAAGAGGGAGAGGAAGAAGAAGGACGACATCTTGGAGATCTTACTGTTGAGGCTCAAGTATTCTCAGCTGCAACTGGCATAGAAAAAACAATTGATCAACTTATGGAAGATTCATATCGGGTAGTTAATCTTGAAAGGGCGATTATGGTCAGGATGGGTAGACGACGTGAAAATGATACGTTCAGTAATTTCTTCTTTAATAATCCTGATAGACGTGGAAACCCAGTAGACAGAGTAGCTTGGGAGAAAGTAAAAGATGATTTCTATTCATATATGGGTTGGGATCCAAAGACTGGTATACCTACCCGAGCTCGACTAGAATCTTTAGATCTCAAAGATGTAGCGGATACTTTGGGTGTCTAGTCTCCAAATCTCCTTAATTATTGTCACGTCTTTCCTAACAGTTCCATTCATAAGTAACTATCAGCATAAGCTGCAATACTTATTCCTTCGTTAGAACTTAATAAGCTAGGGATTCTTATTTGTAGATAGTGTTAAACAAGAAATTAGAAAAAACAGAGTTACACGATGTTCATCAAGAATATGCTGAGATTAATGTTTTAGGTGGCGTGGGTAATTTAATTCATATTCACAAAGGAAAAGGTTGGATGCTTCCTATAAAATATGCAATTCTTGTTCCAACCCAAAATCAACGTGGTGTTCATATGAGTAGGTTAGTAGCTGCTATTCAGAATAATAGTGAAAACGAACGAATAGAATATTCAATGAGAGATATTTGCAAAGAAGTAAATAGAACACAACCGGGTTGTAGAATTATTTGTGAAATCGAGTACTCCTATGAAGACCAATTCATCCCTATAACTATTGAGATGAGAGAGAAGGGAAACATTAGTTATACCTTTAGACGTACTGGAATTACTGCTTGCCCATGCAGTAAAGTTATGGTTGGGATAGGGCACATGCAACGTGCTGAATTAACCTTAACAATGGTAAGTAGTGATCTCCAAGACTTTGATAATGTCGCAGAGAAAATGGGTGCATGTTTTTCCAGTGTTCCAAAAGAGCATCTTAAGCGTGAAGATGAAGGAGAAAAGATTCAAGAGGCTCAATCTAATGCTAAATTTGCTGAGGATGTTGTTCGAGAATGTTTATCGAAGTTTTCAGCGGCTACCTTGATAAAGGTTAGATCTTTTGAGTCTATACACATTCATGATGCAATAGCTTATTGGAGCAAACAAGAAAATGATGACATATAACCTATTTTTATATCCGTATTAACATATTTTTTCTGGATTTTATTTAATTATAACACTAAATGTTTTTTTTTATCTATATCACTGTGAATACTGCTCTATTACCTTCTCTGTCAAATACCGAAATATCATTTTTACTCATATAAGGAAACCCAATTATTAACATAACTCTCCCAAAATAATTGTTAAGGTCTTCTAAAGAAGGTCTTAGTACTCCGTTAGGATGAGAATGGGCTGTTCCAAGTATTGCTGGGTCTATTGGTAGCATATGAATTGGGAACGATGTGAATGTTTCACTATGAACAGGAAGCGGTGGAATCATCAAGGCATTAATCTGGATCTCATCCTTCAATTTCTTCCCTCTTACTAGAAGTATAGCTTCTCTAGGATGAACGTTATGACAGTAGCTTAGCAATCCATCTACAACATCTCGCTTGATAATCACACGTTTTGACAAGATATGACCAACAGAACTCTTCTAAATAAGAACTAATCGGAAGAGTTACACTATTTCAAAAAAGTTTTCCAATATTTTTTTCCCGTGAGAAAAATCTTTAGAATAACATTCAGGGTGAAATTGGACGCCAAAAACATTATGATTTTTATGTTTGAATGCTTCAACTTGATACGCTGAACCTTTAGCTAAAAGCTCAAAGTCCTGCATAACTTTGACTACCACTCGTTTATTTGACATATACACATTTATCCTATTAGGTAGACCACGAAATATATTATCATGATTTAAAATATTTATTTCCTGGTATCCTTCAAATTTTCTGTTAAACCGTGCTACCCTTCCACCAAATGCAAAACCAAGTAATTGATGTCCAAAACATATTCCAAGAATTGGTTTTCTAATCTTCCTTATCCAAGAAGCTACTTTAGAATAAGTTTCAATTACTTCAGGCCAATTTAGTGGTGCTTCTCCACCGCTTAAAACTACTGCACTAAACTTTTCTGCGTTAAAGCCCTCTACATTTGAAACATGAAGAACTTTGGGACTATCATCTGTTATTCTAGCAATTTCTTGTTGTAATCTAATAATTTTAGAGGGCTTTGTAAGATAATTGTTGACAAGCAGTGTTTTCAAAATTTTATCGCATCAAATAACTGGGTTTTTTGAAATCCTTTATATGAGTAATGTAGCAATTAGTCAATTATGATGTTTATTAAATTAAGGTGCATTCAAATTCTCTAAAAGACAGTTTTTTTTAGATATGGAAGATGAAGAAATATCCATAGAAGGATACGCACATAAGAGCGTGGCCACTAAATATTTTATGAAAAGGAGACGCAGCTTGCTGGCAACTAAAGATAAACAGAAGGTTGAACAACTATTCAAAGGATTACCAAGAAAAGTAATAGTGAAAGGTAAGCAGGTAAGTAAAACATTTAAAATTAATTGGGAAAAAGTTGGAACAACTGAGTTTGAAGGTGCAAGATTCACATTTACTTTAGAACAAATTTGATTAAGAGTTTTTCATAAACCTAACAAACTCTTCTTTCGTTCTAGGTCTTAAGACATAGTTATATTTTCTCTCAAATCCTATGGAAGAAAATGGTTTAAGACCATAATCATGTCCAGGATAGATCTCAACATTGTCACTTATCTTTAATATCTTATCAAAGAAGCTGTGATAAAGATCTTCTGCATTTCCACCTGGAAGGTCTATTCTTCCACATTCTCCGACGAAGAGTGTGTCTCCTGTGATAAGTTTGTTATCTACTAATAAACAAATGCTTCCTGGTGAATGACCAGGTGTATGTAACACTTTGAGGTTCGTTTCTCCAACACGAATAATCTCTTCATCTTTAACTGCCAAGTCTTTTTTTATTTTCGCATCCTTATGTGCTACTATTTTGGCTCCAGTTTTTTCTGAAAGATCCATATTTCCAGAAATATGGTCAGGATGTTCATGAGTATCTATCAAGTATTTTATCGTCAGTTTCATTTGAGATGCTTTATTGAGGATCTTTTCTGTATCAAAACCAGGATCAATTATCACTCCCAAATGAGTTTTATCATCACCAATTATGTAGCTAAAATTTTTCATATGTCCAACCTTTACTTGTGCGAAAATCAATTCATAATTCCTTCCTCGGCTTCTGGAGGTATCCCAATTGATTTTAAGATAATTTTCCCAGTAATATCTTTACGTTTCAGAAGACCTATCTTAAATCTGTGAAATGTTATGGTTTCGTTCGCAATTACTGATATATTATTCACTTCTCCTGTCAAAGGATCTAATCCAGAAGGAACATCTACAGATAAGATGTATGCTTTAGAATCGTTTATCAGATTTATAGCATTTGAATGCAATTTCCTAGGTAAACCTTTGATTCCAGTGCCAAATATCGCATCTATAATTATATCTGCTTCCAATATGATGGGTTTCATTTTTTTTTCAAAATCAAATTCGTCTGTTGTTAGAAGTTTTATAGTCTTATACATATTCTTAATTCCGTTCCAATTAAGAGTTGATTCTTTAGTCTTCATTTTGTTTCCAAGTAAAATCACTGATATCTCTTTACTATAACCAGCTAGATGTCTTGCTGCAACAAAACCATCTCCTCCATTATTTCCTGTTCCTGCAACTACTACCACTTTTCTGGAATCTAATTCCTTTACATGATTA
Source organism: Nitrososphaerales archaeon (assembly GCA_030745655.1). GTDB lineage: Archaea > Thermoproteota > Nitrososphaeria > Nitrososphaerales > JACPRH01 > JASMAB01. The sequence continues at coordinate 27,470 of JASLOE010000003.1, read as the reverse complement.
ATGATGTGGTCAGCTAATACACTCCCAGCGTTCTCCATAAGTAAAATACGTGGAATACCAAGCTTTTCACTGTTGGTGTCTATTTTATCCATCTGGTTAGGGGTTATGGGATGCATTATTTTCTATTGTTAATAAGTAGTAAATATCTTTATACCCATCTCATAATCTATACACTTGTTTTAATAATTCTTAGATCAGTGTAATCTCTTCTTCAATTGTTGGAACCTATTTTCATCATATTGTGCTTATTTAGAAATTGATAGTACACTCCAAAAAGATTCTATCATTTTCGGAAGAGGTGCCTTGAATCGAAGTTTCAATTTTATTCTTACTGGGTCGATTTGTGATTGAATCAATCTTTTGTCGAAGATACTTTGTTTATCAATTCTTAGGTATAATGAACCATGCTTATCGATATGATTCGAAATTTCTAATAATAATTTTTTTTTCTCTTCTTCTTTAAAGAAACTCAATATTCCATTTCCAAACTTATCCGCATATTCTCCTCTTAAATGTACTCTAAAGGCTGCAATTGGGTTTCCAAAATGTCCATCCAATAAAGACTTATCAAACTTCTCTACAGGAATTTTCAGTACTTTCGAAACCTCGTCAGTAAATCTTTTTTCATCTTCTGTTGCTTGGATGAGAAATTTAATTTCAGCAGAAGCAAGAATAGATTTTTTCAATCCTCTACTAGAAGATAAAGTCTCCATTATAAATTATTTCGAATAGTTAATAGAAACCCTGATAAAAATCTGATACAGGTCTTAAGGATATGAAAATATCTATACATCAAGAATATTCTCGCAAATTAGAGAGTATTCTAATACATGAATTGAAGAATAATATGTTATTAACATCTAAATCTCCAGTACATTCTACAGATTGGAGTATGGTGACTAGGAATATTCATAGATCTAATTTTCTATTGAAATCTATACATAAGAAAGTTGTTGAAATGGACCTGCTGAAGGAAGTTATGCAATTATTATCTAAAAGAAGATTTGAAGAGGTTAGGAGAATTGAGGTCAAACAGAAAACATCAAGAAAAAACTTGTTTTCGTTATGGTCTATAACACTTAGGAATAAGGAGGAAATATTTGGCTTTGCAGCTATCATATTGATACCAGAACTTTGTCGTGATATTGAAAAAAGTCGTGGAATAGTATATGCAGCTAAGCATCATATTGCGAGTGAAGAAGTTATTAAATTCGAAAAAGCAATATTTCAAAATTATCAACAGGAAGTAAGACCACAGATTGAAATCCTTGGAAATCTCTACAGGAGAACAAGAAGACTCTAGACTGGAGATTACTTGTCTTGGTATAGAGTCTACCGCTCATACCTTCGGTGTTTCCATAATCTCTCAGCGAGGAAGCGCTAAGCCTGAAATTCTCTCCGACATAAGGAGTATATATCAACCTGAAAAAGGTAAAGGAATTCATCCGAGGGAAGCATCAAGGCATCATGCTAAGGTTGCAGCTACTACCGTAGCAGAAGCTCTAAAAGAAGCTAAAAAGCCAATTGAAAGTGTTGATATAGTATCTTTCTCGCAGGGACCTGGACTTGGTCCATGCCTTCGAGTAGGTGCTGTAGTAGCTAGATCTATCAGTGCTTATTTCCATTTACCCCTAATACCAGTAAATCATGCAGTAGCTCATATTGAGCTTGCAGCTATGCTGACTAGGCCTTCAGATCCTCTTGTTCTTCTGGTATCTGGTGGTCATACAGTAATTACTTCATTAACTTCTGAACGTTGGAGAGTCTTTGGTGAAACACTAGATATAACTATTGGCCAGTTGATTGATCAATTTGGACGCACTGCTGGATTTAGTTCTCCGTTCGGTAAAACATTTGAAGAATATGCCAAGAAATCTCAAAATTATATTGACCTTCCTTACACCATCAAAGGGAATGACGTATCTTTCTCAGGCCTTCTTACAGCTTCAAAACGACTATTTCATGATAAAAAGAATCTTGAGGATATTTGTTTCTCAATCCAGGAAACTGGTTTCGCTATGCTGACTGAGTCAGTTGAAAGAGCTTTAGTATTTACAGAAAAAGATGAATTGTTACTTGTTGGCGGGGTGGCTGCAAATAATAGACTTCAAAATATGCTTCAAGAGGTCTGCAAAATTCATAAAGCCAAGTTTTATTCTGTTCCAAAGATATTTAGCGGTGATTGCGGAGCCCAAATATCCTGGAATGGACTTCAAGAATTCAAAGCTGGAATTAAATTGAATATATCCGATAGTTTAGTTAAGCCATCTTGGCGGTTGGACGAGGTAGTCATAAATTGGAAAAGCTTCTGAAGAAAGGAGCTGAGGCATCACTTTATCGTACAGAATGGTTCGGAGATGAAGTTATTCGTAAAGCTAGGATTCTTAAGACCTTTAGACAATTAAATCTTGACATCAAGTTACGGGAATCAAGAACTCGACGTGAAGCTTTATTCCTCAGAGAAGCTAAACGTGCAGGTATAACAACCCCACTTGTCTACTTTGTTGATTTAATTAAAGCGGAGATAATTATGCAGTTTATACCTGGAAGAAGTTTGAAGGAAATTATAGAATCTGATGATGAAGATATTTCATTGAAATGGTGTACAGAAGTGGGACGATATGTAGCGCGTCTTCACAAAGTAGACATGATTCATGGTGACCTAACCACATCCAATTTTGTTATATCACATGATAAACTCGTTATGATGGATTTTGGATTATCATTCTACTCCCAAAGACTAGAGGATAGAGCTATTGATATTCATCTTTTGAATATGGTGGTTCAGAGTGCACACAATAATTATGCTGAAAATATTATGCATGCTGTTTTACAGGGTTATCAGGAAATTGCAAGCAAATCGAATTCACTTCGATTACTTGAAAGAATAAAAGTCGTGGAGCGAAGAGGGAGGTATAAACGAGTTGAATGATGAAAAGAAGATAAAGTTTGTGACTGGAAATCTAAACAAATTTCAAGAGGCAAAATTAATCCTTTCTGAATATAACTTTGAACTTGAAATGGATAAAACAAAGATACAAGAGATACAGAACGATGAAATTGAAATAATAGGAAAAACATCGGTTAAAGAAGCTCAAACCAGAGTTTCTGGACCTATTATTATGGAAGATGCCGGGCTTTTTATTAAGGAATTAAATGGTTTTCCAGGTGCCTATTCAGCCTATGTACATAAGACTCTTGGCTGCAAGTGGATTTTAAAGCTTCTAGAAAGTGTTGAGAATAGAACTGCAGAATTTAAATCTGTAATAGCTTATGCCAAGGATGCTGAAACACCAACTATCAAAATTTTCAAAGGAATTGTAAAGGGAAAGATATCGAGAAAGATGTTTGGATACCGAGGATTTGGTTTTGATCCAATATTTATTCCAGAACAATTAGATAGAACTTTCGGAGAACTCGGATTAGAGGAAAAGAACAAGTATTCTCACAGGTCAATGGCTTTGAAGAGGTTTGCATCTTGGTATATTGCTAACACCTAATGTTAACGCAATCTTTATGTTGTAATTACAATTGAAGTCTGCCAGAGAAGAATTTGGGTAGAATGTATTCTCATAGTAAAGGTAAGTCCCATTCAGTAAGACCTACTTTTAAGAGTTCACCATCTTGGGTAATATACAGTCAGGACGAAGTTGAAGCACTGATAGTTAAGATGGCTAAAGATGAGATTCCTCCAAGCTTGATAGGTGTGAAGCTTAGAGATGAGTATGGCATTCCTCTACTAAAGAATTTCATCGGTAAATCTATAAATGAAATATTAAAAGCACACAATCTAGAAAAAGATATTCCTGAAGATCTTGAATTATTAGTAAAGCGAGCAAGAGGGATTCAGTTACACTTAAAGAAAAATACTGGTGACCGGAAAAATGTAAGATCCCTTGAGTTGGTAGAAGCCAAAATTCATCGTCTATCTAAGCGCTACAAAAAACTAGGTTTTATGCCACCTGACTGGAAATATATATCCAAGGTAGCACAGCTTACATAGTAGCGAATAAATGTGAGTCAACTCAAAGAGTTCGAAAAAGTAGCTGAAGATTTAGGTAAACGCATTATCAGTATTATTAATGAGAAAAAAACTATTCTAATCATTGGACATTTAGATGCTGATGGTATCACCTCAGCCAGTGTAATTGGTAAAACAATCCAACGAAAGAAAGGTAATTGCATAATACGAATTTACAGTGAAATGAACCTTGAGATACTGAATGAAATTAAGAAAGGAGAATATGATTTTCATATTTTCTGTGAATTAGGTGCAGGATTAGGCACTGAAATTGAAAATTCACTCAAAGATAAATGGATAGTGTTGGATCATCATCAGATTTCAGAGAAAGAAAAGAAGATGAAACAGGTCTTTAATGCTTGGCAATTCGACTACGATGGAAGCAAAGAAATATCTACTGCAGGCATGGCATATTTTATCGCTAAGAAGATTGATGATAATAACTCAGATTTATCTTGGTTACCAGTAGTAGCAATGATTGCTGATAGACAAGATCAAGGTGAGAAACGATCTGTCGTAAGTCTAAATAAAATGATACTGGACGACGCTGTAAAAAATGGTTTAGTAAAAGTTAGTAGAGATATCTTACTTTATGGTCGAGAAACTAAACCTGTTTATGCGGCTCTAGCTTCAATGACCATGCCCTTTATACCCGGTCTAAGTGGTAACAGGGATGCTTGTTTAGCAACACTTACGTCGGCTGGTTTAGAAATGAAACAAAATGGTCGATGGAGAACTCTGGCAGATTTGAATGAAAATGAAAAAAAGAAGGTGATAGAATCAATCATCCCATATCTTACACAAGTTGATACTGCAAATGATGATGTGGATTCTCTTATTGGAGATGTTTATACACTAGAAAAGGAAGATGAACATTCTTCCCTCAGGGATGTGAGAGAATTTGGGACCCTCCTTAATGCATGCGGAAGAATGAAACAAGCTGGTGTTGGTGTCTCGATATGTTTAGGTGACCGAAGTGAATTTCTTTTTGAAAGTGAACAGATTCTTAAAGAATATCGGAAAACCCTAAGCAGATTGATACAGCTGGTTCTTGAAGATGATGCTAGAATAGTGGAGAAGCAAGGATTTAACATGGTAATAGGTGACGGAGTAGTGGATGAAGATATGGTCGGGTCTCTTGCATCTGTTTTGAGTGGTGTTGCAAAATTTGAAACGAAGGTACTCTTAGTACGTACAACAACCACTGGCAATTACAAAATTTCTTTAAGGCGACCCTCTCAAGTGGATTACTCAATTAATTTAGGTATTATAGTGAAAGAACTAGTAGACCAGTTTAATGGTAATGGTGGAGGTCACGAAGCAGCTGCCGGTTGTAAAATTCCAACATCTAATCTAAAAGTTTTCCTACAGATTCTTAATAAGAGGCTTCAGAATAATATTGAAAATAACGGTTGATATTTCTATGATTTTTCAGGATGAAAATCTCCTTAATTCGGTATATAGATCTCTAGAACCTGATAATATCAGCTTTCCAGATGGAATAAGCTTTAAAATGAATAGATTAGGCAAAACTCTGATCTTTAATCTCACATCAAAAAACGAGATACTGTCACTTCTATCAACCATTGACGATTTAATAGAATCAATTCAAATTACCTGTAATACATTGAATAGTTTGAAGGTTAGATAGATTATGCTTGATATGTATCTTGTAAGGAATAATCCCCAAAAAGTTCAACAAATGCTTAAGAAGAGACATCTGAAATATCCTTTTTCTACCCTTTTAGAACTTGATAAAGAACGCAGGGTTCTTGTAACGAATATTCAGGATCTGAAACACAAAAGAAATGTCATATCTGATGAGATATCGAGAATGAAGACTGAGAATATTGATGTCTCTAATAAGATACTTGAAACCAAGGAAATCTCTCAGCGAATCGCTTCTGGTGACAAAAGGATTAGAGATATAGATCAACATCTCTATAAATTAGTGAGTGGTCTTCCTAACATTCCTGATGAAACTGTTCCAAATGGAATTGGAGAAAAGGATAATGTAGTGCTTAGGTATAACAGTAAGCCTCCTACCTTTAACTTTAAGCCGCTTGATCACATAGAACTTACCAATAATTTAGGATTGGTGGATTTGGAACGTGCTAGTAAAATATCTGGTGCCCGCTTTTATTTTCTGAAAGATGATTTAGTTAGATTAAACTATGCCTTGATTAACTTCGCACTCGACTTTCTGGATAGCAGAAGATGGACTATTATTCAACCACCGTATATGTTAAAGAGGGAAGCAATTAGTGGTTCAATAATATTATCTGATTTTGAAGATGTAATCTATAAAATAGATGATGAAGATCTTTATCTTATTGGAACTTCAGAGCATGCAATTGCCTCAATGTACATGAATGAGGTGGTAAAAGGAGAAGACTTGCCTCTCAGATATGCGGGCATAAGCCCCTGTTTCAGAAAAGAGGTGGGCGCTCATGGTAGAGACACTAAAGGAATATTTAGAGTTCATCAGTTTGAGAAAGTTGAGCAATTTTCATTTTCAAAGCCAAATGAATCTCAAAACGAACATGAGCTTATGATTAAGAATGCTGAAGACTTTTTTGATGCTTTACAAATACCCTATAGAATCGTTTCCCTGTGCGGAGGAGAATTGGGGAAGGTTTCTTCAAAAACATATGATCTTGAAGCTTGGTTCCCAGGTCAGCAGAAATATAGAGAATTAGTATCATGTAGTAATTGTACTGATTATCAGGCTAGAGGATTACTTGTGAAATACAGAGATAAACCACATGAACAATCAAAATTTGTCCATACTCTAAACAGTACCTTAGTGGCAACAGAACGTACCCTTATCGCAATAATGGAAAATCATCAGTTGAAGGACGGATCAATAAAAGTTCCGAAACCTCTTAAACCATATGTAGGTAATCTTGAAATCATCAAGGCCAATAAGAAATCACCATAATTAAAAATTATTTTCGAAAATGGAATCATAATTAGTCTGTTTGATTTTATATCTTAACTAGCATTAAATTAGATATCTCCTGACAATATATAGCTAGATAATAACGCATAACTTATATCCTAATCTTCGATGGGTTTAGTGCTCAAGTATGGCTAGAGGAAGAAAGAGACAGAAAATAAGGGATAAGTGGCGGATAAAGAGGTGGCTCATTGTAAAAGCTCCTTTACCCTTCGGTGGGGATTCCGTAGCATATATTCCTGTTACAAGTGACGATAAAGCGATCGGAAGAGTAGTTGGAACTACACTTTTCGATATCTTAAAGCAGGATCCTCAACATTACTCGATTAAACTTTATTTTCAGATAGAATCTATAGAAGGTGATATTGCTCAAACTATTGCGAAAGGCCATGAGTATTCTCGCGAATATCTTAGAAGTATGGTGCGAAGAGGATCTTCAAGTATACGGTTAATAAAGAACTTCACTACTCGAGACCAAGCTGTTGTCCAAGCACAAATAGTAGTTTTTACTTTGGGCCGGCTAAACACCTCAAGAAAACATGCAATCCGAAGTGTTACCGATGAAGTTCTACAGAGAAAGGCCACTGAGCTGACCTATAATCAATTCGCCCAAGAAGCTGTATTAGGAAAGATTGCATCTGATATCTATAATGCTGCTAAAAAAATATCTAGATTACGGCACGTAGGTGTGAGTAAGACTAAACTTATTGAGAAACCATCGATTGAGGTAGAAGATATGGTGACCTTAAAACCCGAAACCGATGAAGTTGAAGAAGTCGATGTTGTCGTTACACCAATGTCTTCCAGTTAAGCTAACTCAATCATCTTATCTATTGCCCTTTTTGCCTTTATCGAAATATTCTTTGGTATTGTTACAGGATAAATCATTTCTTGAAGAGATTTGTATACGGTATCAAGAGTGGTCCGCTTCATGTATTCGCACACTGCATCTGGATTAACTGGTAGAAAGGTCTTGCAAGGATTATCTTGCTTCATTCTATGAAGTATACCCACTTCAGTGGCAATTATGAATCTATCAGCACACGATTCCTTGGCACGCCTTATCATACCTTCAGTCGATAGAATATGTGCATTCTTTGATGATATGTTTCCGTTGGCTAGGTAATACATGCTTGGAGTTAGGCATCCACATTCAGGATGGACTAAGAACTCTGCATCTGGGTGTTGATCTCTAAGATTGTTAACTACACTTGGTAGTATGCCTGCATGAACATGACACTCTCCAGGCCAAAGTTGTAGCTTTCGTCCTGTTATTGTTTGCAGATACGTACCTAAGAATATATCTGGTAAAAAAAGAATTTCTTTATCAGATGGAATTGCATTAATAACTTTAAGAGCATTTGTTGAAGTACAACAATAATCACTTTCAGCTTTAATTTCTGCAGTTGTGTTGATATATGAAACTACAACCGCATTTGTATACTTATTTTTCCAAGCTTTTAGTTGATCTATACTTATTGTATCTGCCAAGGAGCAACCTGCTTCAGGATCTGGTACTAAGACTGTTTTCTCTGGGGATAATATAGCAGCTGTCTCTGCCATAAAATTAACTCCACAAAATATGATTACTTCTGCCTCTGTTTCAGCTGCCTCTTGTGAGAGCTTTAACGAGTCTCCCGTAAAATCAGCTATATCTTGTATTTCACCTATTTGATAGTTATGTGCTAAAATAACAGCATTTCGTGACTCCTTCAATCTTTGAATGTCATCTATCATATGGTCTATCTGCTTTGTTTCGAGTCTCTCCATCTTATGCCTCATTTTAGATCAGTTCTTGGATATTAATATAAGATATTTTACGTGCAAACGGTTAAATCAGTTCCAAAACTTCGGCAAAAATTGCCGATGAAATTTATTTTCATATATCATGTTCCAACTTTGATATTTCCTGAAATATTTGACCTTAATGTCTCTATTGCTGAGAGAACTGCTAAGTAACTCGTTTTTGGATTTGAAGGATGTGTATAATTCTCTAATTGAATCTTTAACTTTCCGAACTTTCCTTTGATACTTATTTCATGGATATTCGTGGTTATTGTAGGGTCTGCGATAATTCTAACTACTGTATTCTTTCCACCAATTCCAGCCAAGCTTAAAGATGCTGAAACATTAACATTAGCTGGGAAAAGCTTTACAGCGTCATTAGCGCATCCTTGAAATAAAACTTTGGGTTTATCCAAATCACTGTGAGATTTAACTGTACTTTTGAAATGAGGTGAGTCCTTGAATGATTCTGGTTTCTTACGTATAGTTAAAACAACTCTTTCTAATCCTTCATATTTAGCAGCTTTTACAGCATCTAATCCACCTATAGCACCTGAGGGCACTAGTACTTTTTTATTATTTTTTTTAGCTGTTTCTTTAATCCTGCTAAGAAATTCTTTATCAAGAAGGGCGCCTGCGCTCATAATGAGGATATCCATTCCAGATGCAATTACTTTTTCAGAATAAATAATGGCAGCTTCCTGTGAAGCTGCTTCCACTATTATCTCTGCATCACTATTTCTTAGAAACGAATTGAATTCATGATATTTCTTAGGTTTTTTCTTAAGTTTGCCTACAAGGTCATTTGCTTGGTCACCAATCAAGTCAAATACAGCTACTAGATCCGCATTATTTACTTCACCAGAATCAATAGCTTTTGCCAATGTAGATCCAATTGCACCACATCCAATTAATCCTACTCGTACCAAGTTTTGTATCTCCTTTGCTCAAACTATTTCAAGGCCAAAGTCGATGTTCTTTGCTGAATGGGTTATAACCCCAAGAGAAACAGCATCAACACCTGTTTCACTGTACATCCTAATATTCTCTATTTTAATTCCTCCAGAAGCTTCGAGAAATACTCCCTTTCTCAGTTGTTTTTCTCTTAGAATCGTAATTATTTTTGAAATTTCTTGTGGTACCATATTATCTAGAAGAATAATATCTACTCCAGCTTCAACTGCCTCTAAAGCTTCTTCTGCTGACGAAACTTCAACCTCTATTTTCTTTGTGAAACTAACATTCTTTCTTGCCAATTTAATAGTTGTTGATATTGAACCAGTAATTTTGAGGTGATTATCCTTGATAAGAACAGCATCATCAAGTTGAAATCGATGAGTATCACCACCCCCAGCTTTAACAGCCTTCTTATCAAATATTCTTAAACCGGGTAGAGTTTTGCGGGTTGCTGCAACTCTGATCTTTTTGTTGACCTGTTTAGCCTCTTTAATCAGCTTATTTGTTTCAGTGGCTACTCCAGACATTCGCCCCAAAATATTAAGAGCAGTCCTTTCAGCCTTCAGAATTGATCTTGCTTTACCACTTACCTTAATGATTTCAGTATCGGCTTCAACAGAATCTCCATCCTTTATCAAACCTTGAGCTGAGCACTTTAGCATGTTGAATGTTAGGACAGCTTCTTCTACACCAGATATTACTGCTTTTTCATAACAGACAATCTTTGCTTTCGCATCTATTTCATTATCGATAATAGAGTCGGTTGTAATATCTCCAGAACCTAAATCTTCACGGAGGAATTCAAATATCTTTAAAGTTAAATTAGGTTCAATCATCTCTTTTTGAGATTCTATCAATTTTTCCTCTAGTCTATTCATTTAGAACCAAGATAAAGTTTTAGAAATAAGCAGAAAAAATACATACAAGTATGCTTAAGGTAAATACTGTTGAGGATTAATTGATTAATATCTTAATAATGTCTCCAAGGCGGTCTGAAAGAGCTCTACTTAGTATTTTAGAAAGTCTTAGAGAAAACGCTATAAAATTCAGAACTGTAGACGAAATCTCTCCCACAGATGCAGAATGGGGAGACTTTGTACTCACATTGGGTAATGATAATGATATACTAAAGACTTTTCATAAAATTTTCAAACTGAATATCCCTATTCTCGGTGTAAATGAAAATGAAGACGAAAAATTTCTCACTGAAATCGGATTATCCAAACTTAGACAAGTAATCCCCCAAATCTCAAAAGGAAAATTCGATGTGGAGGAATCTAAAACTCTAACAGTAAAAACAGATACTAAGGAATTTCCACCAGCTGTCAATGAAGTTGCAATCTTCCCACATAGATCGGCCACCCTTCTCGAATATACATTAAAAGTGGATGATGAAGAAATATGGACTGACAGTAGCGATGGATTGATTATTGCTACTCCTACTGGCTCAACTGCATATGCTATGTCAACTGGTGGACCAATGATATTGCCAAAGGCTAATGTGTTTACTATTGTTTCAGTCAATTCTTTGGATATAACACGCAGACCCTTGATTATTCCAGAAGATTCCAAAGTGAAAATAGATAATATAGTCAGTAGACTTCAGTGTGAAATAATAGTGGATGGTGTCTATCGTTCAAAGATAGACCGAATAGTTGAAGTTTCAAAGTCAATAAATCCAGCTCGACTCATTAGATTAGCTAAAACTTCACATACAGCTAATAAGATGGCGAAAAAGATTATTCTTGCTCGTGATCTTCTTGCTATGTCACCAAGCGCAAAGCTGATGCTAAAGACCTTGGAATATGAGGGACCCTTGAGTCGAAGAGATATCCTGAAAAAGACAATGCTCCCTGACAGGACAGTCAGTTTAGCGTTATCAATCCTCCTTGACAGGGGTTTAGTGAAAAAGAGATCTTCTCTTAGGGATGGCCGTGAGAAAATGTATTCCCCGGTATAGATAAAAAAGCTTAAACAGTGCACAATAATTTCTATTATTGATAAAAAGTTTGTGATATTATAATGAAGCGTATAATTGTACATATTATCTTAATAATTTCCACCATATCTATAATCCTAGTTTTCGCTGGATATTATGGGAATGTAGTTAAAGCAGGAAGCTATGGATATACTAATGACAATTGGTGGCAAGTACCGGCAAATTACTCGCTTTCAGGCAATGTGGAAACCATGAGTTTTGGTCAGGATAATATTCCAAATGATACAATAACAATAACTGTAACAAATCCTAGTAATCGCTTTTTATGGGTTCGATCTATACACATCAATGAAAAAAACCATAATATCGATACGATGAGATCCTACATATTTGATGCTAATGGATATTTCTATTATTCAAGAATAGTACCTCCAGGGGGATATGGTATTATTAGGTTGAGTACATTACCAGCCGATCTCACCACTAAAGATGGTGCTTATGATGTAATGGTTATCACTAATGCTGGTGTTCTGGAAAAGTCTTTTTTGATAGAGAATTCAACTTTCCGAAACCTATCTGTTTTAAATTCACTTACTCCATATATTGTAGCTATTCTATTCACCTTTTATGTTGGAATCTACTATTATCGAAGATTCCAGATATTTGAATAAAGAGTAATTCAACCTCTACTAGATTTTGAAACTATTTTTATAATATCCGAATCTTTTAGAATATAATCTGCACCTAATCTTAGGCCTGTTTTGACATTGATTGCATGTACAAAAGTCTCTCCAAGGTCACTATGGATAGTGAATGCCAGATTTTTAGCTGTAGATCCTTTCTGCATTATATAGGCATCTGGGAGAATGTTGCCTTTCTTGTCAGTTAACTTATTCTCGTCCTCAACAGGATAAACTATTATCCCATTTAACAAGTCAAGATAGGCTGAATTTATTATCGTCTGAATACCTGTAGAACCCCAAATATCCAAAACATTTTTTTTAACCATTTCTAAGGCGCTGATTTGAGCATTAGTTAGGTTATTTGAGTTCAAAATGTTGAATGTTGGTTCTCCAGGCAAATATTCTATCATCTTTATTTCTGCAGCTTTCTTAAGGAGGAGTTCTGCTTCAGCAGCACAAGGAACAAATAATCTGCCGGTTGACTTGAGATAATCAATATTTTCTTTTGCATTTGGATTATCAATCTTATTAGCTGCAATTATGGATGGTTTTGATAATTCCCGTAGAGAACTACAAAAATTCATAATCTCATCGTCACTCCAACTTGTAAGTTTTTCTATTATTAGATTTATTTTTTCTGCAGCATTTCGGATATGTTTTTCTGTTATAGAAAGTCCACTCAACCTTTCTGCGATCATCTCTGCTGTTTTTCCACTATTAGTCTCAGATTTATTGGCTATTCGTTGCCAATCTTTCAGTAGTAACTGCTTTAACCATAGATCAAATTCTTTTTCAACAAAATTTATGTCATTGATCGGATTGTTATTCACTTTTTCTGTTGTTACACCCTCATCGTCAGTTAATCCTGATGCATCGATTATATGAATTAATACGTTGGCCTGTCTAATGTCATCTAAAAATTTGTTTCCTAATCCTCTTCCATCAGCAGCTCCTCTCACGAGACCTGCTATATCCACTATCTTAATTGGAATAAGACGTTTACCATTTATGCAACGAGAATTTACAGGGGTATCTTCTACATTTAGTGTTCTACATACACAATCAGTACTTACATATGTTACTCCAAAGTTTGGTTCAATAGTGGTGAAAGGGTAGCTTGCCATTGGGACATTGAGCAAAGTAGCGGCATTGAAGAAGGTTGATTTTCCTACATTAGGTTTCCCTATTATCCCTAATATCATATATTGTGTTAGTCAAGTTCTTTACATATAAAGCGAACTAATTCTATTCATGAATTCCCTGAAGAGTAAACAATTGAAATTTATAAAGAAATTACTTTTTTTTGCTATCTGAATAGAATAAAATATTCAGCTAACATGTTGGTTTTTAAAGTCGGAAGTATTATAGGTATAGTATTGTCGTGTGATTATGGGGCAAAACACAGTTGTCTAAAATAAGGGTCCTAGTTTGTGATAACATCTCAGAAAGAGGTGTAAATCTGATGAAAAATGCAGGATTTGAAGTATCTTATTTACCTTCCATAACCCCTAGAGACCTGCTTCTAACCATACCTGATTATGATGGTGTAATAGTCAGAAGTAGAACTATTATAACCCGGGAATCAATTTCTGCAGGAAAAAAGTTGAAGATTATTGGGCGAGCAGGTGTAGGACTAGATAATATAGACCTTAAGGCCGCAAAAGAAGCTGATGTTAAAGTGTATAATACTCCAAATTCAGTATCCAATGCCGTAGCTGAATTAATCCTCGGTATGATGTTGAATCTATCCAGAGGTATTTGTATTGGTAATTCGGGTTTGAAGGAAGGAAATTGGATGAAAAGCCACCTTAAAGGTTTTGAATTAAAAGGAAAAGTATTGGGAGTAATTGGTTTAGGACGAATAGGAATCAGGCTTTGTGAACTTGTACACGCAATGGGTATGAGTATTCTATTCTATGATATAGTTGAGATTCCCAAAGAAACAATCAATCGATTAAACCTAAAATATGCCGAAATTGACAGTATCCTTGCTAAATCTGATTACATTACACTGAATGTACCCTTAACTCAAAAGACTAAACATTTCATATCCAGAGATGCATTCTCTAAAATGAAGAAAACTGCATATATCATCAATGCGTCAAGAGGTGCAGTTTTGGATGAGGAAGCTTTACTACAAGCGTTGAAGAAAGATCGAATTAAGGGTGCTGCTCTTGATGTATTTGAGATAGAGCCTCCAGAACAAAATGAACTAATAGCAATGCCTAATGTAATTTGTACTCCTCATATTGGTGCACAGACAGTAGAAGCGCAGGAAGCAGCAGCTACCGCTGTGTCTGAAAGAATGATTGAGTTTTTTCAGGTCTAATTGATAATGTTTAAGAAGTGTTCAAATTCATACCGGTAGTCTGAAGAATGTATCGCGCAATCGAGAAAACTTGGCAAGATATGATCAAGAGTAAGAGTGATGATCTAAAGTCAAAAGGTATTAATCTAAGAAGACGGCCTACCATCGAACGGCTTGAAAGACCAACTCGTCTTGATAGAGCTAGACGTTTGGGATATAAAGCAAAGCAAGGTTTCATCATAGTTAGGATTAAAGTAGGTCGTGGAGGTATGAGGCGAAGTAAAACTATGGGTGGAAGAAGACCTAAACATGCTGGGATATTGAGAATGAAAGCAAATGTCAATATGCGCCAGACCTCTGAGAAAAGAGTCGCCAATAAGTTTCCTAACTTGAAGGTTATCAATTCCTATTTCCTATACAAAGATGGCAAACATGCTTGGTACGAAGTTATACTTATAGATCCAAATCATCCATCCATAAAAAGTGATAAGGATGTTGGCCAAATCTCGGAAAAGGCCTAAAAACCTGCAACGATGGGGTCAGATGGTTTAATCAATTCACGTAGAAGAATAGTCGCGTAAGAACCTTTTTGAAGAGTGAATTGAAGAAAGATTATTGATTTATCATTCATATCGGTTTGGATCTCTAAATCATTAATCAGTAGAGGAGGTGTTCTGAATCCTCCTTCCATACTTAGTTCAGACATTTGATTATTATAGAATAGTTTTTGTGAAATTTCTTCTTCTTCCAGAATATTTTGAGTAATCTGATCAAATCTACCAATACCTTCTCTAAAAGTATACCCTACAAGTTGAACTAGTGGAAGAATTTTCTTTGAATTGCTCGACACCATTTTGCTTTTTGCTCTTCTAATATCAGATATATTTCTATCTTCATTAACTATTCCATAAATATCTCCTATCTCGACTTCCAATAAATTAAAGTTATTATCGACAGCTTTAGACATAACTCTATTGAAAATGAATGCTTGATATGCGTTTATGAATAACCTTCTAATGGCAATTGGAATTGTTCTTAGAGCCAGTATCCAATTGTTAGGATGATTAATTAATGACTTTAACACTCGTTTCTCAGTATCTTGATTCTGATTGAGTTTCTTTATTATCGAATGATAATTGGTTGAATCTCTGATATCTTCTTTTGATAATGAAATCTTATTATTCATTTCTATATGTCCAAGGATGAATAACACTGCTTCTTTGAATTGTCTTTTCACTATTGCTCTACCAATTAGATGATTATTGGGTTTATTAGATCCAAATCGTTGATGTCCATAGAAGTTTGGTAAACGAAAATCATTAATAGAATTTTTTAACTCCATAATAGTTTTTTTTGTTCGTTCTAAATTGGATTCAACACCTGATATTCTAATATTAAATCGATTTCCCACCAAGTTTTTTCTTCTTAGCCGTTCTTTGTAGTATCCACAGAAATCCAGTGACATCTTTGGTGTTATTTGAATTTTTTGAGGTATCTCTCTTCTCAAACTCTTGGGGCTAATATATTGTATTGTCTGAGCTTGTTTGTCCTTAAGCCCAAGATAATGTGCATTCCATCCAAGTTGATTTCGAATCTTTTGTAGAGCATGAATTGTATCAATTCCTTCTTTAGTGAGTTTAAAAATAGGATATTTATTATGGATTGTCGGTTTTTCTGAAATATTTGAGAAGATTTCGGGACTGATCATTTCTTCAACTTTAAAATCTTGGTATCTGTATTTTATTCTACCACCTATGCCTTTGAAATCTGTGCTATAATTTTCAATACCTATCTTTGAATCGTAGGTTTGTTGCTTTTGAGCATTTTTCATTAAAACCATTTCTCTAGGTTTTCTGATCTTTTATTCTCAATTTTCTCAAGCTTATCGAGTGCTTTATTTATTCTGTTTTCAGAAAAAGATCGTTCACCACTTAGGAACGCAATAATCTTTTCTCTGTCAGGTCGACTCCACTTAATCTCCTTCTTTGGGTTTGTACCTTCAGATTCGAGAAATATTTTTCTAATTGCAGGGTAATCTATTTTTTGTAATTCTTCTTTAATAGTATCTATCTTTTCAAGACATCCAAATTTCTTTATATATTTTAATGCAGTAGTTGCACCAATTCTTCTAAAACCGTCAGGATTGAAGTCTGTTCCTGACAATATTCCAATATCTACAAGTTGTTCATGTGTTACTCCAAGGAAGTCTAGTGTTTTCTCTAACACTATCTCTTCAGGGGTAATATCAACAAAAACTCTTTTTCCGGGTAATTTTCTTTTTCCAGTTACCGTAACGTTTCTCACGAGTCTCTTAGCTCCAAAGAGGAGTGCATCAAAATCTTGGCTAACAACATCTGTCGCTATATTGATATTTGTTAGGTGTGAGGCATATGCTTCACCTTCTGAAGGTGCTTCAATCCAGGGTATTCCAAGCAGTTCTAGAATTCGTTTAGTATCATCTATCATATAATCTTTCAGATGGGATGTAGATTGAGCGTATTTTCTAGCTTCTACTAGATCACCTTTAGTTATTGATTCTGCATATAATTTTACAGCTTCTTGCTTTGCCTTTCGTCTTCTTTCTATTTCAATAGCCTTCAATGCTGGGGGTTTACCATCAAGAATATAGATTGGTTTAATATTCAATTCTAAAAGGTTAATGTTTCGGTAGAACAAACCACTCAAATGGCTAGTTACTCGCCCATCTTTGTCCATAAGATAATCTCCTCTTTCACCTCTAATTATGGATAGGAATTGATAAAGTGCATTATATGCATCCACTGCAATTGTTCGACCAGAAAGTTGCTGAAGTTGTATTTTCAATGGATTTACAATATTTCTCAGGTTAACACCCAACTAAATGCTCTCCATATCGCTTATAGAGAGAAAGTTACTTTTAACTTTGAAGCCTTAACTAATGGAAAGTAGTAGCCAAACATGTCGATTAGAAATTTGAGATGTTTAAGATGTGGATATACACACGTAACTGAAATTGAAGGTAAGCTCCCACGTAGATGCCCAGTCTGTAAATCTACACGTTTAATCAGAATATTCACAAAAAAACATCAGGAAGACAAATATAATCTCTCCATTAATGAGATATATAATTTTTTAAATATCATTTCAGGAATTCAAGTTTTAGATCAAGAAAAGGTCAGAAAAAATCTCAGAGAATCTGCTGGGATTCATATTCTATGTATAGATAATCAGAAAGACCCACTTAAAAAAATCCTCACAACGGATGAAGCTGAATTATATTTCTCACTAATAAAGAACGAATCATTTGGATTAGCTATTATTCACAATTCAATAGTTGCTATTTCACCAAATTCACCTATTCGTTCTCATGTCGGGGTTAATATCTCATTGTTAAAAGAATTAAGAGATATTCTCTAAAGATCTTTAGCTATAAACGTTCTCAGTCCTTTTTGGTAAGTGATTAGACATCTTTTCATAAATAGACTCGTACCACGATATTATATTGGCGTTAATTGAAGGTTTAACTTGATTGAAAGCAGAATCAAAATCTTGATTCTTTATGGTTAATTTGTTTGTACTCCTATTCAATGCTGATATAGCAGTTTCTCTACAGAGTGATTCAAGGTCTGCCCCAGAATAACCATCTGCCTTTTTAGCGATATCAGCTAATGATATATTTTTTGCAAGAAGCATTTTTCTTGTAATTACTTGAAGAATAGATTCTCGACTCTGTTCATCAGGTGGGGATACAAATATGGTGAGATCTATTCTTCCTGGACGTATTAAAGATGAGTCAAGAAGGTCTGGACGATTAGTGGCTGCTATCACAAAAATATCTCCCACATTGTAAATACTATCAATTTCCGTCAAAAGTTGACTTAGTACTCTTTCTCCAACACCATCATTTTCGGTTCCATTAGATCTGAATTTGCTAATTGAATCAATTTCATCAAAAAAAACAATACAGGGTACTGATGCCTTTGCTTTTCTAAAGATTTCACGGATTGCTTTCTCAGACTCTCCAACCCATTTTGATAAGACCTCAGGACCGCGAATAGTTATGAAATTAGCTTCACTCTCTGCAGCAATGGATCGTGCTAAAAGCGTTTTACCACATCCTGAAGGTCCATACAATAAAACACCTCGAGTAGGTTTAACTCCTGCTTTTCTAAACCATTCTGGATGTTTAATTGATCTAATTATATTATCTTTAATTTTTTTCTTAATATCATCTAATCCCCCTATATCACTCCAACCAATTGAAGGAGTTTCAATATAGAATTCCCTCATTGCTGTTGGAACTATTTCTTTGAAGGCTTCTTGAAAATCTTCTGAAGTAACATTAAGTTTTTCTAAAGCTTCTGGTGCAATAACCTCATTTTCAATATCAATATCTGGAATGTATCGCCTTAACGCCTTTAATGCTGATTCTCTGCAAAGAGATCTTAGATCAGCCCCAGTATATCCGTGTACACGTTTTGCTAGACCTTTGAGTGATACATCCTTTGAAAGTGGCATGCCTCGAGTATGTATTTGAAGAATTTCGAGCCTAGATTCAATATTCGGAACATCTATTTCAGCTTCTCTATCAAACCTCCCTGGGCGCCTTAATGCAGGGTCTACTCCTTCAGGTCTATTGGTTGCACCCATAACTACCACATCACCTCTATCTGATAAACCATCCATTAATGCTAAGAGCTGGGCTACAACCCTCTTTTCAACATCACCAAATACGTCTTCACGTTTTGGTGCAACTGCATCTATCTCATCAATAAAAATTATACTTGGAGCATTTTCTCGTGCTTCTTTGAATATCTCACGCAATTTTGCTTCAGTCTCTCCATAATACTTGTTCATAATCTCCGGACCATTAACTGAGAAGAAGCTAGCTTCACATTCATTCGCTAAAGCTTTTGCTAAAAGAGTCTTTCCACACCCTGGAGGACCAAAAAGCAATATGCCACTTGGAGCTTCTATGCCAAGCCTTTGGAAAATTTCTGGGTGACGAAGGGGTAGTTCAACGATTTCACGGAGTCTTCCTATTTCCTCCTTTAACCCACCGATTTCGTCATAAGTTATAGTGGACGATACTTTTCTTTCAGCTAAAGGTTCTGCGAGAATTGTTATTCGTGATTTCTCCTCTACTCTTACAATACCTTTTGGCTTTACTTGCGATATGTTAAAAATTATTGGGTTACCTAGAACAACAACTGATATATCATCTTTTTCAGATAAAGGAAAACCCTTCAGGCGATTTTTCACAAAACCTGAAAAATCTTTGTCAATCGTCAGTCTTGTTCCTACAGGTGCAAGTGTAACAGTTCGTGCTAACTTTATATTTTCTTTTCTTACGGATATAAACTCATTTAATCTTACACCGGCATTTTTTCGAGTTTGACCATCAATTCGTAGAATTCCAAGCTTTTGGTCGTCAGGGTCTGCAGGCCAAGCAGTAGCTGCAGTCGACTGCTTACCTGTAAGTTTCACAACATCTCCAGCTATTATCTTGAGAGTATTCAAGTTATCAATATCTATCCTCACCCTACATTTCCCTACATCCCTCTGTTTGGCTTCAGCTACCTTCAGCTCAACCATAGATTCTTGCTTCTCTTTAACCATGGAGATTCCTCAGTCTCAATGCTTAATAATAAATGAGAAGCATAAGTTTTACCCTAAATTTTCCAGATCATTTAATGGTAGTTGAACTCCTGCTCATTCCCAGTACAACAACTTGTTGTACTATGGGTGATGACCTAATAGATTCTTCTAAATTTTCCATTGCATCGTCCTTCTCTTCTAATTGAATATCTAATATCGATTCTATCAAACCAAAAGCCAATGGTTCTTCAGTCTGGTTCTTAATAGATACACCATCTGGTAATTTATTTTTAATAGATTCAACAATATCATTACTGTTTATTCCAGCATCGGTAGGGAGAATTTTTAATCTTGCAATAATACACGACAAAACTTCTGACTCCTATGGACCTTCAAAACCACAATTAATACACCGATATTCACGAGAGAATTTTCGACATTTTTCACATCGCCATACTAAAATGTCTCCACATTCTGGACAATTGAATCTTGATGCTTTATCACCTGGCATTATAGGCCTATTACATGATGAACAGACCGGCAGTTGAGCACTTTGCTGCTTTTCAGACATATTATTCACTTTGACCCTAATAATCATCTATTAAAACAGTTTGTTCTATCCCTAATCTTTAATGGATAAATCGTATTTACCTAGTATTACATATGATGATTATTTTGCTTAAAAAAGAAGGTTTTCATTATTACTCTAATGCATCATTCACTAATAAAAATATTATTCTCTATCATCTAAAATAAATGTCTTTTGATAATCGTAGTAATGATCCTATACGATCTAACTTTTCTCCAGTTACAATGTCAGCAATTTGGAAGATATTTTTCAAACCAAGAGCTCTAAGTAGGGCTACTGAGTGATAGTCAAAATCACTCTCTAAAGATATCTTTGTAAGTATATCTGATGATGATATTGCTCTAAATATCTTATCAATATTATTATTATCAAGCCTTTCAAGAACTTTTCTAGCTCTAAATAATAACCCAAATTCTTTATTGAAGAGATTTCTCCAATCATTCTCATATTCAATGACTTTAGATGGGTCTTCTGAGGATAGGCTTTCACCTAAATATTTTCCCGCAAGCATGCCTCCTATTCCTCCGCTATAGATTCCTCCCCCTGTAGTTGGCTTGGCCTGACCAGCAGCATCACCAACCGAAACTATATGTCCGGATATAAAATTCTCAATAGGTCCACCAACAACTATCTGAGCCGCCGTTTTTTTAATAGCTGTTCCTCCTTTAGCCGTTATAAACTCATCAAGAATTTTAAACTGGTTAACTCCATTTCCAGCTGCTCCAACTTTTGCAGTATCATTACTAATTGGTATAACCCAAATGAAATAACCAGGAGATTTTTTTTGATCAAAATATATTTCAACTCTATCACGATCAAACCAATTACCAATAACTTCAAACTTTGCTGCCTGCATAGTCATTTTTCTGTTAGACAAAGATGAATATCCAGTAGCATTTACTATCCATTTAGATGTATGAACACCAGATTTAGATTTCACTCGAACTACTCCATTTTTTTCTATATTATTAATGACTTTATTCCCAACTTTAATATCAACGCCGGTTTTACTTGCTATCTTAGCTAATTCACGGTCAAATTGACTTCTATCTAATACTAATACCCGTTGCCTACTTGCATCTATTTCAGCTGTTAATCCACTTGGAGAATAAAAGATTGCGCGCTTGATAATGTTCTGAATAATGTTATTTGTTGGGGCTATCCCTATTTTTTCTAGGCATTTCATGCTAACTAGTCCATCACATCTTTCAGGCATACCGATCTCAAGGTCTTTCTCTAGGAGCTGGACTGTGTGACCTGCATCCGCTACACCCTTGGCTGCTAAGAGTCCAGAGACACTTCCACCTACTGTAATAACATCCCAGTCAATCATCAGAACTTTCACGTCTTTTGGCAAAGCTTATTCATAGCTACATTTTAAATGATATTCAACTTTGACGCAAGAAATCAAACAGGTTATCGTTGTGAGATCTGATTTAGCGATGGGGAAAGGAAAATTATCAGCTCAAGTAGCACACGCAGCTGTTTTAGCTGCAGAAAAAACTAGGAAAACTAGAAAAAGTGTTTACAAGGAGTGGACTTCAACTGGACAAGCCAAGGTTGTAGTGAAAGTTAATAGTCTTGATTCCCTTATGAATATTCAATTATTGGCTGAAACAGGAGGCTTGGTTACGGCAATAATAGAAGATATGGGATTAACGCAGCTCCCTCCTGAAACTGTTACATGTGTTGGTATTGGCCCAGATTATTCATCAAATATAGATAAAATCACAAGCTCCTTGAAACTTCTCTAATTGGATATGATATTAGGAGAATTATTCAATTTTAGAATTCTGGTGATAGAGTTGGTAGACGCAGAAATATTGAACACAACTCTAACTGTAATAGGAGGTGGACCCGGTGGGTATTCTGCAGCTTTAAGGGGTGCCCAGCTTGATGCAGATGTGGTACTTATTGAGAAAGAAAAATTAGGTGGAATTTGTTTGAATATTGGGTGTATTCCAAGCAAGTTACTTCTTTACACTACTGGTATTCTGAAACAAGTGGATAATGCTGTAAAGGCAGGTACCATAAGGGGTACATCTCACTTAGACATTAAACATCTTCTAGATCATAAGAATTCTTTGATAAATGACATGGTTACAGAATTGGAAAAACTTTTGAAAAGGAATGGAATCAAAGTGGTTTATGGTCATGGAAGACTATCTTCAGTTGGGATTGTTGAGGTGGATAGAAAAAAAAGACCGCTTAAAATCAATTCGAATGCAATAATAATTGCTACTGGATCTAGTCCATCAATTCCATCTATCCCTGGAGTACTGTATGCTGATACCACAGAGTATATTCCTAATATTAAACGAGTACCAACAAGCATAGTGATAATTGGAGGGGGACCAGAAGGGGTAGAGTTTGCAAATATTTTTCGGGATATGGGGACAGATGTAACTTTGGTTGAGGCTAAGGACCATCTTCTCCCACTTGAGGATGACGATGTCGGTAAGGTTCTTGAAAATATTCTATGTGAAAGTGGTGTAAATGTTTTTTTAAAAACAATTGTTTCAGAAATATCAGAAAGTGATGGTGTTAAAACTGTCTCAATTCAGCAAAACGGGAATAAAAAGAAACTAGTGACTGAAATAGTTGTAGTGGCTATGGGACGTAAACCTAATATTAAAAATATTGGACTTGATGCACTTTCTATATCTACTTCAAATGGTTTAATCCAAGTTGATCAGAATATGGCTACAAGCATAAAAGGAATTTTTGCAGTCGGCGATGTTGTAGGTGGTGGATTGGCTCATGTAGCATCAATCCAGGGTACTGTAGCTACTGAAAATGCATTGGGACTTGATACTGTATATGATGGACTGGCAATTCCGAGATGTATCTATTCTCATCCTCAAGTTGCTACTGTTGGTTTGAATGAGAAAATGGCTAAGAGTAAAGGATTCGATGTAATAATTGGAAAATCAAAAATGAATAAAAATATTAAATCGTTGATAATTGGTGAAACTCAAGGTTTCGCCAAAATACTTGTTGATTTCAAATCCAAAAAAGTTTTGGGCGTACAAATTATTGGAGAGTGTGCTTCAGAGGTTATTTCAGAAGCTACCCTTGCAATAAAGTTGGGTGCAACAGCAAAAGATATCTCTGATATCGTGCATCCATACCCTACTTTTTCAGAAGTATTATCAGAAGCTGCACGAGAAATTAAATTAAAATAGAACATAATCTTCTAACTAACGATAAGTTAGTAATATTCACAAATGAAAATAATGTCATGATTTAATAGTGATCGAAATTAGAAAATATTTCATGTAATGATGTAAAATTAACTAAAGAATTAATGGGCAAAGCTTATAACGACAAATCTAGTTTCGGAGGCTGCGTATCAGTTTGGCGGCGTTCATGTCAAGTGAATGGGCACAGCCCGAGCTATGAAATATGGACCTCCAGATACGTAAACAAAAATGGAGATTCAATAACGTTGAATCTGACATAAGCTAATAACCCCACAAAAATCTAACCGTACTCTCGACTCCGGTTGATCCTGCCGGACCCGACTGCTATCGAAGTGGGACTAAGCCATGTTAGTCGAACGCCTTTCAACTATGTGATTGGCGTGGCGTACGGCTCAGTAACACGTTGTTAACCTACCCTGAAGACGTGGATAACCCCGGGAAACTGGGATTAAACCACGATAGATCAAGACCCCTGGAATGGATCTTGTTCCAAAGGAAGGATGAGCATGTTCATTTGTTTGCCTCAGGATGGGACTGCGTCCGATCAGGTTGTTGGTGGAGTAATAGCCCACCAAGCCTGTAACCGGTATGGGCTTTGAGAGAAGGAGCCCGGAGATGGACACTGAGAAAAGAGTCCAGGTCCTACGGGGCGCAGCAGGCGCGAAACCTTCGCAATGCACGAAAGTGCGACGAGGCTACTTCGAGTGCTATCCGCTGAGGATAGCTTTTGTCAGGTGTAAAAAGCCTGAAGAATAAGGGGAGGGCAAGTCTGGTGTCAGCCGCCGCGGTAATACCAGCTCCCCGAGTGGTCGGGATGATTATTGGGCCTAAAGCATCCGTAGCCTGCTCCGCAGGTCTTCTGTTAAATTCAACGGCTTAACCGTTGAGCTGCAGGAGATACCACGGGGCTAGGAGGCGGAAGAGGTAGACGGTACTCCATGGGTAGGGGTAAAATCCTCTGATCCATGGAAGACCACCAGTGGCGAAGGCGGTCTACCAGAACGCGCTCGACGGTGAGGGATGAAAGCTGGGGGAGCGAACCGGATTAGATACCCGGGTAGTCCCAGCTGTAAACGATGCGAGCTAGGTGACGGAATGGTTCCGTACCATTCCGGTGCCGCAGGGAAGCCGTTAAGCTCGCCGCCTGGGGAGTACGGTCGCAAGACTGAAACTTAAAGGAATTGGCGGGGGAGCACCACAAGGGGTGAAGCCTGCGGTTCAATTGGAGTCAACGCCGGGAACCTTACCGGGAGAGACAGCAGAATGAAAGTCAAGCTGAAGACTTTACTAGACAAGCTGAGAGGAGGTGCATGGCCGTCGCCAGCTCGTGCCGTGAGGTGTCCTGTTAAGTCAGGCAACGAGCGAGACCCCTACTGTTAATTGCTACCATTACCCCTCGGGGAAATGGAGCTAGTTGGCAGGACTGCCGCCGCTAAGGCGGAGGAAGGAAGGGGCAACGGCAGGTCAGTATGCCCCGAAACTCCCGGGCCACACGCGGGCTGCAATGGTAGAGACAATGGGTTCCTACCTCGAAAGAGGGAGGCAATCCCCAAACTCTACCTCAGTTGTGATTGAGGGCTGCAACCCGCCCTCATGAATCTGGAATCCCTAGTAACCGCGTGTCATCACCACGCGATGAATACGTCCCTGCTCCTTGCACACACCGCCCGTCGCTTCACCCGAGTTAGGTTTGGGCGAGGTGACGCCTAATTGACGTCATCGAACCTGAGCTTGGCAAGGGGGGAGAAGTCGTAACAAGGTGGCCGTAGGGGAACCTGCGGCCGGATCACCTCCTTAGAAAGATAGTGCGGTTAGATTGTGTAATGGTTATTAGTTTGGAAATTTGAATGCAATTCAACAAGTAAACTTGTTGAATGAAGGGCGTAGTGGATTATATTCACAATTATCGCCATACATAGTCGCGCAAGCAACCGTAGAAGAATCTCTGACACGCTGACGCCGTCTGGTGGATGGCTTGGCTTGAGAGACTATGAAGGGCGTGGCAAGCTGCGATAAGCTCTGGGTAGGCGCAGGCAGCCTTTGATCCAGAGATGCCCGAATGGGACTTCCTATCAGAATGTCTTCGGGCATACTGATGATCCGTAAGGATCGTGAACCCTCCGAATTGAAGCATCTTAGTAGGAGGAGGAAAAGAAATCAATTGAGATCCCCTAATTAGCGGCGAGCGAAACGGGGTCTGCCCAAACCGAATCCTGTAAAGTGATTTGTAGGAGATGTGGGGTATGCTGGCAGTGTTTGCTTCTCTCTATTTTTTGGACTGAAGTGGCCTGGAAAGGCCTAACATAGAGGGTGATATTCTCGTAAGTTTAGGAAAAAGAGTGATGTGCTGTTAGCTAGAGTACCTGGCCTCGGCAATGGCTAGGGAATATGGGGGAAAGCAGCCTCCAAGGCTAAACACTTCTCAAGACCGATAGTGTAATAGTACCGTGAGGTAAAGCTGAAAAGTACCCTGAAAGGGGAGTGAAAAGTGACTGAAACCAGACGGTTACAGACGTGTATTGCCTGAAAGGGGTTTACTGGTTTTCTTGATCGTCCTTCGGGATGGTCTTATGGAGACCTATTATGACCCCAGGGTGATACTTTCCGTCTAGAAACACGGGCCAGGGAGTTTATTGTTATGGCAAGCCTAAGGGCTTTAAACCTGAAAGCGAAGGGAAACCAAATTTTTACAGCAGTATTTTTACTGTGAGGAAATGGGTCTGAAAGGGCCTTTAGTCATAACGATAAGACTAGAAACCGGACGATCGTGCCCTGAGTTGGATGAAGCTGGGCGAAAGCCTGGTGGAGGTCCTAAGGGGTCCTGACGTGCAACTCGGTCCTGTAACTTGGGGCAAGGGGCCAAAAGCCAATCTAGTTCGGTGATAGCTAGTTCCTACCGAAGCGGGTCGTAGCCCGGCCTAGGCAGACGTTGCCAACGCTGTAGAGCACCGATGTGAAAGTAAGGGATCGAAAGATCCTCCTTTCGTTTCGAACTCCGAAGGTGTTGGTGCGGTAGAAGCCTGGATGCGGGTTTGTGTGGGGTAAGCCTCACAACCGAGAGGGGGACAACCCAGACTGGAGTTAAGGCCCCCAAATATCGACTAAGTGTCAAACAAAAGGGCGTCTTTGAGCCAAGACAGCAGGAAGATAGGCTTAGAACCAGCCACTCTTTAAAGAGTGCGTAACAGCTCACCTGCCGAGCTTGGGGGCCCCGAAAATGGACGGGGCTAAAGTCGATTGCCGATACTCTGGACCACAAGTTATTCTTGTGTGTGGTAGGTAGGCGTAGAGGTTGGGTAGAAGTAGGGCTGTGAAGTCCTGTGGACCGATTTCTATTGTAGATCCTGGCGGTAGTAGCAGCGTAGTTGGGTGAGAATCCCGACCACCGTATGGGCAAGGTTTTCCTGGCAACGCGTCGTCGACCAGGAGTTAGCCGATCCTAAGTGTAA